>JBDRIB010000150.1:0-3830 GCA_043816375.1 Planctomycetota bacterium | reverse complement strand
CCCGATTTTTTTCGAGATTATTTCGCTTCTCATGTGTCTATATACATAGAGGCGCAAGAAAGCGCCCTGCGGAACGGAACAAAAAAGACCACTATCCATCTCCATACAAAATGTGTTAAACCGGACTATTCCAAATCGCTTCTTTAACTTTGCCCCTGTCCTGACCAGACAGGGGTTTTTTTATGCCCGAACAAACTGAATATTTTCCACCCCAGCCCTGTCTTTAATATAGGCCTGCAATAAAGCCGAATTTTGCCCCCTTGCGAGCAAATTATCGGTCGGCACTCGCAGACAGCGCAACACGAAACCCGAGAGTGTAGCCCGGGCCCGGATCGCTACCGCTGCGATCGGCAGAACGTGTGCTCCACACACTGGCGTTCCGCGACCCGCCGCGAAAGACACGGTCGGACTGCTCCCCGCCTGTGGTCCACGCACTGCCGTCATTCGGCGCGCCATTGTAGTTGTCGTGCCACACGTCCTCGCACCACTCATCCACGTTACCGGACATCTGGTACAGTCCCCACGGACTGCAACCCTCCGGGTAGCCCCACACCTCGCATGTCGTCTCGCTGCCATAATTCCCGGACAATCGGCATCGGCAGCGCCGACCGTCTTCCCAGTCGTTTCCCCACGGATATTCGCGGCCGTCCACTCCCCGCGAGCACCACAGCCGATATGCCACGTTCGGGTTACCCGACTTGGGCGCTGAGTCTGCGGAAGGCGCGTTTGCGTTCTTCGGCGCCGAGGATAGCCTTGCGAATGCGGATGTTCTTGGGCGTAACCTCGACGAGTTCGTCGTCGGCCACCCATTCCAGCGCGCTTTCAAGCGTGTGTTGCAGCGGCACGTCCAGCCCGGCCTCCGTCGCTTTGATCGCGGTTCGAACGTTGCTCATAGCCTTTTTCTTCGTCGGCTTGCAGGGCAGGCTCTTGGGGCGCGAGTGCTCGCCGATTACCATTCCCTCGTACACGCGCTCGCCCGGCTGCACGAAGAGTGTGCCGCGCCGTTGCAGGTTCTCCAGACTGTGAGTGGTGGCCTCGCCCGCTTCGATGCTGACCATTGAGCCTCGGGTACGCGAGAACACGTTGCCGCACCACGGGCCGAAGCCGACAAAGCGCGATGACATAATGCCCAGGCCGCGCGTGTTGGTGAGGAATTCGGTGCGGTAGCCAATGACGCCGCGGGTGGGGATTTTGAATTCCAGACGAAGCATACCGGTTCCGGCGTTGTGCACGACCAGCAGTTCGCCCTTGCGCCGGGCGAGCTTCGCGACAACAACGCCCTGATAGTCAATCGGCACGTCCACGATCATCTGCTCCATTGGCTCCAGCAGATTGCCTTCTGAGTCGTGATGCGTGATGACTTCGGGCCGCGATACGCAAAACTCCAGCCCTTCGCGGCGCATCTCTTCGATGAGGATAGCGAGGTGGAGTTCTCCTCTGCCGCTGACCTTGACGCCGTCTATGCGGTCGAGGTCTTCGACGCGCAACGCGACGTTAACGCGCATTTCGCGCTCCAGTCGCTCCTTTATCTGGCGTAGCTGCACCGCCTTACCATCCTGCCCGGCAAACGGTCCTGTGTTTACGAGAAAAACCGTCGACACCGTCGGCTCTTCGATATCGAGCGGCGGCAAAGCGGGGTTTTCCAGTTCGGGCGCGGAAAGCGTATCACCGATCATCACGTCTTCCGCTCCGGCAATCCAAACAATATCGCCCGCGGTGACCTCTTCGACGACCTTGCGCTCAAGCCCGCGCGTAACCCACAGGCACGAGGATTTCGCAATCTTGCTGCCCGTTACTTCCCATTTATTTTCATCTGCACCGCAGTCCTTTCTGGATGTCGATGTCAGTACGAATGCGTTGCCTGTTTTGTGCCTGCCCTGGAACACTCGCCCGCAGCCGATGCGACCGGCGTAGTCGCTCCACGCGAGGGTGCTGATCTGCATACGAAACGGCGCGTTCATATTCGTGGCGGGCGGCGGAGCCTGCTCGGCGATTGTCTCGAACAACGCGCGCATATCCTTACGCTCATCCTTGTCAAGATTGCGAACCAGCCAGCCGTCACGGCCGGAACCGTAGAGCACGGGAAAGTCGATCTGCTCGTCCGAAGTGCCGAGTTCTATGAAAAGATCGATGGTTTTGTCGAGCACGCCTTCAGGGTCGGCATTCGGACGATCCATCTTGTTGATGATGACGATAGGCTTTAATCCCAGGCGTAGTGCGCGCGTGAGAACATAGCGCGTCTGGGGCATTGGGCCTTCGTTGGCGTCAACAATCAACAAAACAAAATCCACCATCGAGAGCACCCGCTCGACCTCGCCCGAAAAATCGGCGTGGCCCGGGGTGTCGATGATGTTGATACGATAGCCGTTCCACTCGACCGTGCAGTGCTTGGCGCGGATGGTGATGCCACGCTCGCGTTCCAGTTCGTAGTTGTCCATCACGCGCTCTTCGATGCGGGCGTTGTCGCGGAAGGTGTGCGCATTCCGAAAAATGGAATCAATGAGCGTAGTTTTGCCGTGGTCGATATGCGCGATAATTGCGAGATTGCGAATTTTGTCGACTTCAATCATGGAACGTGCGAACCTCTATCCACAAAAAAAGCACCCGGCACCCTTGCCAAGTACTACAATATTAAACCACAAACCACCCGTAAAAGCAAGGCATATCGCCTCGAAACGTCGGATTGGGTGTGGACGCAACCATGATGGTTTGGTGCGGGCCACCAGAGAGCGGCTTCGAACTTGAGAATTTCCCTGAGACTATTGCCCCGCGCCGCAAGGGGTGCCGCAGGGGCGATGGAGACGGTCTGCCCGCCGCCTTCAACCCTTCTTCTTCTCGCGCCCGCCCTCCTCTGATTCGCAGGACTGCTCCGCAGACGCAAAAGATAAAAACACTTCTTGCCCTGCTTTTATTGCGCGTTATTTCCGATACGCCCCGGCAAATGGGGCCGTTGGGTAGTTGAAAGATTTTATGTCTCGCGCTTCTTCGCCCTCCACTTCCGGACTTCCCAGGCAATTGAACAGAAAAACCCAACAATCACAGTAATATTAACCGGAAACCAGGCGCTTCTTATCCAACGAAACAAATACGGAGTACATAAAAATGTAGGAATGATAATCACAGCAATAACGACGAATAGCCATCCCCACCCGCTCCGTGCCGATTTAGCTTCTCTAAACGCCAGGTAGGCCGAATAGACCGCAACTCCACACACGACCAACCCGACTGAGTGAAGGCACTGAAACATCACCAACATCACAATACCAACATCGAGGCTTAAGTAGCGCACAATGCTGATAAGGCTGGGTATTCCCCATAGTACCACTAGCATCAACAGTCCCGCAATTGCTTTAGCAACCGATGAACCTATCATCTCGTTTTTGCTCATTTCTCACCCTCCTTGTTTCAGGACTTCCCTGCCCGCCACGATTATCCCCCCTTTTTTACAGGCGCCGGAAAAGCCTGATTCGACTTTTCACCACTCCCAACCCCTTTTTTGTTTTTTCCGACCCAAAATGCAGAGTTCCTACCCCATTTCTCTCGACTTGCATGTACTCATGGCGTTTTCATGCGTCCCCAGATACACCACGGGATCAGTTTGTCTCATGATGACGAAGTCATTACTGAAACGCTGCGGCGTCTTGAACCGGCGGTAGCAACTTTTGCGAAAGGTGTAAGATAAGCTATGTGTCGACGTGATGCTAATCATCTCTGGCTACTCCCTGGCCCATGTGATGTGCCTTCTGAACGTCTTCAGCAACGTGGCATCAGCATAGAACCAGGGTATGGACCAGATTGGCATCGCGATTATACGGGCTTGATTCGTCGGC
>JBDRIB010000149.1:0-3231 GCA_043816375.1 Planctomycetota bacterium | reverse complement strand
TGGTCTTATCAAACAGGAAAACGGGGTTGGTTCCATGTGTTGAACCGCCGTTCCATCTCCAGCATGGTGCATGGATAATCTTCTCTCATGGCGGCCAATACTACAGATAGTGTTATGTGGAGTCAAGTAAATACCCCTATTGATGAATGAACTGGCGGCGTCGGTTATCGACGTCGAGCCCGACGATCTGCAAAAACTCGGCCAGATTCACGCTTACTTCATAAAGATCGCCGGACACGATGATATGTCTCCTCTCGCGCAACGGCTTGCGCAGGCGGGCGCCGGCATCGCCGAAAAACTGATCCTTCGCGAATACGACAACCCCGATGCGGGCGTTGCGCAAATGGGTCAGGCGGTCGAAGCCGTACAGCAGATATGCGGACGCATCGAACGCGGGCAGAACTGTGAAGATGTCGAACTGCCCGGCTGGTTTGAATGCGAGCCGGAAAAGCACGCCGATAAAGAACAGACAACGCAGGACACCCACACGCAAACAAAATCCCCGGACCCGGATTCCCTTACGGAAGAGAAGCAGGCCGAGTGTGATTACTTCCCGCCGGACGCAGATGCCAGCCTGATGGGGGAGTTTATAGCCGAATCGCTTGACCACATTCAAAACTCGGAAGCCGCGCTGCTTGACCTCGAAACCGCTGCGGACCCGGAAAAAATAAACGCCGTCTTCCGGGCGTTCCACACGATAAAGGGCACTTCCGGATTCCTCGGCTTGCCGGTCATAAACAAGGTCGCCCACAGGGCCGAGACGCTCCTGGACCGCGCGCGCAAGGAAGAAATCACTATGGAGGGCGGTTACGCGGACCTCGCGTTCGATTCCTGCGATGTGCTGAAGCGCCTGATTGAATACGTCAGGGTACGCATGGAAGGCACGGAATGCGAGCGACCGGAAGGAGTGGAGCAACTCCTCGCCCGTCTTGAATCGCCGGATGTGGAGACCGATTCGACGCCCGAAGCCCCCCGGCTGGGAGACCTCCTTGTCGCACAGGGCAAGGCGACAAGGGAAGACGTGGAGGCCGCGGCGGCCGGAGAAGGAGAGGGAAAACTCGGCACAAAACTCATCAGGAAAAACGCGGCAATACCGAAAGATGTCGCCCAGGCCCTCCGAACCCAGAAGGCGGCGACCGGTCAGGCAGTGGCCGAGGCGACAGTGCGAATCGGTACGACCAGGCTGGACAACTTTATCAATATGGTGGGCGAACTCGTCATAGCACAGTCGATGGTCTCTCAGGATGAAGTTATTGTGACCAGCGATTCCCATACCCTGACGCGCAACGTGTCGCAACTGAGCAAAATCACGCGGGAGTTGCAGGAATTGAGCCTGTCGATGCGAATGGTGCCGCTGAAGAATACATTCCAGAAAATGGCGCGCCTGGTGCGGGACCTTGCGCGCAAGTCGGGCAAGTCGGTCCGCTTCGTCACCGAAGGCGAAGAGACGGAGATAGACCGGAATATGGTCGAGTCCATCAATGACCCGCTTGTGCATATGATGCGAAACTGTGTTGACCACGGCATAGAACCCCCGGAAGTCCGCAGGGAAAGCGGCAAACCGGAGACGGGCACCGTAACCCTCAGGGCCTACCACGCCGCAGGTAACGTGGTCATCGAAATCATCGACGACGGCAGGGGCCTCGACAGCGAAAAGATACTCGCCAAAGCGATGGAAAAGGGACTTGTCGAGCCCGGCAAAGAACTCTCGGACGCGGAGATATACAACATAATTATGATGCCCGGCTTTTCGACAGCGGCGAAGGTGACCGATGTCTCGGGGCGCGGAGTGGGCACGGACGTTGTGAAGCGCAATATCGAGGCGCTTCGCGGCAAGGTTGAAATAGCCTCGGAGAAGAGCAAAGGCACTACCTTCACCGTGAGGCTGCCTCTGACGCTGGCTATCATTGACGGGATGCTGATTCTGGTCGGCAATGAGCGCTACATTCTGCCGACCATCGCCATTCGCGAGGCGTTCAGACCCGAAAAAAACATGATATCGACCGTCCAGCAGAAGGGCGAGATGGTAATGGTCCGCGGGAACATCATCTCCATTGTACGGCTGCACCGTCTCTTTGGTGTTATTGAGGCCAATGAAAATCTTGACAACTGTCTGCTTGTCATCATCGAGGTGAATGGAAAGCAGTGTGCGATGCTGATTGACGAAATTGTTGGCCAGCAACAGGTGGTTATTAAGTCTCTTGGCTCGGTACTGGGAAATGTTTCCGGAGTGTCGGGGGCCGCGATACTGGGGGACGGCAGAGTAGGCCTTATTCTCGATGTCTCCGGAATCCTGGCTATCGCTCAGGAACAAACATCCGGGCCGGAACCACAAGAAAATCCATAGACGAAGATCCCTTGCCTGCCTGCGAGGGGAATAAAAGCGGCAGGAAGCTACGTAATATTCTTTTCGGAAGGAGAGAGTTATGAGCCAACAGGAAGCGATGGCAAACGATGCCGCGACTTCGACTTCGGACAGGGCGGGCAAATACCTGACCTTTATCCTGGCCGAAGAGAATTACGGCCTTGAAATACTCAAGGTGCGCGAGATCATCGGCATAATGGATATCACGCCGGTGCCTCGCACGCCGGAGTTCGTCAAGGGCGTAATCAACCTTCGCGGCAAGGTTATTCCAGTAATTGATTTGCGCCTGAAATTCGGCATGGAAGAAATCGAGAAGACGGAGGAGACATGCATTATTGTGGTTGATGTGAGAGGCGTAGAGATGGGAATTGTGGTTGATAAGGTGTCAGAGGTTCTCGATATCGCCGGCAAGGATATCGAAGACGCACCGTCTTTCGGCACGAACGTGAATACGGAGTATATTCTGGGTATGGGCAAGGCCAATGACAAGGTAACCATATTACTGGACATCGCGAAGGTCATCGGCGATGACGACCTCGAAACGATTTCGAACGCTGATTAGAAAAATTCAAATTTCAACGGAAGGAGTAACACTATGTTCAAGAATATGAAACTGGCCACAAAACTTATTTTCGGATTCTCAATGGTTGTGTTGGGCCTTGCAGCTGTCGCAATCTGGTCGAGTTTTGGAATCGGGCAGTTAATCGGCCAGGCCGAACGGATGACCGAGGGCAACGCTTTGCGAGATGAAGTAGTTCAGAAGGAAGTGGACCACCTCAACTGGGCGCAGAAGGTGAGCAAGTTGTTCACGGATGAGAATGTCACGGAACTCAATGCCCAGGTGGACCATACCAAGTGTGCCTTTG
>JBDRIB010000148.1:0-9136 GCA_043816375.1 Planctomycetota bacterium | reverse complement strand
CAAGTCCCGTCCTGCAACCCCTTGTCATACCGGCCGGCCAGGCCCGCAGGAATGGCCGTCGCTTCGATGGTGCTGGGCATCATATCGATTGTTATCGGCTGGATATGGGGCCTGGGAATACTGCTCGGCGGGCTTGCGGTTATCTTCGGGGTTGTCGCCAAACGGAAATGCAAACGCGGCGAGGCCGACGGCGGCAGTATGGCCGTTACCGGCATCGTCACCGGCCTGACAGGCGCCGCAACCTCCGCCCTGCTTCTCGTCGTCTTCATAAACCTCGTCTCCAAAACTTAATAATTCTGAAAAAAGCAGGCCGCCCGGCGAGCATTTCTGAAATCAGCCGCAGTCCCGCGCTAAAGAATCGCAACCCAAACGTCGATTATTGCGGCTGATAAGCCGTTCATACCTTCTCAGTCATATCCGTCTATTTTTTCACAATGCTTTCATAGTTTACGGATTCCTTTTGTAACTCAGGGAATGTTCCCTTAAACCGGCAGAGGAGCCTTTTATGCGCCCAATCCAGACATTTACCATCGAGGCGTCATTGCCCGACGCACTCAAGCGGCTGAAGGATATCGCCCGCAATCTTTTCTGGTCCTGGCATCCGGAATCGACGCGACTCTTCCACCGGCTGGACCCGGACCTGTGGGAAGGCACCGGCCACAACCCCGTGCAGATGCTGGGACTGGTCGAGCAGCAGCGCCTGGACAAACTCGCCCGCGACGACAGTTTCGTCGCGCAACTCGACAGGGTGTGGAACGCGCTGCAGGAACACCTTAACGACGAGACAACGTGGTACGGAAAACTTGATGGCGGGCCCAAAGGGTTCAACGTGGCGTATTTCTCCGCGGAGTTCGGCGTGAGCGACGCCCTGCCGGTCTATTCGGGCGGCCTCGGCGTCCTGGCGGGCGACCATATGAAGTCGTCCAGCGAACTGGGCCTGCCGCTGGTCGGCGTGGGACTGCTCTACCAGAAGGGCTACTTCAGGCAGTACCTGAATGTCGACGGCTGGCAGCAGGAACTGTATCCCGTAAACGACTTTTACAACCTGCCGATAACGCTGATGCGCGACGGCGAGAACAGGCCGGTTACCATCTCCGTGCAATTCCCCGGACGTGAGGTGTACGCGCAGGTCTGGCGCGCACAGGTGGGGCGCAACCCCATCTATATGCTCGACACAAACGTCGGGCAAAACAGCCCGTCCGACAGGACAATCACCGCCGAACTCTACGGCGGGAACATCGAAACGCGAATCCAGCAGGAAATGATACTGGGCATCGGCGGAATGCGCGCGCTCAGGGCGATGGGCATAAACCCGACCGTCTGTCATATGAACGAGGGGCACTCGGCATTCCTGGGGCTGGAGCGCATACGAATGCTGATGGAGGAGCGCGGGCTGAATTTTGCCGAGGCCAGAGAGATAGTCACCGCGAGCACCGTGTTTACCACGCACACGCCGGTACCCGCGGGCATCGACCGTTTCTCCAAGGAGATGCTGGAAAAACATATGGGCCCGTACCGCCACAGCCTGGGCCTGGGCGAGGAAGAATTCTTCGAGATGGGCCGCGCGCCCGGAGCGAAGAAGGACGAGCCTTTCAATATGGCTATTTTCGCCATTCACCTGGCCGCGCACCGCAACGCCGTGAGCAAACTGCACGGGGACGTATCGCGCAGGATGTGGAAGCACGTGTGGTCCGGCGTGCCGGAAAAAGAGGTTCCCATCGGCTCGGTCACGAACGGCATCCACTACCGTTCCTGGATATCGCGCGAGATGGGCGAGTTGTACGACCGCTATCTCGGCCCGCGATGGCTTGAGGACCCGGCCGACTACGAACTGTGGAGCCGCGTGGAGCAGATTCCCGCCGAGGAACTGTGGCGCACCCACGGCAGACGGCGCGAGCGGCTGGTCGGCTTTGTGCGCAGGCGCCTGCGACAGAGCCTTGTCAACCGCGGCGCACCGCCCGCCGAGATTGAACGCGCCGAAGAGGTGCTTAACCCGCGCGCGCTTACCATCGGCTTCGCGCGACGGTTCGCGACTTACAAACGAGCCGCGCTCATACTGAGCGACCCGGAGCGGCTGGCGCGCCTGCTCAACAACCCCGAACGCCCCGTTCAGATTATCTTCGCAGGAAAGGCGCACCCCAAAGACGCCGGCGGCAAGGAAATTATCCGCCAGATCGTCCACCTGGCGCGCAGGGAAGAGTTCCGCGACAAAATCGCCTTCGTCGAGGATTACGACATCAACGTCGCGCGCTACCTGGTGCAGGGCGTTGACGTGTGGCTGAACAATCCGCGGCGCCTGGAGGAGGCAAGCGGCACCAGCGGTATGAAGGCCTCGGCGAACGGAGCCCTGAACTTGAGCATCCTCGACGGCTGGTGGGACGAGGCCTACACGCCCGATGTGGGCTGGGCCATCGGCCACGGCGAAGTTTACGAAGATTTGGATTACCAGGACCGCGTGGAGTCCCAGGCCATCTACAACCTGCTCGAAAAGGAGATTGTGCCGCTATACTACGACCGCGGACGCAGCGGCCTGCCGCGAAAGTGGATCGCGAAAATGAAAGACGCCATGCGCGCGCTCTGTCCCGTGTTCAACTCGAACCGGATGGTGCATGAATACGCACAGCGATTCTACTTCCCCGCCGGAAACCGCTATATGGAAATGGCCGGCGACGACAACCAGGCCGCGGTAAACGCCGCTCAATGGACCAGCAACGTTACCCAGCGCTGGGACGAGATACGGATACTCGCCGTCAGGCCCGAATCGGTGGAAGGCGCCGCAGTCGGCGGCCGAATCGAGGTCGCCACGGAGATAAATCTCGGCGTGCTCACGCCCGACGACGTTGACGTGGAAATATATCACGGACCCGTGGATGAACACGGCGACATAGCCGACGGCGACGCAATCACGATGAGCCACGCCGAAAACGGGGAAAACGGAGCGCACCTTTACAAGGGCACTCTGCCGTTCCACACCAGCGGACTGCACGGCTACACCGTGCGCGTGCTGCCATCGTACACAAGGCAGTCAACGCCCCACGAACTTGCGCTCATACACTGGGCGTGATTTGGACAACTGGATATCTGGATGCCGAGGGCCATTTACCGGCGGTGACTGTCACCGAAAAGAATTTTCAGGTTACAGGTTTTCCCCCGACTCGTCGGGGGAAAACCTGAAACAGGCCGTTCCCGCGCAGTATCGCTTCGCTTACGCAAACCACAATAATCCCCGTCTCGGTCCGCCGCCGCCCGATGCCTGCAATCGGATGAATAGGGACTGTCCCTATTGGCGAAATGTAAGTCTATATATATCAACAAACCTATATAGGGACTGTCCCTATACTATATAGGGACTGTCCCTATTGGAGTGATATCTGCCCGAGGCGGACCCGTGTGGGTACGGGTCAGGGTCCGAACGGGTAAATAAAACCGTTCCTGTCGTATTCAAAACTGTTCCGTCGCGATTCGTGAAAGTCACCGTTCCAAACCGGCGGCCCAATGCTTCTTCCTCTCCGCTGAAAATCCACCCATAATCCGCCCGACGTCCGCAATCTAAACGGGAAGCGAAAGATTGTTGACCCGGATTTTCGCTTCTGCTACAATTCCCCTTCCATATTTCCTCACCTGTCCTGTGCTTGGAGTATTTTTTTATGACAAAGGGACTGCACCCCGGAGTGGCATTTCTTTTTGCGGCGCTCCTCGCAGGAACCGCCGCAGTCGTGCTGCCCGGAATTCTCGCAAACCCGCTTGAAGAGAACGCAGGGCGGGATAACGATTCCGGATTCGGCAAGATTCTCGCCAAAGTCAACGACCAGCCAATCACCAAGGAAGACCTTTATCTGGCGATGCTCAAAAAATACGGCGAACAGGAACTGAGCGAACTCATCGCCAAAACGCTGCTCAAGCAGGAAGAAAACAGGCACGGAGTAACCGCGAGCTCCAGGGAGACGGAAAAGAAACTCGACCAGTACATCGACCAGAAGGTGGAAAGGGAAAAAAGAGACATCGAGCGACAGGCGCAGGGCGCTCTCACGTTCGAACAGTACATAAAGCAGCGATTCAACCAGACCCTGGAAGAATACAAGGCCACCCAGCGCAGGAAAATCGTCGAGAGCACGCCGAGCATATATGAACTGATGAGACACAGCGTCATAGTCGAGAAACTGGTCAAATACCACGAATTAACCCACGAGAGAGCGAGCGTGGCGCACATCCTTGTCCAGACCGAGACCGAGGCAAAAGACCTGCTGAAAAAACTGGCCGAGGGCAAATCGTTTTCCGAACTGGCCAAAGCGCACTCGCTCGACCCGTACACAAGGGAATCCGGCGGCGTGGTGCCCGCCCTCATCATTGAAGGAGATTCCCGCTACCGGCTGAGTTACTTCGGACCGGAATTCGACATAGCCGCCATCGCCCTGCAAAAACCGGGAGAAGTAAGCCAGCCGGTAAAAACCAGTTACGGGTGGCATATCATCCAACTGCTCGAAAAACACGAGGCAAAGTCCGGCTCCTTCAAAGACCTGAAAAATGAAATCCTTGAGCAGACCGAAAAAAACCCGGTGGACGCCGCGGAGCAGGAAAAGCATTTGGTGCGGCTGATGACCGACGCGAAAATAGAAAATCTCAGCGAGTTGAAACTCAAATTCCTCGAATACCTCGAGGATAAGGAGGGCGCAGAGTCTCCCTGACCCTGTGACCGCTTTTTTCACATCTGGCCACTTTCAAACGGGTACATTATGTCAAAATTTCTAAAAGCACTGCTGATAGTTCTCGTATTGCTGGCGTCAGGTTCCTGCCGGGACAAGAGCCAACCCGCCGAACCCGACGGGGGCGGAGGCGCGCAAGGCCGCAGCGGACAGCCGTCCGAAGAATGGATGGAACCCGTTGACACCGACGCCCACAGCGCCCCCCTGCCCGAAGAGTGGGACTGGGAGGCAAACAGCAGCCTCATCACCGACGCGGATACGGTCGCAATCGTCGGAGACAAAAAAATATCGCGAAAGGAATTCTTCGCCGAACTCGAAAGACGATACCGCGACACGGCAATCCGGCAGTTGATAATGGAAGCCGTCTGGAACCAGGAGGCGCAACGCAACGGCATCGAGGTCAGCGAAGAAGACGCCCGGAACAATATGGCCGAAATCATCGAGCAGGAAATGGAAAGGGAAAGACAAATCGTCGCCGGACGATACGGCCCCGAACGCACCTATGAGGAATATGTCAAACAGATATACGGCAAGAGCCTGGAAGAATACCGCGACGAGAAGGTAGAAAGCGCCATGGAGGCCGGCACCGCGCGCCTTGCCCTCCTCGTTACAAGACTCGTCGCCTTCGACGTGCTGACGTCCGGCCGCACAAAAATACGCCACATCCAGTGCGCCACCGAACAAAAGGCCGGGGAAGTCCTCGACAAAATCAAAAACGGACGCGACACCTTCGAGCGGCTGGCCGGGCAGGAATCCGAGGACGCTTACACGCGCGAGAACGGCGGCACCATGCTGCCCTTCGTAGAAGGCGACCTGGCATTCAGGGAAGACCTCCGGGAACTCGGCGAGGAATTCTGCAAGGCGGTATCGGCCGCGCCGGAAGGCCTTATGCCGAACGTGGTCAAAAGCAAGAGCGCCTTCCACGTCGTGGAAGTGCTGGAAAAAAAGCGCCCGCGCGAGGTGTCATACCGCGATATCGCCGACGAAGTCGCGGCCCTTATCGACAAAGGCATGAGCAGAACCGACCACGCCATCTGGCAGGGCCGAGTGGAACAACGCGCAAAGGTGGACCAGACCGAACGCGACGGCGTTGTCGCCACCGTCAATTCCAAAGAAATAACGACCGCCGCACTGCGCAAATACCTGACCGAAAGGTTCGGTACGGCGGTCGCCGTCCGCCTTGTCGAGGACATACTGATACGGCGTTTTATCGCCGCGACGGGACTGACGAATTCAGAGGAAGAAACGGAAAAAATGGCGGCAAGAATCGCCGAGGAAGCCAAGAGAGAACTCCTCCTCAGAATAAGATACGAACTGCCCCCGTACCGCGCCGTCCCCAACCCGCTCGAAACCTACCTGCGCAACCAGGAAAATATGACAGTGGAACAGTACACCAAACAACTCATCGAAAGAAGCATCAAAGACGGCAGCGCGGAATCCAGATTGACCGTTGCAAAAATCTCTGCATACTATTTGCTGACGACCGAACACATCAGCATCCAGCACATCCTCTTTGAAACGGTTCACAAGGCGAAGGCGGCCTGGTACAAACTGAAAACCGAGGCGGACTTCGACCTGCTGGCGAAGAAGGAATCCATTCTCGACGAGGCGCTTCCCGGCGGCAAGACCGGCGAACTGCTCCCCTTCAACAGGCAAGAATATTCGTATCGCGACGACATCAATCGATACGGCAGGGTCTTTCTGGACGCCGCATACTCCACAAAAAAGGACTGTCACAGCGGGGTGTTCAAGTCGAACATCGGCTGGCACATAATCAGGGTGCTCGACAGGTGGCCGGCGCGGCCCGATGCGAAATACGAAACCCTGAAGGACAAAATCACGGATGAAGTATTCGGGCGCGAAGACGAGCGCTGGATGATTTACAGGCCCTCCTGGGCAAAACAGGCCGCAAAGAACACCGGCGTCGCAATAAAACTGCCCGAAAAATTCGACTGACGGCAATATCGGTGACTCCGCCACAAACCGTTGGCGGATAAATGTCACCAATTACGCCGCAAAAGGTGACTGTCATCCTTTTGCAATGCGAAACTCGAGGCGTAGATTAGTGACTGTCACCGTGAGACACGGCGGACAAGTGTCACGAATTACAATGGACCTGTTCTATTTACGGAGCGCAGGCCCGATTTATCGGGACCAGCTCGTAGAATAGAACAGGTCCTGGGATGCTCCGGGGACAGTCCCCTGCGCAGATCGGCGACTGTCACAATAAGAGATAAATTTCACGTACGCACGCGTAACCGAGAAATCCTGAGATGAATGCAAAACTGAAAACGTTCCCCGGCGGCGTTCACCCGCACGACAGTAAGGAGTTGTCCAGAGAACGTCCCATCGAAACGGCGCCGGTGCCGCAACTGCTCTACATCCCGCTGGCGCAGCACATCGGCGCTCCGTGCAAGCCCGTCGTCGGCAAGGGCGACGCCGTCAAGAAGGGCCAGATGGTCGGCGAGGCCGGCGGCTTCGTCTCCGCCCCCGTGCACGCAACCGTCTCCGGCACGGTCGCCGACGTTCGGAAGATGCCCAATATCTTCGGGGCGCAAGTCGATACCGTCATCATCGAAAACGACGGCCGCGAAGAGTGGGCCGAAGGAATGAACGCGCCGCAGGACGCGGCGAACCTCGAACCCGACGAGATAAAAGCGAAAATCGTCGCGGGCGGCCTGGTCGGGATGGGCGGCGCGACCTTCCCCACGCACGTCAAGGTCTCTCCGCCGAAAGAAAAACCAATCGACACGTTCATCCTCAACGGCTGCGAATGCGAGCCGTACCTGACCGCCGACCACCGGCTGATGCTCGAACAGCCCGAAAGAACGGTCAAAGGCGCGCAACTGCTCAAAAAAGCCGTCGGCGCACGGCGCGGCATCGTCGCAATCGAGGCGAACAAGCCCGACGCGTTCGAGAAAATGCGCGAGGCATTCTCCGGCCTCGACGGCTGGTCGGTGGAAATGATGGCCGTGAAATATCCCCAGGGCGCCGAGAAGCAGTTAATCAAGGCCCTGCTGGGGCGCGAGGTGCCCTCGGGCGGCCTGCCGATGGACGTCGGCGCGCTCGTAAGCAATGTCGGCACCGCCGCGGCCGTCTGCGATGCGGTTACGATGAACAGGCCGCTGATTGAGCGCATCACCACCGTCACCGGAGAAGGCGTCGAGCGGCCGGCGAACTTCCTCGCGCGCATCGGCACCCCCATCAGTCTCCTTCTGGAAAAGGCGGGGCTCAGACCCGGCGCGAAGAAAATCATCCTGGGCGGGCCGATGATGGGCCTGGCGCAATACAACCCGGAACTGCCGGTAATCAAGGGCACGTCGGGAATCCTTGTCCTGATGAAGGCCGAAAGCGGCGAATACGAGAACTGCATTCGCTGCGGCCGCTGCGTCGAAGGCTGTCCGGTGCAACTGGTGCCCAGCGAGTTGAGCATCGCGTGCGACGCCGGCGACTTCGACCTCGCAATGGAGAAGAACATTCTCGACTGCATCGAGTGCGGCGTGTGCACATACGTCTGCCCGGCAAGGCGGCCGATTGTGCACCTGATAAAATTCGGCAAGGCCGAACTCGCGAAAAGAAAAAAGAGAGCATAAGTTACTGTCACCAATTACGGCGCAAAAGGTGACTGTCACCAATTACGGCGCAAAAGGTGACTGTCACCAATTACGGAATCGAGCGAGCCCGGCGAGTGAGATTCGTAGATTGGTGACTGTCACCGCGAAAAAGTTTCAGGTTACAGGTTTCAAGTTTCAGGTAACGAAAAACGGTTTACCTGAAACCTGTAACTTGCGGAGCGAAGCGGAGTCCCGGTTTATCGGGAAAACCTGAAACAGGCAGTTTCCGCTGTGCAATTGCATACAAACTGTTCGTTGTAATCGCAGATTGATGACTATTGCCGGATTTGATGTAAAGGAGCAATCAGAAATATGCCGGAAGCAGAAATAAAAATCCCGAAAAAGTTGCAACTGGTTATCAGCACGTCCCCGCACATCAAATCTCCCGAGAATATCCCGCGCATAATGTGGCGCGTGAACCTCGTGCTGGCGCCCGCCGCGATAATGGGCGTCGTTTACTTCGGACTCGAGGCCCTTATCACGCTGGCGCTCTGCATCGGCTCGGCCGTCGGCACGGAAGCGCTCATACAGAAACTGATGAAAAAGAAGGTCACGGTTCACGACGGGAGCGCGTTCCTGACCGGGCTCCTGCTGGCGATGGTCATTTCACCCTCCATCGTCATGAGAGACCCGAACATCTACAACTACCACGTGGACCAGATTGGGCCCGCCCTCGCCGAAATCTTTTCGCGAAACCTTTACATCCCGATAATCGGCGCCTTCTTTTCCATCGCGATTGTGAAGCTGGCATTCGGCGGCCTGGGCTGCAACATCTGGAACCCGGCGCTCGCCGGGCGCGCGTTCATCCTCGCGGCCTGG
>JBDRIB010000147.1:0-6765 GCA_043816375.1 Planctomycetota bacterium | reverse complement strand
AGGTTTTCCCTCAGTTCCGAGGAAATCACTCCGGAATATCTGTTCGAGGGATTAAGAATCGCGGCCGCGAAGGAGCCGGCGCTTGCCCGTACGGGCGAAATCACCCTGATGGGGCAGTTCACGGACGGAGAAAAGGCTCTGGCAAACGGCCTTGAAGGCGTGGTAAACTGGCGGCCGTTCGCGGACCGGGCCGCGGCAATAGCCCTGCAGCACCGGGCGGCGGTGAACGTCCTCGTAACTTCACGCGTAAGAAAGTCCGTCGCCACGGGCAAAGTGTACGAGTATCTCGCGGCGCGCCGTCCCATACTCGCCCTGGCCGAGGGTAACGAGGCGGAAAGGATTGTCCGCGAAACCGACTCCGGTCTCTGCGTGCCGCCCGACGACGCGAACCGGATTTCGGATGCAATTCTCGGACTGCTGAAAATGTGGAAAGAAGGCGGTCTTGAAAACGCTTTTTCCTTCAGGGGAATCGACAGGTTCAGTTACGAAAACATCAGCCGCGACTTCGCCGCAATTCTGAACGATGTCGGCGCCTGAGGCGAATGCGAACCGACGGGAGAAATCAGTGACAGCAGATTCAATTTCACTTGCCGTTATCGGTCTGGGCGGGTGGGGACAGAACGTCGCAAGATGCCTTGCGGGGACGTCCGGCTCGCGCCTGGCCGCGATATGCGACATTGACAAAAAGATACTGGCCGCACAGGCCGGGCGATACCCCGGCGTGAAGGCGGTTACCGACTGCGAGCGGATTCTGTCCGACAGCGAGATTGACGCGGTGGCAATCGCCGCGCCCACGCCGCTCCACGCGCAAATTGCCGAACAGGCACTTAAAGAGGGCAAGCATGTCTTCGTCGAGAAGCCGATGGCGCTTTCCGTTTCGGACGCGGAGGCGCTGGTGCGCCTGTCGGAAGAGAAGCGCCTTACGCTTATGGTCGGGCATCTGCTCGAATACCACCCCGCGGTCGGGATGCTGAAGAATCTCATCGACGAAGGCGAACTCGGCGAGATTTTCTACATCTACTGCCAGAGGCTGAACCTGGGCGTCGTGCGGCGCAACGAAAACTCGTTCTGGTCGCTCGCCCCGCACGACATCTCAATCGTCCTTTACTTCTTCGGCGCGGAGCCGACCGACGTTTCCGCGCGCGGCGAATACTATCTGCAGGACAAGGTCGAAGACGTCGTGTTCGTCAATCTGAAATTCCCCGACCGCAGGATGGCCCAGATACACGTCTCCTGGCTGGACCCGCACAAAGAGCGCAGGATGGTCGTCGTCGGCTCGAAAAAGATGGCCGTGTTCGACGATATGCAGGCCGGGGAAAAGATTCGCATTTATGACAAGGGCGCCGAAGTCGGGCGCAGCACGGTGGACAGCATCGAGGCCGTATCCGTCAGGCACGGCGAAATCCGCATCCCTCTCGTCCCCGGCGGGGAGCCGCTTGCGGTCGAGGCGCAGCACTTCGTGGACTGCGTCCGCACGGGAAAGACGCCCCGCAGCGACGGACGCGACGGACTGCGCGTCGTGCGCGTTCTCGCCGCGGCCACGGAATCAATGGCGAAAAACGGAACCCCCGTCGAG
Source organism: Planctomycetota bacterium (assembly GCA_043816375.1). GTDB lineage: Bacteria > Planctomycetota > B129-G9 > B129-G9 > B129-G9 > JBDRIB01. The sequence continues at coordinate 5,189 of JBDRIB010000147.1, read as the reverse complement.
ATTAAACGGTGACAAAAGGTGACTGTCACCATTAAAGTGTCGTAGTACCGTAGTGCAATTTGCGACCGGAACGGTTCTAATTACGGAATCGAGCACCCTGCAGGGGGCGAGATTCGTAGATTAGAACCGTTCCTCAGATGAGCAAATTGCATGCTGTAAAGTGTTCCGTTTCAGGTTTCAAGTTACAGGTTTCAGGAAAAAACCTGCTTTGCGTGACCTGAAACCTGTAACCTGTAACTTGAAACAGGGCGTTTTCGCTGTGGAAGTTGTGCCTGTGAACCTTTCACCGTAGACGAAAGATATATGAACAACAAAAACTACTTCGCACACGAATCAAGCATTGTGGACGACGGCGCCGTCGTCGGCAAAGGCACGAAAATCTGGCATTTCAGCCACGTTACGTCCGGCGCCAGGATAGGCGAGAACTGCAACATCGGCCAGAACGTTTTCGTCGGTTCCGGCGCCGTCATCGGCGACAACTGCAAGGTGCAGAACAACGTGTCAATCTACGACCGCGTCATCCTCGAAGATTACGTCTTCTGCGGCCCGTCGATGGTCTTCACCAACGTCATCAATCCCCGGGCGCATGTCTCGCGCAAAAAGGAATTCAAACAGACACTCGTCAGGAAAGGCGCGACTCTCGGCGCAAACTGCACGATACTCTGCGGCAACACCATCGGCGAATATGCGTTCGTCGGCGGCGCCGCCGTCGTTACCCGCGACGTGCCGCCCTGCGCGCTGATGCTCGGCAATCCGGCGAAAATCTCCGGCTGGATTTGCGAGTGCGGGGTTAAGATTTCCTTTGCGGACGGGACGGCAACGTGCGAGGCGTGCGGCAAAAACTACGAGAAAATCGACGAAACAGAAATCAGGAGGACCTGAATTGAACGAATCCGTTAACGGCGTGCCATTGCTCGACCTCAAGGCGCAGTACAGCGCCATCGGGGACGAAGTCAGGGAAGCAATCAACCGCGTGCTGGAAAGCCAGCGCTTTATCCTCGGCCCGGAGGTCAAGGCCCTGGAAGACGAAATAGCCGAATACTGTAACTGCCGCTACGCCGTCGGCGTTTCCAGCGGGACCGACGCGCTGCTCGTCGCGCTGATGGCGATTGATGTAAAAGCCGGTGACGAGGTGATTACAACGCCGTACTCTTTCTTCGCGACGGCCGGCGTTGTTCACAGGCTTGGCGCGACGCCGGTGTTCGTGGACATCGAACCCGACACATACAACATCAATCCCGAACTCATTGAAAGTGCAATCACGCCCAGAACAAAAGCCGTCATCCCGGTGCACCTCTTCGGCCAGTGCGCCGAGATGGAGCCCGTTCTCAAAATCGCCGAACGCCACGGCCTGAAGGTGATTGAAGACGCGGCGCAGGCGATTGGCGCCGAATACAAGGGCCGCCGCGCGGGCTCGATGGGCGACATCGGCTGCTTTTCCTTCTTCCCCTCGGAGAACCTCGGGGCCTGCGGCGACGGCGGTATGGTCACCACCAATGACAAGACCCTTGCGGGAAAAATGCACGCGCTGCGGGTGCACGGTGCCGAGCCGAAATACTATCATCAAATAGTCGGGGGCAATTTCCGGCTCGACGCCGTCCAGGCGGCGGTGCTGCGCGTCAAACTTCGCCACCTCGACGAATGGTCGGAGGCGAGACAGAAAAACGCCGCCGACTATGACCGCAGACTGACCGAAACCGGGCTTGCCGGGAAAAAAGTCATCCTGCCGACCGTCAGGCAGAACCGGCACATTTTCAACCAGTATGTTCTCAGGGTGAAGAACCGGGACGGTCTCATCACGTACCTGCGTGATGAAGATGCAGGCTGCGAGGTTTACTATCCCGTGCCTCTGCACCTGCAGAAATGTTTCTCGTATCTGGGCCTGCGAAAAGGGGCGTTCCCCGAGAGTGAACGCGCCGCCGAATCGACGCTGGCGATTCCGATTTACCCCGAACTCACCGAGGCGCAAAGGGCATACGTAGTCGACAAAATAGCATCCTTCTACCGCTGATGTTTCGGACGCCGGAGTCGAATAGCGAAAGATAACCGCAAAAGGTGACTGTCACCAATTACGGAATCGAACGAGCCTGGCGAGTGAGATTCGTAGATTGGTGACTGTCATCCTTTTGCAATGCGAAAGTCGGGGCGTAGATTAGTGACTCCGCCACACACATTGGCGGATAAATGTCATCCTTTTGTGAAGCGCAATTTGTCCGCCTCAGGCGGAGAACGGTTCTAATCGCTTCGGACCTGTTCTAGAATTACGGAGCGAGGCCGAACGGAGTGAGGCAAGCTCGTAGATTCAGAACAGGTCCTAACCCTGCCCGCCGGGGCAAGATTTTTGCGATTAGAACCGCTTCCCCAAACGAGCAAATCGCATTGATGAATTCACCGCGCGAATTTTCCTTGCACAAATCCGACTTAGTTGTTACCTTTTTGTCAGGTAAGCATCTTGGTTAGACGGTACGGTCTGACACACAATTATTTTGCCCGCTGGCAAATTTATGTTAACATTATGAGTATAACAAACCGCCACAAAGCCTAATTGGAAGAGGGGAGCCTTCTCATGCCAAAAGACATAAAGAACCGTTCTGAAGCAGTGTTGTTGCTTTTTTTCGCAGAGGACAATGTGCTTAAGGAAAATGCTCCAATTGAAGGAATCACCCGGCTTGAAAAGATGGTCTTTCTTATCGAAAAGGAATCTAACCTACTTCGAAAGCTAGGACAGAAAGGAGAATTCGGATTCCGGCCATATAAGATGGGGCCATTTAGCAGTGAAATCTACGATGAGGTGGATTTCTTAGAATCACTCGGCTTGGTGAACTCACGCATGAGTGGCAAGAAGCAACCGGCAGAATCTGTTGAAACGGAGAATTTCTTGGACGAGCAAATGCTAGACAAATATCAAAAAGAGGATATTTCCCACGACGACACTGAACGAGTGTACAAACTCACAGAAAAAGGCAAGGAGATTGCGCGAGGTCTGTTTGAAAGTCTTCCTGAGCAAGAGCAAGAATTTCTCGTCAATTTAAAGAAAAAATTTAACAGAATGAGCCTGCGCCAACTTCTTCGCTATATATACAAGAAATACCCGGACTATGCAACGGAGTCCGAGATCAAGGATTATCTTGGGTTTAGGTATTGAACTGGGAGAAAGGCCTATGAATATTGAGGAATTATTAAAAGGAATTGCACCAACATTGACTGTTTACTTTGTTGCAATTGCTCTTGGCAGTATTTGCTTTCGGATTGGAAAGAATTACCGCAATTTCGAGAGGGTGATATATGAAAATTACCTAAAGCGCACTGGGGACATTGTCTCCTCTTTTGTGGAATCTAGATTACGACCTTTTATATTGGATTTGGCCGGTCAAGCTCTAAATGTTGGTTTTACAATTGCGCAAAGACCTTCTCCTAGGCCAACGGCTTCCCCAATGTTGAGCACCTCTAGCTCCATAGGTGTCATAGGTCCGTCCGAAGAAGAATTGGATGAAAACGCAGAGACGCTCGAGGACCAACAGGCCTCTATCTTTTTCTCGGAAGAACGAAGAAAAATAGTTTTGGAAGAGTTCTTGTCTAGCAAAACAGGTAGTACACTGATTAGCAAATTGGAGACCCTGATTAGCCAAAGAACCGCTCTAATTCCTGGCTATGAACTTGTAAAAAAGTACAACCGCAAATGTTATGTTGCCCTGTTCGCTTTGGGCCTTCTCTTTTTCCTTGGCCTAGTGTACCTAGTGATTCCTTGGCCTTTTTACGTTATCACATCTTATATAAATGCAATAATTGTCCTCATCTTTTATTGTGCCTATGTGGCGGTACGGCAACATCTAGCCGACATTAGCTATAATGAATATATTGAGAGTTATATGTTATCCAAGGAGTGGTAGCATGAGAGAATCGGAAATAGTCTCCTCACTTAAAGAGTATTTCAAGAAAAGTCACTTCTTGGTTATGAGTCATGTCCGGCTAAGTCCGCGCGAAATAGACATATTGCTATTAGACCCACATTCACTTTGTCTAATTGCCGTGGAAGTCAAGAGGACTGACTGGCGGAAGGCTATGCGCCAGTGCACCGCAAATTTACGCTACACACATTATTCTATATTGGCAATCTTGGCTGACAGCGCAAAGAAAATCCCTTTTTCTTTACTGCACGAATCAGGTGTTGGTCTTCTTAGCTTGCACCTTCGGAAAACACATATCAAAGGGAGTTTTCCTGTACCCCCTCGCAAAAGCAGGTCAATAAAAAGATATTTTAAGAAGAGGATGTATCAAAGGTTTGCTGCCTATTACATGGAGAGATTTTATGGCAACGTTACTGCAACCTCGTAACTTCCTGAGATTTGGCCTGCAAAGCAAGAAACCAATATTAAGCGATTTGGCAAAAAGGGATGCCTACGATGGTTTGGTAATCCCCGCCAATATTCTTCTTTATCAGCATAAGGCTACCCCCTTAGCAATTTACAACTCTGATGGCAAACCATTCTTTGTTGATCCTATGAGTTATCTATTCGGTCAACCTTATGAATACTTTAAACGTCGCGTTAAAAACAAGGGCACGAGTTTTAAGCCTTCTTTTGATAAGCTTATGCAAGCACACGGTCTTAATAGCCAAACTCACTTGCATATAGATTACACCCAGCTATTGGACACGTTACACAATAGAAAAGAGAAGATGCAAGCATTCGTCGCCAATTGTCTAGAGCTTCAAGAGTCTACAGCAAAGGCAAGCTTTGCTGAAAACGCAAAGGGTTTTTTGAACGAAAAAGACATTTCTCGTATTGCGCCAAAGATGGCACCGGAGTTTTTGATTCCGCCGTATTTTTTGAACGACAAAGACACTATTAATCTTAATATCGAAATACTGAATATGGCTCTAAGAACAGATTATAGTGAGAAAATCAGACCACTGGTTTATGTTAAACCTGAAGATCTGACCACTGATTTTGGGAAGGCTCTTTTAAGGGAATATGCTTCAATGCCTTTTAGAGGTTATTGTCTGTGGGTTGATAATTTTTCAGAATATGACGCTGAGGAAAGCACAATTGCGGATTATATTGACTTTGTACATGCCTTGTCAGGCGGGTCAAAAAAGGAATTGCTCATAATGTATGGCGGGTATTTCTCCTTTGTTTTATTCTATTTTGGTGTTTCTACCGTTTGCCACGGAATCTTATATGGTGAGA
>JBDRIB010000146.1:0-9744 GCA_043816375.1 Planctomycetota bacterium | reverse complement strand
GAGAGAAGATTATCCATGCACCATGCTGGAGATGGAACGGCGGTTCAACACATGGAACCAACCCCGTTTTCCTGTTTGATAAGACCACAATCCCTTGGGGGATGTGGAGTCAAGTAAATACCCCTATTCACCTTTGACCTTTTTTTTTTCATATCAAACGCATCCCTTGAAAATGCGTATATTTGTCCGGACAGAAACCTGCTATTTCCGTTGACATCGATCGGGCTGTCTGCTATAAAGCCCGCTTTCAACTCCCGCCGGGCAGTGTAAGTGTAGAGGATGATTCCGGCCCTGTTAGGAGTTTATGTATGCAATCTGCTGGCGCCGTTGACACGGCGGCTATGTCCGATATGGAGGCCGTCGAGCACACCAGGGGAAGTTACCAGAAACTGAGAGCCGAACTGGCCAAGCGTATCGTCGGCCAGGATGCTGTCATCGAGCAGTTGCTCATCAGCATCTTCGCGGGCGGGCACTGTCTTCTTGAAGGCGTGCCGGGCCTTGCGAAGACCCTTATGGTAAGCAGTCTCGCCGAGGCGCTCTCCCTGGAATTCAAGCGAATCCAGTTCACACCCGACCTGATGCCCTCCGACATAGTCGGCACGGAAGTCATCGTGATGGACAGGAGTGCCGAGGGGCGGGCGTTCAAGTTTCTCCACGGGCCGATTTTCGCGAACGTCATTCTCGCGGACGAAATCAACCGCACGCCGCCCAAGACCCAGGCCGCGATGCTCGAGGCGATGGAAGAGCGGCAGGTTTCGGCCGGCGGGGAGCGCTATCCTATGAATGAGCCGTTCTTCGTGCTCGCCACGCAGAACCCGATTGAGCAGGAGGGAACCTATCCTCTTGCCGCGGCGCAACTGGACCGCTTTATGTTCAAGACGTTCGTCGATTATCCCTCGCGCGAAGAAGAAGAAGAAATCGTCCGCGTAACCACTTCGCCATTCAAGGCGCAACTGAACAAACTGTTCGAGAAGGACGAGATACTGCGGCTGCAGCGGATTGTGCGCCAGGCCCGGATATCGGACGAGGTGATGAAGTACGTAATCGACATCGTCCGCTACACGCGCATCAGGACCGACCAGGCGCACTGGTTCGCGCAGGAGCACCTCGCGTGGGGCGCCGGGCCGCGCGCCGCGCAGTTCCTGATACTGGGCGGCAAGGCGCGCGCGATACTTTTCGGCCGTTACGACGTGTTGCCCGAAGACATTCGCGCAATCATCCTGCCGGTTATGCGGCACCGCATCATCTGCAACTTCGCCGCCGACTCCGAGGGCGTTTCGACCGACTACATCATACGCGAAATCATCAAAGACGTGCCCGCCCCCGACGGCTGGCACCAGCAGTACCAGGTCAAGAAGAAAAAAGGCTTCTTCGCGAAATTATTCGGGAAGTAAAGACAGGCAGAAGGTAGAAGGAATTGCCGCAGAGGCGCGGAGAGCGCAGAGAAGACCTGAAACCACAGACTTATCCGCCGATTCTTTTGGCGGATTCAAACGGATTTCAACTCCCACCCGAAAGAAAAGGCGGCCTGTACAGGCCGCCCTTTTGGAATCTTGAATTCCTTTTGCCGCAGATAAACGCAGATAAACGCGGATTAGGAAAATCCATCTGTCCAGTCGTCCAAATCACTTCTATACTTCGGAACCACGGCTCTACGGCGCTACGAAACTTCTATACTCCTACACTTCTATACTTCTACACTTTTGGTCTTCGGAACCACGGCTCTACGGCCCATATCCGCCTAAGGCGGATCCGTATGAACGGAACTCTTAATAAATCCCCCAGCGGCCGTAATTTTCCTGCCAAAACCCTGCATATTCGCCCCCCACATATGGAGGTACTTATGAACAAGAAAATGGACAAATAACTACCCTCAAAAAACTACCCCAGGGGTGGTTTTCAAACGATGTTACCATTAATTATAAAACAGGTTATAAAAAAGAAAAACTACCCCAGGGGTGGTTTTTTTGAGTTGTACAGATTGAAAAGGCGTTTTTTGCGAACTTTCAAAGATAACCTTATATTGTAAAGATTGTTAAGGCGATTTTTGGGCTGCGAACTTTATGCGAACTTGCGAACTAACAACCCGCATCTCTCAAGTTCTTTGACAATCTGACATATTATTGGATAGCCGGATGGGTGCCAAGCGGAGAGGAGATAGAAGAGAATAAGAAACGGCGCTTCAGGAAGGTGCTTCGGCGGTAAAAAGGCAAGGAGGAGAGGCGGCCCCCAACGAATCGTCTCTCCCCCTGTTCCGAAAATACGGGTGATCTCTATTTATGATGAAGTCGGAGACGATACGTTTTAGGCTTAAGGTTAGGCCCAATTTTTTCCCTTCTTTCATTTTCTTTTCTTTTTCACTTACGCTTCGTTTACATTATCGGTGAGATTAGGCGAGAACTTTAGTGCCAGTATTAAAAAATCTCATAAATTAAACCCCGTCGAAAGACGGGGTTTTTTGTTGAAGGATGTAAAGCCGATGTAAATGTTTGTCTATCTGCCGAGGTTCATCAGGAATTCCGCGTTTGACTTGGTCCTCATCATTTTTCCCTTCAGCAGTTCCATTGCCTCGACGGGGTTCATATCGTTCAGGACCTTGCGAAGCAGCCAGATTCGCTTCAGTTCTTCCGCGTCGCAGATGAGTTCTTCCTTGCGCGTTCCGGAGCGCATGATGTTGAGGGCCGGGTAGATGCGCCGGTCGGCCAGTTGCCGGTCGAGGTGCAGTTCCATATTCCCGGTGCCTTTGAATTCTTCGAAGATGACATCGTCCATCTTGGAGCCGGTGTCGATGAGCGCGGTGGCCAGTATGGTAAGGCTGCCTCCCTGCTCGATGTTTCTCGCGGCTCCGAAGAAGCGCTTCGGTTTTTGCAGGGCGCTGGCGTCGATACCGCCGGAAAGTATCCTGCCGGAGTGGGGCTGTTCGTTGTTGTATGCGCGGCCCAGGCGGGTTATCGAGTCGAGCAGTATCAGCACGTCTTTGCCGAATTCGACCAGCCTTTTGGCCTTTTCGTTGACCATCTCGGCCACCTGAATGTGGCGGGAGGTGGGCTCGTCGAAGGTTGAACTAATCACCTCGCCCTTCACCGAACGCTCCATATCGGTTACTTCCTCCGGGCGCTCGTCGATGAGCAGGACGATGATGTACACGTCCGGATGGTTCTTGGCCACGGCGTTGGCGATTTTCTGCAGCAGGACGGTCTTTCCGGTTCGGGGCGGCGCAACGAGAAGCCCGCGCTGGCCCATGCCTATGGGGGTAATGATGTTCATTATCCTCATATCTATTTCCTCGGGGACCGTTTCAAGGAACAGTCTTCGCTCGGGGTACAGGGGCGTTAGTTCTTCGAAGACGATTTTATCGCTCAGTATTTCCGGGTTTTCATAGTTGACCGCCTCGACGCGAAGGAGGGCGAAGTAGCGCTCATTCTCCTTCGGCGGACGTATCTGACCGGAGACGATGTTGCCGGTGCGCAGGCCGAAGCGGCGTATCTGGGAGGGCGAGACGTAGATGTCGTCGGGACCCGGCAGGTAGTTGTAGTCCGGCGACCTGAGAAATCCGAATCCGTCGGGCAGGACTTCCAGCGTGCCTTCGCCGTAGGTAAGCCCGTCCTGGCTGACGCGCGTTTTGAGTATTTCGAAGATGAGGTCCTGCTTTTTCAGGCCGGTGTAGCTCTCCATCTTCGTTTTTTTGGCGATTTTCCGGAGTTCGGTGATGGTCATACGCTGGAGTTCCGTGATATGCAACTCTCTTCGCTTGACCTCCTCATATTTTTCCTGGAGCGATTCATTCTGAACCGCCGTGGATTCCGCGTCGGCGGCTTTGACTTTAGCGCCGTTCTTGGAATCGGAGTTGTTCTTGGTTTTGCCGTTCTTGTCGTTTTCTTTGGCCTTGGCCATAGCCGAACTCCTTCAGTGAAATCTGGTGGGAGCAATATGAAATTGTGCTGAATACCGGTTAGGGAGTACCTCTGTCAAAAAGGGCGCGCCGGATTTGCCTGACCTGCGTGAATGTCCGGCGGCGTGTGTGTGTGTTGTCAATAACATAATCGGCCTTTTGCTTCTTCTCCTTCACAGATAATTGAAATTTCTCGCGGCGGGCTATTTCCTTCCCGCTCCAGTCGCGCTCGCGCTTTACGCGCGATGCCCGGACCGGAAACGGCGCGTAAACAAACACCAGCACATCGCAGAGTCCGTCGAGGCCGCTTTCCATCAGCAGTGCCGCATCGACCGCCAGTACGCCGGCTTCCCGTCCGCGCCTCAACCGCGAGACCGCGCGTTTTATCTCCTTTGTCGCGGGAGGGTGCAGAATGGCCGTCAGAGCGGCGAGCGATTTGCCGTCGACGAACACCGCGTCCGCCAGCGCCTTCCGATTCAGTTTCCCGCCTGATTTGATTACGCCTTCGCCGAAGGCCGTCTTAAGCCTTCTGACGATGGCGGGTCGCTCAAGCAGGTCGTGGCAGAACCTGTCGGCGTCGAACACCTGCGCGCCGAGGCGCTCGAACATCTGCGCCACCGTGCTCTTACCGCTGCCTATGCCGCCGGTTATGCCGATAACAATGGTCTTTTTCATAGAGGTTCAGCATCTTACGGTGACAGTCACCAATCTACGAATCTCACTCGCCAAGCTCGCTCGATTCCGTAATTGGTGACAGTCACCGATGTGCAACTCCTAATTTGCCTTCAGCCAGTTGTCGCCGGCGGCGATGTTTACCTTGAGGGGCACGCGGAGCCTCATCGCGCCGGACATCTCGGCCTCGATTATCCCCCTGTATTTTTCCAGCGAGTTGCGCTTCACCTCGAAGACAAGTTCGTCGTGTATCTGCAAAATCATTTTTATCGCGGCATCGCCGGCGATTCTTTCATATATATTGTTCATCGCGACCTTGATGAGGTCGGCCGCAGAGCCCTGAAGGACCGTGTTCATCGCGGCGCGCCGGGCCGCGCTGCGGTGCACGGGCGACTGCGAGCGGATTTCCGGCAGGGGCCGCCGGCGATTCAGTATAGTGCGGACGAACATCTCCGATTCGGCATCGGCCAGGACACTGTCGAAATAGGTTTTAACCATCCTGTAGCGGTTGAAGTATGCGTCGATGAACGTCTTCGCCTCGGGGACCGAAATCCCGACCTCGCGCGAGAGGCCGAAGGGACTCTGCCCGTATATGATGCCGAAGTTGACCGCCTTGGCCTGGCGTCGCATCTCCGGCGTCACGTCTTCCGGTTTCACGCCGTATATCCGGGAGGCGACGGAGCGGTGTATGTCCTGGTCGGCCAGGAAGGCGCCGCACAGTTCTTCATCTTCCGACAGGTGCGCCAGCATACGCAGTTCTATCTGCGAATAGTCCGCCGTCAGCAGCACCTGCTCCCCGTCCCGGGGCAGGACCGCGCTGCGGATGGCGCGCCCGAGTTCCGTGCGCACGGGGATGTTCTGCAGGTTCGGGTCGGAACTGCTCAGGCGCCCGGTGGCGGTGCCGGTCTGGTTGAACGACGTGTGCAAACGGTTCGTCTTTGAGTTCACCATCGCGGGCAGCGCATCTACGTAAGTCGATTTGAGTTTGGCCACCTGCCGGTATTCGAGTATCAGCGCGGGCAGCGGGTCGCCGGTCTGACGGCCCAGTTGCTCCAGCACGTCCACGTCGGTGGAATAGCCGGTCTTCGTCTTGCGAACCGGTTTCAGTCCTCGCTTTTCGAAGAGTATTTTCGAGAGTTGCCGGGTAGAGGCGATATTGAACTCCTCGCCCGCCTCTTTGTATATCTCGGAGGCCAGCGACTCGATTTGAACCTCCATCTCCCCGGACATTTTTGCAAGACGCGCGGTGTCGAGTGTAATGCCGTTGAATTCCAACTCGGCGAGGCAATACACAAGAGGCATCTCCACTCCCATGAAGAGGTTCAGCAGATTGTTCTCCTCAAGCAGGGGGATGAAATGCCTGCCGAGCCGCCAGGCGATATCGGCGTCTTCGCAGGCGTATTCGCATACTCTTTCCAGCGGAACGAGGTCCATCGTAATCTGTTCGCTCTTTTTCTTTCCCAGGAGGTCTGATGTCGGGATTTTTTTGTAGTGCAGGTATTCCGCGGCGAGCGCATCGATGCCATAATTGCTCCGCGACGAGTCGAGCAGCCACGCCGCCGTCATTGTGTCGCAGGAGATTCCTCTAAGGCCAATGCCGCTGTTTCGCAGGACTATCGTGTCGTACTTGATGTTCTGTCCCACCTTGCTCTTTGTCTCGTCCTCGAGCACGGGCCTGAGCGCGCCCAGGACATATTCGGCCGAAAGAACAGTCGCGCCGTCCGGCCCCCTGACCGGCACGTACCACGCCTCGCCCTCGCGCCACGAGAACGACAGGCCGACCAGTTCCGCATTCATCGGATGGCGGCTTGTGGTCTCGGTATCCAGCGCGAATTCGTCCTGTTTCCGAAGCGCGGCGAGCAGTCTTTCGAATTCTTCCTTCGTTTTCACGAGGTGATACCCGCTCGAATCGGCCTCCGCCATCCCGCCTTCCATTCTCTCCACGGCTTCGGACGCAACCTCGGACGCGGCCTCGGCCTTCGCGGCCTGCTTGCCTCCGGCCAGTTCGCGCAGGAAGCGCTTGAATCCGAGGCGCTCGAACAGGGGCACGAGTTTCCGCGCGTCAGGCGGTTTAAGGCGGCACTTTTCGAAATCAAATTCGATGGGCACGTCGTATCTCAGGCGCGCCAGTTCCTTGCTCAGCCGCGCCTGGTCGGCGAAGTTCTTCAGGTTTTCGGCGAGTTTTTTGCCTTTTACCCCGTCCGCGTTATCAAGCACCTTTTCGAGCGAACCGTATTCGTGCAGCAGTTTGAGGGCCGTCTTCGGCCCCACGCCGGGCACTCCCGGTATGTTGTCGGACGCATCGCCGCTCAGGCCGAGAAAATCGACCACCTGCTCCGGCGTGAGCCCCATTTCTTCCTTGAGCGATTCCTCGGTGTAGAGGCTTTCGTCTCTGCTGTTGTACAGTTTGACATTCGGGCCGAGCAATTGCTTTGCGTCTTTATCGCGCGTTATGATAAGCGTCTCGACATTGCCGTCGCTTGCGGCCCTGGTGACGGTTGCGATTACATCGTCCGCTTCGAATCCTTCAACCAACAGAACGGGCACGCCGAAGGCCTCGAGCAATTCCTTTATCAGCGGAATCTGTTCGGCCAGTTCCGATGGCATCCCTTTGCGAGTGGCTTTGTAGTCGCTGAATTTCTCGTGCCTGAAGGTCTTGCCCGGCGGGTCCATCGCCGCAACCAGGTAACCGGCTCCCGCCCGGCCGGACAATCGCATCAGGAGATTGGTCAGGCCGTAAACTGCGTTCACCGGGCGCCCGTCAGGGTCGTCCAGGCGACGTATCGCATAGAACGCCTGATACATAACGGAGTTAGTATCAATAAGATAGAGTGTTTCGCCCATCCGGCTCTTTTTCTCACCCGTGCACGGTCTGTCGGGCGGTCGCCCTGGCGGAAGAGAAAGCGGTCGACAGATATGCGCTAACGGGGGTCTGGTGAAATCTGAGGCAGTATTTCCCGAAAGAGTCTGGAATAAGGATTGTCACCTCTGAAATGCTCGGCCTTGTGGCCCCACGTGATCTGGAACAGTGTATCAGTTGCGCCCGCGTTGTCAAGTATTTTTGTTGATTATTTTTGCGGAATCGGATATAATGCTTGCAAAGCGCAGGGGGAAAAATATACTTTCAGCGAAGGGGCACCCATAATGAGGTGGCTTTTCGCTTATTCTTTTGTCCCGGGTACGTTCTTGTGAGGATCGTATTATGCAGTACCGTCGAGAAAGACTGATGGTCCCTATGGTCGTCATCTCCACGTTGATGGCTATTTTCTTCCTGTTGTGGGTCTATGAGATTGCGGTGTCCAAACCGCACCTCAAGGCGGAGGTCGACGAGAAAGACAGGGAGGTTAAGAAGAAGGATGATAATTACGGGAAACTGGAGGAGATTGTTAAAGCAAACAGGGAAATCATCGGCGGCAAACCGCAGGTGGTCAACAACGACCTCAAGTCACAGAAAAAGGTATATGAGGACACTCCTGTATCAAGGGTCTGGACAGACTTCCTGGCCGACGGAAACCTTAACGGCACGGGTGAAAAATTCGAGTCCATCGCGCCCTGGGCAAGGAAGATGATAGACGGCAGACAAGCCGCGATAGCGGAGAAGGACGGCGCGTTACAGGTCCTGTACAGCGCCTGGAGAGAGATAAGGCCCGAAGGGTCCGAGGGGGATGAAAATGAGTGGGCGGCGCTGCCCCGGGACGAGCAACTTGACAGGTTCATCAACCGCTTGAATGTTGGGAAACAGGAACGGGCCGCTCTCAAAGATGACCTGCAAACCGCCACAAACCGGATTCAAACCCTCGAGGCCGACGTTGTTGCGCTGGAGAGAAAACTTCAACAAGTCATAGACGAAGCGGCCATCACGATTGCCTCCCTTACAACCAGGGCCGAGAAAGCGGAAAAGGAAGAAAAGAGCGAACGCGAGGCACGAAAGAAGGTTCAGGAAGAAAAAGAGATGCTCGATACCCGTCTCAACGCAGCCAACAAACTGAACGGGATACTGAACGACCACATTGAGCGACTCACGAAGAGGACCACCGAGGACGTCGCCCTGGACCCTGACGGCGAGATTGTCTCCGTTCAAACAGGCCCCGACGGAGTCATTGGAGCGATAGACGTCGGCTCCAAAGACGGACTGAAGGAGGGCGTAATCTTCGAGGTAACCTATGAAGGGGTTATGAAAGGCCACGTCCAGGTCTACAAGGTCGATGACAAAATGAGTTACATCCGCGTCGTGAAACTGACGTCGGAGGCGAACCCCATCATCGCCGGCGACAAGGTTGCATCCCTGTTCTTCAACAAGGGAGACAGGCCCGAATTCGTAATCGTCGGGCACTTCAAGACCGCTGACTTCCAGTACAGCAGGGAAGATATCAGGCATCTTGTCGAGAAATGGGGCGGCACGGTCACGGACAAGATTGGTTCCTCGACCACTTACGTCATTGTCGGCGACGGCGAGATACCCGACAAGACGCGCGAGGACATCAGAATGTACAACGTGGAAGTCATACGGAAGGCCAGACTGATAGATTTCCTCGAAAAGAGATAAACCGTCCCCAATCGCATTTTGCGATCACAACGGCTCTAATTACAACGCAAAAGGTGACTGTCACCAATTCCGGCGGACCTGTTCTATTTACAACGCAAAAGGTGACTGTCACCAATTACGGAGTCGAGGGAGCGCTGCGACCGAGACTCGTAGATTGGTGACTGTCATCCTTTTGCATTCGCATGAATAGAACAGGTCCTAAAATTGCAGGGGACAGTCCACGGCGCCGAGATTCGTAGATGGTGACTGTCACCTTTTCGCAAACTGCTCCGGTCGCAAACACCGACAGTCACCGAAGAAGCCTCGGCATTCCAGGAGCGCGCCGCAATGACGAAAATCGGCCTGGTCGGCCTGCCGCAATCCGGCAAGACAACGATATTCGACGCGCTGACTGGCCTGCACAGAGAGACAGGCTTCGCGGCCGCGGCGCATCCGCACGTCAACATCGCCTCCATTCGCATACCCGACGAACGCTTCGAAAAACTGTGTGAACTCCTGAAGCCGAAAAAATCGGTCCCCGCCCACATCGACATCATCGACGTCCCGGGCGTTTCACCCGACGCCGACTCGAAGAAGTACGAGAGCGGAAAATCGCCCGAAGAACTGCTCGCCGCCCTGCGCGAGGCGGACGCGC
>JBDRIB010000145.1:0-2472 GCA_043816375.1 Planctomycetota bacterium | reverse complement strand
TCCTTCACGATAGTCGCGAATATGCGCTGGCGCATTACAGCCGCTTCCAGATTGTTGTCGAAGTGCTCGATGATGAAGTGCAGCATCTTCGGGCTGAGAATCTTCGCGCCGCTTTTCAAATCCTCCATATCAACCATAAATTCCGGCTTCACGTCGCACTTTCCGATAAACGCGGCGACGCAGTCGTCCTTCAGCCCGAACTTGCGGTACGCCCACAGGGAGCGAATCTGCGAGCCGTCGTAGTCAATCTCCTTTTCGGCGAAATGTGTGCGCACTTTCATGTTTATGCCTGCCGGGGTCAAATACCGGTAATGAACGGCGACTGCTGCCGGGAAATGAGTCGGACAAAGATTAATCTTCGCGTTTGAAGAGTCCGCCGATCTTCTTGAACGGCCAGGCTATGGCCTTGCCGGTGAAGACCACGACGGCCTTTATGCCGCGCCCTGTCAGCACAAACGGCGCTATGGCCACGCGCCCTACCCGTCGCAGGAAACCGGGCTTGTCTTCCGCTTCCGACGACGCGGGCTGCTCTGGAGTCGGCTCGACTTTGGTCGGTGTATCGGCCTTCTCCGGCGGAGTTTCCACCTCTTCGGTCGGTGTCTCGGCCTCTTCCGGCGGAGTTTCGTTCACTTCGGGCGGTGGCGCGGGTTCTTCTTCCGGTTTGGGTTTGCGCTTGAAGATGCCGCCGATCTTTTTGAATGGCCAGGCGACGGCCTTGCCGGTGACGACCACGATGGCCTTTACGCCGCGCCCTGTCAGCACAAATGGCGCTGCGACCACACGCCCTACCCGTCGCAGGAATCCGGGCTTGTCTTCCGCTTCCGGCGTCGCGGGCTGCTCTGGAGTCGGCTCGACTTCGGTCGGTGTCTCAGCCTCCTCCGGGGGAGTTGTCACTTCTTCCGGCGGCGGCGCGGCCTCTTCAGGCGGAGTTTCGGTCACTTCCGGCGGCGGCGCGGATTCTTCTTCCGGTTCAGTTTTGCGCTTGAAGAGTCCGCCTATCTTTTTGAACGGCCAGGCGACGGCCTTGCCGGTAACTTTCACAATTGCGTTCACGCCCAGAGCGGCGCCGACAAATGGAGCGACCAGCACCCTTCCGGTTTTGGTCAGAATGCCCGGCTCATCCTTCTTTCTGCGCGGCAGGAGTTTTTTCGCTCCCTTGACGGGTGCTCCGAGGGTAAGTTTTGCCAGACCCACCGGAAACTTTGCGACTTCCTTCCCGCCCTTTGCGACGGCCTTGCCGCTTTCCACCAGTTCCGCGCCAAGGCCCTTGAACACGCGCGTGACGCTCTCGGGTATCCTCTGGTGCAGCGGCCCGCGTTCGGGCCAGAGTTTCGCCGTCTCGAGGCGGCCCTCGACGTAGGCGCGGACTATTTCCTCATTGCCGTTCTCGGCGTACCACAGCCGCCAGTTTTCGGGCTCTTCGGGGCCGAAGGGCTTGCCGGTTATTTTTTGCAGGGAATCACACGCGCCGAGCGCGACGCGCAGGCTGGCGCTCTTTTCGTTGACGAGCGTATCGATGAGCGGCGGGATGGCTTCTTCGTCCCCGACCTGTCCGAGAGCGACGGCGGCTTCGCGGCGCACGTCGGCGTCGAGATTTTTGTCCTGCATCGCTTCGATAAGCGTATCCTGGGCATCGCGCCGTCCGTTGCCCAGTTTTCCAAGCGCGCGCATCACCTCTATCAGGACAACCGGCTTGTTATCGCCTCCTTTGGCCGCCCTGAGCAGATGCGGAATCGCGATTTTCTTTTCGCGTATTTCGCCCAGTGCCGTTGCCGCGGCGGCGCGGACGAGCTGGCTCTGGTCGGGTCTGTCGCCGGTATCCGGGTCGCCGTTGAGGACCGTGCCGATGATGTCGACCAGTCTCGCATCGCCCGTCTGTTTGGCGCGATAGGCGATAACGTTGAGCGCCTTTCTGCGCACGTCCGGGTCGTGGTGCATAATAGAGGCGACGGCCCACTGGAGCGAAGGCATACGGATTCTCTGGTATGCCTTCTTTGTGGTGTCGAACGTCCAGTCGGCGACTTTGCACCCGACGGGACCGAACGGAATTACGAACAGAAAAAAAACAAGGTAAAAGATACGGCGTTCTTTCATCACTTTCGCTTCCCCCTGGCTCCTTTGCTTGCTCAGAATTTGGCAAATCGTAGCGGAAGCACCATCCGATTGCAAGTAAAAAGCACGGCGGAGGTAACCGCCGCAGGCTGAGCGGTTCCGCCCGGTGCGGCCCCGTGAGCAGCGGCAAAAAAGGGGTCTGACCTTTTATTGCTCTTTGATTGGATAAAGAACACCTGGAAAGGTGACATTTATCAATCTACACCCCGACTTTCGCATTGCAAAAGGATGACAGTCACCAATCTACGAATCTCGGCACAGGGGACTGTCCCCTGTGCATTCCACAAAAGGATGACAGTCACTAATCTACGAATCGCGCTCGCGCTGCTCCCGCGATTCCGTAATTAGTGACAGTCACCT
>JBDRIB010000144.1:0-4246 GCA_043816375.1 Planctomycetota bacterium | reverse complement strand
AGGATAACGAGTTGCGTCACACCCAAAAGGGCAATGCCAAGCAGGAAGTATATCCCTTTGGACCAGGTGACCGGGAAGAACCAGACGGAGGTCCGGCCGTCGGGGGTCTTCTGGATCGTTACGCCTTTTGGGAGTTCTTCTTCCATAGCAAACTTTCAGACGTTCGAATCTTGAACCGCAATAGAGGTCAAAGGTGAAAGCGGCCATTCAGGGCCGCCTGTAGGGGGTCAAGGGTCAAAGTAAGTCAGAAGACAAAAAAAGGCAACGGGCAATCCCGACATAAACCATCCCCGACCTGTCGGGGCTTCGCTCCGCAGGCAACAGGCAACAGGCAAGCCCGACACAAACCGTCGGGACTCCACTACACTCCGCAGAGATTTTCGCTTTGTCCCTCTGCCCCTTTGTCCCTGTTTTTGCTTTGACCATTGACCTTTGACCTTTTTACGCCGGCATACCGGTATTCAGCGAAATGAATTTGTGCGCGTATTCGGGGCGCGCAAAGAGCAGCCGCGTTACGCGCTTCTTCGCCTTCACGACCTTCACCGCGCAGCCCTTCCTGCTCATTCCCCTGTCTTCCCTGTGGTGCTCCTCGCAATAAGGGATATAGTAAGCGCGAACGTGGAAGTTCTCCTGCGCGTCCGGGGAACCGCAGCGCGCGCACTCGTCGGGAAACTCAACCGGCGCGCCGGTCGGCACCTCAATCGTTATGCCCTTTTCCGTCTGCTCGATGAACACGATGTCGTCCCGGGTGCAGGTCGCCTGCACCAGAATCCTGGTGTTTTTCGCGATGGCGAGATTCTTCACGAGCCGCCGCATAAGATGACGCGGCGCGCGCAGGCAGAAGAGATTGTCGTTGATTTGCAGCCGCACCGCTTTCGGGTCGCCTGCGTGCCCGAAGTTTGTCAGACCGGCAAACCGCTCCGGTCTCTCGACGGCCGGGTTGATGAAGCGCACCGTGTTGATGTCTTTCAGCAGCATATTTATTTCCTGGCGCGAGTCGAAGTAGAACAGCCGCCCGGTCGTCAGCACAAGCCCCGCGCGAACGTTCTCCGGGTCGGCCTCGGTCGAGACAAAGTTGAGCACCTTCTCATCAGGCTCGAACGGGAACTGGCCAGGGAAGGCGTCCAGCACTTTCAACACCAGAGGGTCGGCGCGGAACGAAGGCCCGGCGGGCTTCTTCACATCCGCCCCCGCTTTCGGCGCCTGCGAGACTTCCTCGCGGGTCTTCTTGTCGAGGACGAATTTCTCGCCGCACTTCGCACAGCGCGCCCTTCGGCCGACTCTTACCTCATCGATTATGTACACTGTCCCGCACTTCGGGCAAAGACATACGACTTTCATAACAGCCCTTCCTTTCGGAGATCTTACCTAACCCAGTTGTCCAGATTCCCTTCTGCCTTCGGAGCGAAGCCCCGACGTGTCGGGGACGCCGTTTGTCGGGGCTGCCTGCTTTGTGTTACCAGCGGAGCGGCGCCTGCCAGGCTTCCTTCAGGTCCCAGATGTTTTCGTCGATGACGGAGCCCTGGCGGGGATGGGTCATCACGAGCCTGTCGGTGGCGACGACCCGGCCGACCTGCGAATGAGGCACACTGCCGAGCGCCGCCTCGAAGGCCGGCGCGTTTTCCGGCGCGATTTCGCAGACGAACCGCGTGTTGGACTCGGAGAATAGAATCGTCTCGACGCGCTCCGGGTCGAAATCAACCGGCACGCCGCCCAAATCGACGTTCGCGCCGAAGCCGCCCGCGAAGGCCATCTCGGCCGCGGCTACGGCGATGCCGCCCTCCGAGCAATCGTGACAGGATGCGACAAGGCCCTGCGAAGTTGCGCGCGCGAGCGCTTCCATTATCTCTTTCGCATCCTTGTGAACGTGCGGAACGTTCGCGCCGAGTTCCCCGTGTATCCTGTAATAATGCGAGCCGCCCATCTCGTCGCGCGTGACGCCGACGATGTAAATCAGGTTCCCCGGTTTCTTGAGGTCCATACTTATCGTCTTCTTCACGTCGGGCATCACGGCTATCGCGCTGACGAGCAGCGAGTGCGGTATGACTATCGTCTCGCCCTCGCTTTCGTATTCGTTGTACAGGCTGTCCTTGCCGGAGATAAACGGCGTGCCGAAGAAAAGCGAGTAGTCGTGGCACGCGCGCGCGGCGCGAACGAGCGCGCCCAGCCTGTCCGGCTTGTCGGGATTGCCCCAGGAAAAGTTGTCGAGCAGCGCGACCCGCTCCAGCGAGCCGCCGACGGCGATGACGTTGCGCAGCGCTTCGTCGATTGCGGACGCGGCCATACAGTACGGGTCGATGTCGCCGTAGCAGGGGTTCATCCCGTTGCTCAGGATAATGCCGCGGTCGGAGCCGAAGACGGGCGCGGTGACGCACGCATCGGACGGGCCGTCGTTGTGCGCGCCGACAAGCGGCTTGAGTATGCTGCCGCCCTGGACCTCGTGGTCGTACTGGCGGATGACCCATTCCTTGCTGCAGACGTTCCATGAGCCGAGGATTTTTTTCAAATCACCGCCGAATTCGTGTTTCTCCGGCAGAGACGGTTCGGAAAGTTCCGGCTCCTTCCACACGGCCTTCCTGACGTTGCGCGGAACTCCGCCGTGCAAAAACTCCATATCGAGTTCGCAGACGACATTGCCCCGGTAGCGCAGGCGGAGTTTTTTATCGCCGGTGAATCTGCCGAGCACGGTCGCCTCGACGTCTTCGGACGCGAAGAGCGCGAGCGCCTCGTCAACTTTCTCCGGCGGGACGGCGATTACCATCCGCTCCTGCGCCTCGCTTATCCAGATTTCGGTGTAGGTGAGGCCCTGGTATTTCAGCGGGGCCTTTTCCAAATCCACCTCGCAGCCGGTTTCCTCGCCCATCTCGCCGATTGCGGAGGACAGCCCGCCGCCGCCGCAGTCGGTGATGCAGGTGTAAAGCCCGGCATCACGCGCCTGGAGTATCGTATCGACGACGGTCTTTTCGGTGATGGCGTTGCCGATTTGCACCGCGCCGGAGGAGACGGTCTCGCTTTCTTCAGTCAGTTCGATGGAGGCGAATGTAACGCCGCCGATGCCGTCGCGGCCTGTCTTGCCGCCGACGACGATGATGAGGTCGCCGGACCGCGCGGCCTTCTCTACCTTGTCCGCGGGCATAATGCCGACGTTGCCGCAATAGACGAGCGGGTTGCCGACGTAGCGCTCGTCGAAGAAGATGGAGCCGTTGGACGTCGGTATGCCCATCCGGTTGCCGTAATCGCGCACGCCCGCGACGACGCCTTTCATTATTCTTTTCGGATGCAGCACGCCTTTGGGCAGTTTCTCATTCGGGTAGTCGGGCGGCCCGAAGCAGAAGACGTCGGTGTTGATAATCGGCTTCGCGCCGAGGCCCGTGCCGAGCGGGTCGCGTATCACGCCGCCGATTCCGGTATTTGCGCCGCCGTAGGGCTCGATTGCGGAGGGATGGTTGTGCGTTTCGACCTTGAAGCAGATTGCGTTCTTTTCGTCGAAGTCGATGACGCCCGCGTTGTCTTTGAAGACCGACAGGCACCAGGGCCTGTTCAACTGCTCGGTGGCCTTGCAGATTGTGGACTTGAGCAGGTTGTCAACCATCTCGCCGTTGTATTCGATGAGGCCGGTGAAGGTTTTGTGCTTGCAGTGCTCCGACCAGGTCTGGGCGATGGTCGCCAGTTCGCAGTCGGTCGGGTTGCGGCCGATTTTTTTGAAGTGGTCGCGGATTGCGCGCATCTCGACGAGGTTTAGCGCGAGCATTCCCCTGCGGCTGATTTTCAGCATCTCGTCGTCGCCGGCCTCGAGCAGCGGCACGGTGAGCAGTCTGAATTCGTATTTTACCTCGGGGATTGACTGGAAGGGCAAATCCGCGTCGAGGGTGTAGTCTTCGATGACTTCGTTGGCGAGTATTTTCGCGGCGATTGTCTCCAGGTTCACCGACGTGAGTTCGCCGCGTATGACATATTTGCGGACGGTCTTCACCGATTTCGCTTCGAGGCCGAGGTCCCTGATTGCCCTGACGGCGCTGGCCTCGACGGGGTCCATAACGCCGGGTTTGCGGCTGATTTGTATGACATGCGTTGCGGGCGGGATATCCTCGCGCTCCGTTTCTTCGCGGTCCATCCGGCGGATTTTGTATTCGTTGAGGACGGGGTCGGCCAGCAGCGCATCCGCGATGAGGCGCGCCCTGTCTTCGGAGATTTCGGCAAGGACGTCGTAGATGATGGAAAAGGAAACTTCCCCGGCGGCATCGAT
>JBDRIB010000143.1:0-11658 GCA_043816375.1 Planctomycetota bacterium | reverse complement strand
CGCGCGTGATGCCCTTCAGTATGCCCGCGCTTGCGGGCGGCGTCTTAAGCACGCCGTTCTTGACCATCAGTATGTTGTCGGCCGAGCACTCGCAGACGTAACCGTCCAGGTTAAGCATAACGACTTCCTTGACTCCGGCCTCGTTGCCTTCGAGTTTTGCGAGAATGTTGTTGAGGTAGTTCAGCGATTTTATGCGCGGGTTAAGCGCTTCCTGGTGGTTGCGCGGCGTGGCGGCGGTGACGAGTCCCATGCCCCTTTCGTAAACCTCGGGCGGGTAGAGTTGAATCTTGTCGGCGATGATAATTACGCACGCTTTGGGGCATTTCTTCGGGTCCAGTCCCAAATCCCCGATGCCGCGCGTAACGACCAGTCTGACATAGGCGTCCTTGAGGTTGTTGATTTTGATGGTCTGGAGCATCGCCTCGGTCAGCGCCTCTTTCGTCATCGGTATCTCAATACTGATTGCGTGGGCGCTTTCGTAAAGGCGGTCGATGTGTTCTTTGCACTTGAAAACCTTGCCGTTGTAGGAGCGGATGCCCTCGAACACTCCGTCGCCGTAAAGCAGGCCGTGGTCATAGACCGAAATCCTGGCGTTCTCCTTGTCGTAGTACTCACCGTCGATATAGATTTTGAGCGCCATAAGGGGTCCTTTCGTTGAATGGTATTTCGGGGTAAACGAACGCCGCGGTCGGCGCTAAAACATCTCGTGATTATATTTTGCCCTCAGAATAGAGTCAAGGAAATAGCGGAACAGCGCCGCCCCCGGAAGTCGAATCTGAAAAATTGCAGGTAAAGGGGTCAATCTCCTTTACTTTACAATTGTTGTTCACCGGGCGACGACGAAGTGAGAGGAGGGCAACTTTCCCTGAGCACTCTTTTCATTTGACAGGGGGGTGCGGCGCGATATAATTCGATATCGGGAAGCGGGAACCGAATTCGGGGCGTGGCGCAGTCTGGCTAGCGCGCTTGAATGGGGTTCAAGAGGTCGCAGGTTCAAATCCTGTCGCCCCGACCAGAACAGAACAGCCGTCGCACTGACGGCTGTTTTTTGATAAGCGGTCTGTCAGCGGCTTATTCGGCTTTGTCCTCGCCGGTCTTCCCTTTCTCTTCGACCACCCACACCCGGGTCTGCACAATCACATCAGGATGCAGGCGCACCTCGATATCGTAGACGCCGAGTTCCTTGATTGGCGCGTGAAGAACGATGGTTTTGGCTTCAACTTCGGCGCCTTCTTCCTTCAATGCTTCCGCTATCATCGCTTCAGTCACCGAGCCGTACAGGTGTCCGTTTTCGTCGGCGTGCGACGTGACGGTGCAGGATGTCTGCTTCAGTTGTTCGGCCGCCTGTTCCATTGTCTTCTTCTGTTCGACTTCCTCTTGTACGCGGCGGCTCGACTCGGTTTCAAGTTGTTTGATGTTCTGCGATGTGGGTTTGAGGGCGAGTTTTTTCGGGAGGAGGTAGTTGCGTGCGTAGCCGTCGGAGACGGTTTTTACCTCGCCACGTCTGCCGAGTTTGTCGATGTTCTGGGTGAGCAATACCTTCATAGTTGTTTGCCCCGAATTTGTCCTGTAAGTAACGGTTATTCAACGGCGACAGTGACCACCTTACCTGAAACTTGTAACCTGAAATTTATCCGCCAATTCTTGCGGCGGACCTGAAACAAGGATATTTCTCGCAGGCGGCGCCGGAGCCGTTCAGGAATCCTCTTCTCACGACGATGACATTTGTCTCAGTTCACGTAGGGCATCAACCCCATAAACCGCGAGAGTTTCATCGCGGTTTTCGCCGTTTTCTGGTGTCGGGCGCAGTTGCCGGAGCGCTTGCGCGAATACAGTTTCCCCTGGCCGGTCGAGAGTTTCTTGAGAGTCGCGGTGTCCTTGTAATCTATTTCTTTAATTTTCGCCCTGCAGAATCTGCAGCGGACGGCATCCTGATAGCGTGAAAAGCGACGCCTCTTTCTTGGCTTCATTTTTTTTGGCCTTGCCAATGCGTTCCTCCGTTAGTACGGTTTTTCGTGTCTTACGGTGATTGTCGCCGATCCCGACCCATACAGGCCCCCGACGAGTCGTGGGCACGTCGGGACAAGTTCTACGAATCTCACGAAAGATTCGCAAGCACAACTTTCACAGCGGAAACGGCCTGTTTCAAGTTTCCCTGGCCGTAAAGACCGAGCCTTTACGGCTCGGGCGGGCAAGTTACAGGTTTCAGGTAAACAGTTGTCCGTTACCTGAAACTTGAAACCTGAAACCTGTAACTTTTCTTGCGGTGACATTTGTCCGCCTCGGGCGGAGTCACCTTTCGTGTTCCATTGGCTATACAATCAACAGTACTGCTTAAAACGGTATATCCTCGTCGGGCGGGCCCAGTTCGGACCCTCCGTCGGGAGGGGTCTCCTCGCCTCCCGGAGAGGGCGCGCGCGTCTGCGCCGGGCCGGTGCCCCGGCTGCCGAGGAACTGCAGCCTCTCGATGACTACCGAGAGCTTGTTGCGCTTCTCACCTTCTTTTGATTCCCACTGGTCGAACTTGAGGCGACCCTCTACGAAGACAGGCCTTCCCTTGCTCAGATACTCCGCTGCGTTCTCGGCGGTTCTGCCCCAGGCGGTCAGATTGACGTAACAGACATCTTCCTTCAGCGTTCCGTCCTGCGCCTTGTATTTGCGGTTCACGGCCAGACCCAGGTCGGCCACTGCCGAGCCCGACGGAGTATAGCGCAGTTGCGGGTCGCGGGTAAGGTTGCCGATTAGAAACACCTTGTTCAGATTCGCCATTCGCTTTTCCTCGCTTGACGGTGGTCACTATCCGCCTTAGGCGGACCAGTAGGGGCGGCACGCTCAGGCCGCGGATTTATTCCTCGCTCGGCTCCTTCGGGGCCTCGGTTTTTTCTTCTTCCGCCGGTTCTTCCGCTTTTTCCGGCGCTTCGAGTGTTGTATCTTTCGCAGTGTCCGGAGATTCTTCTTTCGAAATCATTTCCTCCGGAGCGGCTTCCTTCGGGGCGGTTTCCTTCGGAGCGGCTTGTGCGGTCCTGGGCTCTCTCCGTGCGGGTTTCGGCGCGCCGTAGTCCGAATCGTCTTCCAGGAACTGCGTCCGGCCCGTATCGATTATGAACATATGCCTGAGCACCATGTCGCTTATCAGGAACTCGTCCCTGATATTATTCACCTCCCCGGGCGGTATTGTGAAATGCCCGAGGAAGTAAGCGCCTTTCCGGTGCTTCTTGATTTCATAGGCGAGTTTTAGGTCTTCCCACTTGTCCAGATCCAGCACTTCGCCCTGATGTTTCTGCACGGTGTCCCGGATGTGGGCGATTACCTCGTCCCGTTTTTTTGATGCCGTTTCCGAATCGATCAGGAACATACCTTCGTATTTTTTCAAAGCGAACCTCCAGAATAAGCCAGGGGCCTACAATATCCGTCTGCCGGACTCGTCCGGGTTAAAAACATTCATCGCTTTTTCTATTCCCTCGCCCAGCCACATCTCAACGGCTTCGACCGCACGAACCAGGGCGCGCTCAACGTCGTCTTTTTCCGCGTCCTCGAATTTCGCGAGCACGTGGTCGGCGGCCTCGATGCTCTCCGGCCTGCTGATGCCGAACCTGAGGCGTGGATACTCCTGCGTTCCGAGCGAGGCCTCTATCGAGGCCAGTCCCTTGTGTCCGCCGGTGCCGCCCCCGGCGCGCAGGCGCAGTTTGCCGAGCGGCAGGTCCATATCGTCGCAGATGACGAGCATCCGCTCGGGGTCAAGTTTGTAAAAAACGAATGCAGCCGCGACCGCGCCCCCGGACAGGTTCATAAACGTCGCCGGCTTCAGCAGGACGACCTTTTCCCCGCCCGCGCGCATCTCGCCGACGCGCGATTTGAACCTGCGCCGCCCGACCTCGATGTCGCGGCGCCGGGCGAAAAGGTCCACAATTATGCGTCCGATGTTGTGCCGCGTGCGGGCATACTCCCTGCCGGGGTTGCCCAGGCCTACAATCAGTTTCATTGCTGACTTCACATGGGGATCTGTCCCGAACCGCAACGGAACAGTTCTATTCTGCAAATTTCCCCGACACCGTCGGGACAGTCACCGTACTATTCTTTCGATTTCCCCTTCCCCTTCTCGGCCGGTTCCTCGGTCTCTTTGCGTTCGGTAAGGACCTCTGGCTCCGCCCCGGCGGGCGCTTCCTCTGTTATCTCTTCGGCCACCTCTTCTTTTCTCGGCGGCAGCACGTGCGCCACCACGTGCTTCCCGTCCGCCGCATACTTCAGGCCGGGTATTTCCGGCAGGTCGGAGACGTGAAGGGTGTCGTTAATGTTCAGGTCGTTGACCCGAACCGAAATTGCATCGGGTACATTCTCCGGCATACATTCGACGGCAATGATTTCCATCTCCTGCTGCAATATGCCGCCCTGGTTCGCGCCGACGGGGGTGCCTTGCAGCCTGATCGGCAGTTCGACCTTGATATTTTTCCCCGCTGCAACGCGGTTGAAGTCAACGTGCAGTATTTTTTCCGTCAGCGTGTCATACTGGATTTCCTTTATCACGGCGCGCTTGACTCCGCTGTCGTGTTCCAGGTCAACGATGTGATGTCCCGACCTGAGGACGTTCAGCATTTCTTCCTCGGGCACATCGATGTGCAGCGTCTCTTCCTTGTGGCCATAGAGCACCGCCGGTATGCGCGCCTGTGCGCGCAGCGCTCGGCTTTTGCTCGACCCGGTGTCCTGTCGTGTTCTGGCGGTAAGTTTGTCGATTTCCATAGTAATAAGAACTCCTCGGCAAAAATGTGCTTAGCGTTTTCTTTTCTTTGTTTTTTCTTTTTCCGGGCGGTGCCTGCCCGCTTTGAGCAGTTTGGCGGGTATGCCGACAACCACCGCGCCGTCGGGCACGTTTTTCTCACGCGTAACGACCGCGCCCGCGCCGGTCGTAGCGCCCTTGCCTATCCTGACCGGCGCGACCAGCACAGTACCGCTGCCGATGAACGCGCCGTCTTCAATCACCGTAAGGTGCTTGGTCGTCCCGTCATAGTTCGCCACAATCGTGCCCGCGCCGATGTTGGCGTTTTTCCCTATGTTCACGTCGCCCAGGTAACTGAGGTGCTTGGCCTTTGACCGTTTGCCCAGGCGGCCCTTTTTCACTTCGGTGAAATTACCCACCTCCGAGCCGTCTTCCATCAGCGTGCCCACGCGAAGGTGCGCAAAAGGCCCGACCTCGCAGCCTTTGCCGATAGTCACGCCGGACTCGATTACCGTGTAGGGCCATATCGTCGTGTCCTCGCCGACGGCGACGTCGGTCTCTATGTACGTATTCTCGGGGTCGATTATCGCGACGCCCGATTCCATCAGGCCGTCCAGTATGCGCCTGCGAATCAGCCAGTTTACCTGCGCGAGTTGCGCGCGCGTGTTCACGCCGAGTATCTCGGTCGGGTCTTCGGCGAGGTACGCGGCGACCTTCCTGCGTTTCTTGATGAGCAGGTCCACCGCGTCGGTCAGGTAGAACTCGCCCTGGGTATTGTTCCGTTTCACCTGCCAGATTACGTCAAACAGCACGGATGTCTGAAAGACTATAACGCCGGAGTTTATTTCTTTTATCTTTCGTTGCGCTTCGGTCGTGTCGCGGTCTTCAACAATCGCGCGCACCTTGCCGTCCCTTGAGCGGACGATTCGGCCATAGCCTGCCGGATTGTCGAGCACGGCGCTGAGCACCGTACAGGCGGCGCGTTCGGCCCTGTGCGTCTCGAGCAGCCCCTCCAGGGTTTCCTTCCTGACGAGCGGCGCGTCGCCGTAAAGCACGAGGATGTTGCCCGAGTAGCCTTTGAAATACGGCGCGGCGGTCATAACGGCGTGGCCGGTGCCGAGTTGTTTTTCCTGCACGAGCCAGTTGACGCGGCGGTCCTTGAACGCGTCCGCGATGTCTTTGCTCTTATTCCCGACGACGGCGGCGATTCCGGTAGCGCCGAGCGATTCGGCCGTGTCGAGAACATACTGGAGCATCGGCCTGCCGCCGACCCTGTGCATAACCTTCTGCAGGTCGGAGCGCATACGCACGCCTTTGCCTGCAGCCAACACCAGCACTGCAAGTTGTCTGGCCATAAGCCGCTCCCCTTCAATCATCGATTCACCCGGGCGACAGCCGTTAGCGACTCCGCCTGCGGCGGACAACGGTTCTAACTACAACGCAAAAGGTGACTGTCATCCAATTACGGCCCCGACATTCATATAAAAATAATGCGAGAGTCGGGGCGTAGATTGGTGACTGTCACAAATCTCCGGGTACACAGAAACTGCAGGAATCACCAAAGGCCATCGCTCTATCCGGGCGACAGAGCCGAGTATAATATCTACGTTTGCCAGCCCTGTCAAACACAAAATACGCGCATTTCTAACCCGATACCGGTTCTGCGCTTGCGAGCAGCCTTTTCCCGTCTCCGATGCCCGGAGCGGATAGTCCGCATTTCCCTGCTGAAGGGGTTCCGCCTCAGGCGGAATAAGGAGCGCGAACGGTGACTGTCACCTTTCGCGAAGCGACCCATACGGGCAGGCTGGAAAAGGGTCTGACCCCCGAACCAACTCCGTTGTTTTGCCTTGTGGCGGGCAGAAGATGCGGATACGTCAACTGTTATGTACAACACCGACATTAGACCGCAAGATGAACCGTAACAATTGTGAGAATTCTGGTATAATGCTTTTTAGGGAAACGCATATTTTCCTGCAGATGGATTTGAACTGCCATGCAATAAACGCTTTCTAACACTCCTCATTTTAGAGGAAAGTGGTTGTGAGGGGGTACAACATGATAATATCTGAAAATAATCTTGACGAATGGGTGCGTGGTAATGCACAAAAAGCTCAGGGGCTTATTGTCGAGCTTGTTTACCGTCTAGTTGCAGCATCATGCTCTAATCCCAAAGAGCGACGCTTCCCACTAGGCGACAGCATCGGACAGCCCGGTCCTGATGGAATATTGAACACGGATATCGATTTCCTTCCTTTCGTGCCAAATGGGAGGTCGTTTTGGGAAATTGGCACCGGCAACAATGCTAAAAATAAAGCCACATCAGACTATAAAAAATTGACCACAGCAACTCCTGCGCCGGTCAGAAAAGAGTCCGCGTTTATTTTTGTTACCCCCTTATCCGGAAGAAGAGTTTGGTCATACACTTGGGAAAAAGATGCGCAGGCAAATTGGCTGGAAAAGCGGCAAAAGAGCAATGACTGGCGAGACGTCCGCGTTATAGACGGGACTTGCCTGATCGATTGGTTGAACCACTTTCCTGCCGTTGAAGTGTGGTTTG
Source organism: Planctomycetota bacterium (assembly GCA_043816375.1). Taxonomy (GTDB): domain Bacteria; phylum Planctomycetota; class B129-G9; order B129-G9; family B129-G9; genus JBDRIB01. Next base: position 4,387 of record JBDRIB010000143.1, on the reverse strand, counting down.
CGCGCGAGATGGGACTTCCAGCACAGCAGATACAGACACCGGAACAGCATTGGAATGAATTGAAAACAATCGGCGCTCCCCCATATCTTACTCCGAACGTATTTCTCGCAAACCGAGAAGAGGCCTGCATAAGGTTGAAAGAGGTCTTTTCTGGAACAACGCGTCAGCTCAGGATTGATACTCATTACCCTAGCCAAGTGGCAGACTTTGTTGCCGCCTTCATAGCCGCCATGAACGAAGAAAGCAGGGTTGATGCCGTTGGCCGTTGCCTCATCATATCCGGTTCTGAGGCTTGGAACGCAATAACTCCCCTGCGTGATGTTCATGTCCTAGTCGCAAATTTCGATTTGAATGTTGGCGGCTCGGAAGAAACAATACTTTTTGAGAGAGCACGCAGAGGTGGTCACACTGTGGTCTTCAGCGGACCACCCGGCGGTGTGCCAGATTCACATCGTGTTTCAATGCTCAGTCCAAAAAGTCATCGCATCCAGAAAGCCCTGGAGGAAGGCGGTGTGCCAGATTCACATCGTGTTTCAATGCTCAGTCCAAAAAGTCATCACATCCAGAAAGCCCTGGAGGAAGCAGGTTACAATCCCGAACGAGGTCGTACACTTGCGCACAAGAGCAATGGTAATCTGAGCTCTTTGCTTAGATGTCTCCAGAACCTGTCATTAATGCCGGAATGGACTCAGGGAACTGAAGCGGCGGAACTTATAATTGCAGATCTCTTGGGTGGATGGCAAGAGGATTTCGAAGCAGATAAAGCGGTGGTGAAGAATCTATCAAAAAAGGCATATGGGGAGTGGATCGGAAAGATGCGAGAGATCGCACTTCGCCCGGGTACTCCCCTCATCCAACGTGACGGAATTTGGAAGATAGTCGCCCGTTACGAGGGATGGTATGGGCTTGGGCCAAATCTATTTGACGAACATCTCAATGGGTTAAAGGATTCTGCCATTAGCGTACTACGCGAGCAGGATCCTAAGTTTGAGTTACCGAAGGAGGAACGATACGCCGCAAGTATCCATCATAAGGTTCTCTCTCATTCACACTTGCTGCGTAACGGTCTCGCGGAGAGTCTGGCACTCTTGGGGAGCCATCCAAAGGCTTTAACATCGTGTTCTTCGGGGAAAGCCGAAGTGACAGCCGTTCTCGCCGTTCGGGAGATTCTAAAGGAAGCAGACTGGGTTCTTTGGGCCAGTTTGGGCAGACTCTTGCCGTTATTAGCTGAGGCTGCACCTGGCGAGTTTCTTGATGCTGTGGAAAATGCGTTGTACAGCGATCCTTGTCCTTTTGACGTAATCTTTGCACAAGAGGGATCTGATACTACTACGGGAGCCAATTACATGAGCGGTTTGTTGTGGGCATTGGAGACGCTAGCTTGGGACGCCGACTATCTCAGTCGTGTGACAGTTGTTCTCGGTGAACTGGCCGCCCGAGACCCGGGAGGGATATGGGCCAATCGGCCCGCAAATTCCCTTTCAATAATCTTTTTGCCCTGGCTGCCGCAAACTTGTGCACCAGTAGCAAAGAGGCAGACCGCCGTAGAAATTCTTTTCAATGAGCTTCCGGGCGTTGCTTGGAAACTGCTGCTAAGTCTTCTCCCAAGCGCACATCAGGTGTCCATGGGTTCGCGCAAACCGACATGGAGAGAGATGATCCCAGATAATTGGTCGCAAGGTGCAACGAACGAAGAATATTGGGAGCAGATTACGGTGTACGTCAAGTTGGCAATGCATGCAGCAGAGAACGATTTCGCAAAACTTGGGGACCTAGTTGAACGCTTGAGTAATCTTCCACCTCAAGCACGCGACAAAGTCATCGCCTTCTTGGGTTCGGACAAAGTCCTATCGTTGTCTGAAGCGGAACGACTACCCTTGTGGACAAAGATTGTCGATTTCATTTCAAGACATCGGAAATTTGCGGACGCAGAATGGGCCATGAAGCCAGAGGAAGTTGATAAAATCGCTGTTATTGCCGAACGGATGGCACCCGACACGCCAATATGCCGTAATCAACGACTTTTCGGTGAACGCGAATTTATTCTCTACGAAGAAGGGGATAACTATGAAGAGTTGCGCAAGCAACTAGAAGAGAGAAGGCGAAAAGCAGTCCGTGATGTGTTTGCCGCAGGGGGCATGGCAGATATCTTAAAGTTTGCCAAGGCAGTTGAGTCATCTTGGCATGTGGGATTTGCTTTCGGCGAGATTGCGGCAACTGATGTGGAGTATGAGATTCTTCCCATCTTGCTGGAGTCGGAAACTAAACCTATTGCACAGTTTGCTGGTGGGTTTGTCTTGGGAAGATTTCGTCTACGAGAGTGGCAATGGGTTGACAGCCTTGACATGTCGCAATGGACACCATCACAAAAAGGGCAACTTCTAGCCTATCTGCCATTCACTACTGAAAACTGGGAACGGTCAACTCGGCTTTTGGGGGAAGATGAATCCCCATACTGGTCCAAAGCGAACGTGCGTCCCTATCAAGATATATCTAATCCTGAGTATGCCATTGATCGTTTGGTAGAATATGGCCGGCCAAACGCAGCGATTAGATGCATTGCATGGTTATTGCACGACAAACGGCCTCTGAATTGCCAGCAGGCAATTCGCGTGCTTCAAGCACTACCTCGTTCGTTAGAAGGCTCCAACGCGGTGGATACGTACGACATTATTACGGTTATTACTGCGTTGCAGGGCGACCCTAACACAAACCCAAACGACCTTTCCCAGATCGAGTTTCTGTTTCTGCCGCTTCTTGATCGACACCACGGTGCATTCCCTACGCTTCTTGAGCAGCAGCTGGCTGATAACCCAGATTTCTTTTGCGAAGTTATTCGTGCCGGGTTTCGGGCCAAGAAAGAAGCTAAGTCTTCTGACAATAATGCAGAACAACAGCGACAAATCGCAAGAAACGCATATCGCTTACTATACAATTGGGGAACACCTCCCGGAAGTCGGAAAGACGGAACATTTGACGGCGAGGCATTGTCTGCATGGTTGTCGAAGGTAAAAGCAACATGCAAGGAGTCAGGCCATCTGGATATCGCGTTCCAGATGATTGGCCACGTCTTGACACACATTCAGCCAGATCCAGACGGCCTTTGGATACACCATTCAGCAGCAAGAGCACTAAACGCGCAAAATGCCAAAGACATGCGGGAAGGTTTTCAAATCGCATTGTTTAACCACGCGGTGTTTACGCATGGACAGCTGGTCGCGAAGAACTGGAACTGGCTAAAAAGTATCGGAAGCAAGCCGAAGATGTTGAGGCTCACGGTTACCACCGCTTGGCAAGTACTCTTCGAAATTTGGCAACTACTTATGAACTCTCCGCCGAGAGAGAGAAGACCGAAGATCTTTTAGATGAATGATGCTTACGTTCAACAGTAGCACTTATTCTTCCGATTAAGGAACAAACCAATGTTATTCCATCTTTAATGACCCGCCAGATTTTTTAACTGCTTGCGCCAGTCGAGAATGGTGGCGATGAGATGGAATTAGTCGGATTCAAGTCCCTGTTACACTTGGTTTCAAGTTTCAGGTATCAGGTTTCAGGTGTTCTTGGCGCTCTTGGCGGTTCGATTGAGGTCAATGGTCAAAGAATCTGTTTTTATCTGTGTGAATCCGCCACAAACCGTCGGCGGACAAGTCTGTGGTTTCAAATCTTCGGTCTGTTTTTGCTTTGTCCCTTTGACCCTTTTTATTTGTGTTTATTCGTGTGTATTCGCCCGGTACGGGCCCGTATGGGTGGTTCCAAATCTGCTTCGCGGCGGGATTAGAGCAAATCGGCGAACTGGTCCTTGTTGCGGATGAATATGGCGTGCCCGACGACGACGGCCACAACGGCATAACCCGTCAGCAGCAAAACCTCCCACCACTGCGGCCATACCTGGAGATATATCGCGTTGCGATAAAGGTCCACAATCAGTTTCATCGGATTTATCGCGTAAAGCGTCTTCAGCCAGCCCGGGATGTTCGCGTTGGCCTCGACGGCCGCGGCGGGATAAAAGATTGGCGTGAGGAACATCCAGATAAGCACGCCCACGGCGACGATGTGCCGCACGTCGCGGAAAAATACGTTGAATGATGCCAGCACCCATCCAATACCCGCCGTGAACGCTATCTGCAGCACCCATACAACCGGCAGTAACACGAGGGTCGCCGGAAATACTCCGTAAACGACCGCCACGACGACGACGAGCAGAACCGTGCCCGGAATCTGGTTTATCGCGCCGCTGATGACTAGGTGCAGCGGAATGACCGCGGATGGAAATGCGACTTTTTTAATCAGATTCGCGTTCTCGACGAGGCTGCCTGCCGCGCGCTGGAGCGATTCCTGAACGGCTATCCACGGCAGTATCGCGCAGCAGATGTAAATCGCGGCG
>JBDRIB010000142.1:0-4339 GCA_043816375.1 Planctomycetota bacterium | reverse complement strand
TCTTTTGCCTTGAGTTTCGCAAGTGCCCGGGCAGACGCGGAACGAACCTCGGAATGACCGTCGCGTAGAAGGACGAAGATGTCCTTCGCCGATTCCTCATCACCGAGTTCCCCCAGCAATTCGACTGCCCCGGCACGAACTGCGGCTCCTCCCCCGGCGACAGCGGCGCGAAGGGAGGAAATTGCCTGCTTTTCCCGAAGACGCGCAAGCGCATTCATCAGTGGAACGGCAACCTCGGGTTCCTTATTGATATATTCCGGCAGTTCTTTGCTCAGCGCCTCTGTATGTGCTTTTTCCGCGCTTCTCTCGATTAGTTCCGCGGAAATTTTCCTGATGAAGTAGTTGTCGCTCTCGAGCGACCTGATTAGCACCTCAACCGCGGCAGCGCCTTTTTTCAGTAATTCTTCTTGTGCCTCGTCGCGTTCGGCCTGGTACGGCGAGGCGAGTGTTTGTATAAGGGTTTCAACTTCGTCGCCGGCGGCGGTGCCTGCGTGGAATGTGGAGAGCGAGACGGCCGTCAGAACCGCTAAAATTGTGAATCGCGTGTTCATATATTTAGATAGAGCAAACCGCGTTCCAATGCCGCTTGCGGCTGGATACGGGGAGATTCTGAAAAAAAGTGCGCACTCCGGCGACAGTCTGTCGGCAAAGTGTGCAGCATTTCCAACGGTGGCGCCAACCCGCCTCCCCCGGCCTCGCCTTCCGGGACGGGAGCAAGGACCTGTTCTATTCTACGAGCGCAAAAGGATGACAGTCACTAATCTACGAATCTCGCTCGCGAGGCTCGCTCGATTCCGTAATTAGTGACAGTCACCTTTTGCGTTGTAAATTGTCAGGAGTCTGGTGTAATTCGGTCGCGTCCGCCCATATAGGGCCGCAGGACTTCGGGTATTAGGATGGAACCGTCCGACTGCTGGTAGTTTTCGACTATCGCGATGATGAGCCGCGTGGATGCGACAACGGTGTTGTTCAGCGTGTGGACGAAGTGTGTGGCTCCATCCCCATCGCGATAGCGGATGTTCAGCCGACGCGCCTGGAAGTCGTGGTATCGCGAAGCGCTGTTCGTTTCGCCGTAAGAATTGCGCGAGGGCATCCACGCCTCAAGGTCGAATTTGACCACCTGTCCCAGTCCGAGGTCGCCGGTACAGCAGGTAACCACCCTGTACGGCAGGTTGAGAGCCTGCAGGACTCCCTCCGAATTTTTCAGGATGAATTCGTGCTGCCGGCGCGATTCTTCTTCGTCGGCTTTGCAGAGGACGACCTGTTCGACTTTCTGGAACTGGTGCACGCGGTATACGCCCTTTGTGTCGCGGCCGTATGTGCCGGCCTCCCTGCGGAAGCACGTGGAGAGAGCGGCGTAAAGCAGGGGCAGGTCTTCTTCCTTCAACATCTCTTCGCTGTGGTACGAGGTCACAAAGACCTCGGATGTGCCGACGAGATTGAGTTCGTCTTTTTCGATGCGATAGGATTGCTCTTCCCCGAATGGGAAGAACGCCGTGCCGTACATCGCAAAGTCCTTCACGAGCACCGGTCCGGATAAAATCGTGAAACCCTTCTTCGCGATGTAGTCGAGTCCGAACTGCATCAGCGCGTTTTCCAGCAGCGCGCCGTCGCCCTTGAGGAAATAAGAGCGCGTGCCGCCGAGTTTCACGCCGCGGGGAATGTCGATTATGTCAAGCGCCCTGCCGAGTTCGATGTGGTCTTCTGGCTTGAAGTCGAACTTTCGCGGCTCGCCCCAGCGTCGTATCTCGACATTTTGAGAATCGTCGGTCCCTTCCGGCACGTCGGACGCCGGGACGTTGGGCACGCGCAGCATAAGTCCGTTGTAATCCGCCTCGGCCGCGCGCAACTCCTCGTTTAGCCCCTTGACGCGGTCGGACATATCCTTGAGTTTTGCCAGGGCCGCATCCTTTTCTTTGCCTTTCAGTTTGCCGAGTTCCTTCGAGCCTCTCTTCTGCTCCGCGCGCAGCGATTCGCTTTCGTGAATGAGTTCCCTTCGTTTCTCGTCGAGCGCGAGCAGCGCGTCGATGTCCACTTCGAATCCCTTCTTCCTGCCGCTTTCCTTCACGAGATTTGCGTTTTCACGGATGAACTTGATGTCAAGCATTGCGTTTCCCCTGCAATTCAGCGATTATGCCGTCGGCGTCGCAGACCGCTGTTCCCGCCGAAAAAGCGGCCACAACGCGTGATTCATCTGCAACCACTAAGTCGAAAACGTCCCTTCCACTGCAGCCGGAGACGGCGATTACGGCGATGTCGGCGTCCATTCCTTCTTTCAGGCGACCCGTGCGATTCTTCAATCCGAGCGCGGCCGCGCCGTTTGCCGTTGCAAGTTGCCAGAAGGTTCCGGGCGGTTTGCCCGGGAACTTCCGGGCGAGAAACCGGACCTCGTCGAGCATAGAGAGCGAATCGCTGCTCGCAAGGCTGTCCGTCCCGAGGGCGACGTTGACCCCTTTTTCGACGAGGTGCATAAAGGGATGGTCCACGTGCCCTAAGAACTCGCTGCTTCGCGGACAGTATACCACCGAGGAGCCGCTGCGCGAAATGATATCCGCCTCTTCCGTGGTGACGTAATTGCAGTGCACCAGCAGAGTGCGTTTGCCGGTCACGCCGAGACCGGCCAGGTACCGTATCGGCGTGGTGTTCGGCGGCTCCCATTCGTCCAGGTTCGCCCCGGCGCTGCACAGCATTTCGTACAACTCGTTGCGGTGTCCCTGGAGGAACGCCGTTTCCATCGCGCTTTCCGCCGCGTGGATGGAGAGCATTCGCTCCTCTTTTCCGGCAAGGGCCGCGCACGCTTCAAGAATCTCTTTCGTAACCGTGAAAGGCGCGTGCGGCGCGATGCCGCCGCGGACGCCCCGGGCGTCAATCGCGGCAAGGGACGATTTCAGTTCGTCGATGACCTTTCCGGCATTGTCCCGGTCGAAGCATATCGTCTCTACGAATTCATAACCACGTATGGGGCAATCCGGCGGCAACTCCGTGGAGGCGATGGCGGTCGTACCGGCGGCAATTGCTTCGGCCAGGCCGGTTTCGAGTGCCTTTGAATGTTCTTCCGCCGAGAGCGCTTTCCTGGCCCGGCCGGCGCGTTGCAGCCAGTCGGCGAAGTTTTCCTCATACGGTATCTTGTTGCGAAACGCAAGATGTGTGTGCGCGTTAATGAAGCCCGGTGCGATGACGGCATCGCCGAAGTCAAGAACGGTTTCGGCGCCGGAGGGCTGTATCGCGGATGCCTTTCCGGCGAACGTGATTTTTCGTCCGGATATTCGCACGGCGCCGTCGTCGAATTTCCTTTTTGTGTCGCATACAAGATGTTTTGCGCGCAATATCATCACGAGATCCAATTCTGCCAGTCGCCGGAAATGTCGCCGCGTTTGCGATAGCGTTCCATCGACCTGCGGCAGGAGCAGTCAAAACGAGCCGCCGGGAGGGCCTTCGCCGCCCTGCGGATTATCTCCGGGAACATCGCCACGGACGCTTCAACGCGGCGCATTTCTTCGGGAGAAGAAAGCCCCTCGAACAACTCGCCCGCCTCGAACGCGCGCGAGCGCAGGCCTTCCGCGCGGTTGGTGACGTAGCACACCGCGGCGTAGCACATCTCCAGTTCACGCGCCAGAAAGACCTCGGGAACGAGGGTCATACCGACGAGGTCGCCGCCGAATTGCGCGTATTTTCGGACCTCGGCGCGGGTTTCGAGCCGGGGCCCTTCGGTGCAGACGTAGGTTCCCGAGTCGGTAAATGCGGCGCCCGTTTCTTCCAGGACCTCGCACAGTATTCCGCGAAGCGTCGGGCAGAATGTGGGCGACTGCCGGATGAAGCCGATGCCCCTGTTCTCGAAAAATGTCGACGGCCTGCGTTTTGTCTCGTCGATGACATCATCCGGCACGACGAACCGGCCGACTTCCAGGTCTTCGCGCAAGGCCCCCGGCCCCGACCAGGCGATAACAGCGCGTGCGCCGATATCCCGCAGTGCGTAGATATTTGCGCGGTAGTTTACAAAGGGAGCGGTCACGGAGTAGCCGTGTTCGCCGTGCCGGGAAAGGAAAAAGAACCCGGCGTCCCGGTCTCGCACGCTGAATATCGGCTGCGAAGGGCCGAACGGTGTCTCGCGCGGTCCGAGTCGTTCGCCGCGGATTTCTCCCTGCGCGAGCAGTTTGTATGCGGCGCTGCCGCCGATGATGGCCAGACTGGTCATGTCTGCAAGTAACCTGTGTTCGCTTTCGGGCTTTTTATTGCTTTTTGACTGGATAAAGAAATACCTAGCAAGGCAACATTTATCCGCCCCCCTGGCCCCGACCCATCGGGGCTCGGGCGGGCAGGCGGAGTCACCAATCTACGA
>JBDRIB010000141.1:0-4843 GCA_043816375.1 Planctomycetota bacterium | reverse complement strand
GACAGTCACCAATCTACAAATCTCGCTCGCCGGGCTCGCTCGATTCTGTAATTGGTGACAGTCACCTTTTGGAGCTATTAGTGACTGTCACCGTTCATAACAGTTCGCGGTATATATCCAGCATTGTTCGCGCGTGTTCGTCGATGCTCATCGGCGCGGTTGTGCCTTCCGACATATGCCTGCAGAGGTCGGGGTCGTCGATGAATCGCTGCATCGCCCCGGCCAGCGCGCCGGCGTCGCCGGGGGGAACAACGAGTCCGCTCACTCCGTCGCGGACGAACTCCGTCAGCCCGCCGAAGTCGCTCACTATCATCGGCGTGCGGCTCCGCTTTGCATAAAGCACGACCAGCGGCGAGTTCTCGTACCAGAGCGACGGAACGGCCAGCACATCGAACTGCGCAAAGGCATCCGCTATCTTCTCAAACGGAAACGTCCCGCGCCAGAAAATATTTTCCCTCTTCAAATCGTTTTCGAAACCGGCGACGTATTCGGTCGAGCCGGGCAGGTCCGTCCCGCCGAAAACGACAAATTCGCATTTCTCCGCCGGGAGCCTTTTTGCGGCGTCCATCAGGACGTGAAGCCCCTTGTGCGGGAGCATCTGACCGATGAAGCCGAAGCGAATCTTCTCTCCGCGTGTCCGGTTGAAGCGCCTGAACAGCGCGGGGTCGATGCCGAAGCCCAGCAGGGTGCTTTTTTTCATACAGGGCACCCAGCGCCGGTATTGCCGTGCCAGCGCCTTCGTCGGAGTGATAACCCGGTCGGCGGCCAGTATCGCCGCGGCCACGTCGCGCCGCCGGCCCGAAATGGCGCGCGCGATGAGCCGTTTCGCGACATTGGCGGCGGGCGCGAACTTCAGCAGTTTCAATCTGACGTCTTCGACGGGGCCTTTTCTGATTCGCTTGACCATCCACACGCAGGCCGAGCATTTGTAGCCGGTCTCGGGGCCGGAACACAATTCGCCCCTGTAGTCGAGCAACTGTCCGCGAAGGCAGAGCGGCAGGAAGTCGGTAAGCGTTATGACGACCCTCGCCCCGTGCTCTCTGGCCATATGAATCTGGTCAACGGAGAGTCCGCCCAGGAAATATGTAAAGTGGACCAGGTCCGGGCGGAACTGCCTCAGGCATTTTTTGAACGCGGCGTTTATGTGCGAATTCCGGTAAGTCTCGCGGAACCGCGTGGCCTGGCTGATTACGTCGAAGTTCACCCCGAAGCAGGTAAATCCGTTCTGAGCGGTTTTTTCGCGTTTATATAGAGGGAGCAGCGCGTCTTTGAAAAGGTAGAAGACGCCGACCTCGTGCTCCGGTGCCAGGCGCGAGGCCAGTTGATACGTGTACGATTCCGTGCCGGTAAAAACGCGGGGCGGCAGGCCGTGTACGACATAGAGTATTCGCATCATACCCCCCGCTGTTTTTCAAGAGGTTTCGCGCCCTTTTCGTCGCGATACGCGCGGTACTGTGCCAGCGTTTCGAGGAAGCCCAGCGCGCATGCGCGGAAGACGCAGCGCATCTTCTCGGCCGAAGAGGCGTCGGAGCGCCAGACCATCTTCGCATTTTTCGCGGCGTAATACCAGGCGTGGTGCAGGAACGCATAGAGCGACGGCACCGCCGCGTATCCGAATATCTGGTGGAGCCTGCGCGCCGCGATATAAGCGCGCCTGTATTCGTAGAATATCGAGCGCCTGTGCGAGTGGACGACCGCGGCCGCCGGCTCGAAGACGATTTTGCAGCCGTCGAGAAGCACATCGCGCGCCCACTCGATATCCTCGGCAAAATTCGTTTCGGGGAACCGGTGCCTCTGCCAGACTTCCTTTCTTATGCACGAACAGACGTTGTCGAAGTTGCAGACCTTGTACTTCTCCAGCGGCGGCAGTTTTTCGTACGCGGTTCGGTCCGTGATTTCACTGACGGACTGCTCGCCGCGCGAAGTGAGCCATTCGCCCAGGCGGCGTTTTGTCAGCAGATTCGCGTCGGCGCGTGGCATCTGCCTTCCGTAAACTCCGGCGACCTTCGGGTCCTCGAACGGTGCGACAAGCGCCTTCAGCCAGCCGTCGCCCTGCGGCGCGGCGTCCTGGACGGTCAGCACAATCAGTTCGCCCTCCGCCATCTCGATTGCCGTGTTTCGCGTGCCGCCGTGATTGAATTCCCGTTGCGGTATGCTGTGGATTCTCGCGCCGAATTCTTCAAGCGTCCGCAGCGTATCGTCGGCGGAGCCGGAATCGACGGCGAGCAGTTCCACCTCGCCGTCAAAACGCTGGGAGCGTATCGCGGCCAGGCACTCGCGCAGCAATGCGCCGCCGTTGAGAGTCGGGATTACTATGGATATTTTTCCGCTCACGCGTCTCCGGAATTCTTCGGTAACAGTTGAATCTTCGGTGACAGTCACCTTTTGCGTCACAGTCACCGGGCGCTATGGGTGGCGAATCGGTGACGCCTTGTATTTTCGTGCGATGCGCAGGGCGAGCCTGCGCAATTTTTTTTCGGCGCGATGGGGGCATTCATTCTCTTCTTTTGCCGAAAGAATGCCGAGAAACGAACCCGATATTTCCGCCGCGGCGAAAAACGGCGCGAGGAAAGACCATTTTAGTTTCCTTCCGAGTCCCTCGAGCCGCCGCGCGACGCCGAGATAGTTTATCGTATCCTGCCGGAACGCCCTCAGGGCGCTTGTGAAGGCCGGATACAGAACCAGCCCGTAGTACGAAGAGATGAACCGCTGGTCCAGAAAGCGCTTCTTGAAAGCGTAGCCGAGCGTGCGGCGATGCGAGTGATGCACCGCCGCCGACGGCGCGTACACGAGTTTCTTCCCTGCTGTTAATACGTTTCGCGCCCAGACAAGGTCTTCGGCGTATTCGGCCCTGGGGAAGGGGAACTCGCGAAGGACGTCTGCGCGTCGTGCGGAGTTGATGTCGTCGAAATTCAGCCCGGCGCGTTTTTCTTCGGGGGAGAGTTTTTCGATTTCGTCCGGTGTCGGGAAAAAATGTTCGCGGGGTTCCCTGTTGCCGGCGACCCACTGGGAGAGCCGCCACGCGAAGAACGGGTCGCAGTCGTCGCGGGGTATCTGCATTCCGTAAACGCCGGCGATGTTCGCGTCTTCCTTGAAGGGCGCCAGCAGGTTTGCCAGCCAGTTTTCGTCGCACGGCGTTGCGTCGGCGACGAGGGTGACGATGTATTCGCCCCTTGCCTGTTCGGCGCCGTACTGTCTCGTGCCGCCGTGGTCGAAGTCGCCGGGGGGAATCTCGAAGAGTCTTGCGGACGTGGAGCGAACGATATCGAGGGTGCCGTCGGTTGAGCCGCTGTCGACGACAATGACTTCAAAATCGAAGCCGGTCTTCTGGGAAAACACCGCTTCGAGGCAATGGCCGATGTTTTCTTCTTCGTTTTTTGCGAGGATTATAATTGAGGCGGTAGTCATAATCTCCATTATCGGAGATTCAGAGAAAATTTCTGTGATTAACGTTTTGGGCTATGTTCCAGAGCACCTGGTTGAACGTGTTGCACCGGCACAGCGGGGGGCAGTCGCGGAAGTCGATGTTGCTGAAGGCGCGCTTTCGCTGTTCCGAATTCCAGATTTCTTTCAGCGTATTTTTGCCGAGGTCTCCGAAGCAGTATTTTTCCACGCCGCGCATATGACAGCAGATGTAAATTTTCTGGTCCGCGCCGATGGTCGTTGCGAAGAAGTGCCCGTAGCAGATGCCGTAGTTTCGACCGGTGTCGCCTGCCTGCATGGAGTCGTATTTGTGCTTTGAGAAGAGCACGTCGAAGCCGTCGCCCGCCAGTTCGGAACACCTGTCAATCCAGGGCAGGACGTCTTCGAAGTCGTAGTCTATTTCTTCCTCGCCGAATCTTCTCAGGAACGGGCGAAACTGGATGTAATCCACGCCGATTTCCTTGCACAACTCCGTGCAGCGGTACATATCCTCGCCCAGGCCGTTGTCGGTGAGATAGCCGACGCCCAGGGTGCAATCGCTTTTTGTTTCGCGCTTGAGGCGCACGAGCACGCGCGTGTTTTCGACGGTGCGCTCGAAGGACTTCTCGTCCATCCCGTGAGTGCGTTTGTAAACCTCCGGTGAGCCCGCGTCGAGACTGACCCTGAGCCAGGTGCAGCATTCCACGAAGGTGCGGGCGTCTTCTTTGCTGAAGGAGAGCCCGTTGGTAATCAGCGCGACGTCAAGGCCGAGGTCCTTCGCATACCGGATTACTTCGGCCAGGTGGGGGTTGCAGCTCGGCTCGCCGCCGCCGGTGAAGGTGAGGCCGCGGCCGCCCATTTCCCTGATTTGTTTGATGATGGACTTTGCGCTCTCGAGGTCCATCGAGGATTTGTCGTTGCCGAAAAAGCCGAAACAGCGGGGGCATTTGTTGTTGCACACGTTGGTCAAATCGATTTCGACCGTAATCGGGAAGGTGTCGCCCATCTTCTGCCATTCGGCGACTTTGTCGAGGTGTTTGAGTATCTTGTCGGCGGAGAACTGCTTAACGTCTTGTTCAATCAGGTATTTCTTTTTCATTTAGTCGCCCTCGAATATGCAAAAAGCAGCCGTCTGACTATAAACAATATTAACGTATTATCTTATCAGAAACAATCAGGGGAATCAAGGCTCGCGGCGGAGGGGGTTGACAGAAGGCCTGCCGGTGAGTAACCTTGCGGACGATTTTTTTTGATTGAAGCGGGGTAAGAAAACAGTGTTACAAAGACTGAGAAGGTGGGTGAACGGCGTGCTCAACTCGCTGGAGTACAAACTCAGGCGGGAACGTCTGGCCTCGTACCCGCGTTTGCTCATCATCGACCCGACGAATGTGTGCAACCTGCACTGTCCGCTGTGCGCGACCGGCGCGGGCACGTCCGACCA
>JBDRIB010000140.1:0-2021 GCA_043816375.1 Planctomycetota bacterium | reverse complement strand
CTGCTGTGGCGGCTTCGCGATTGATCGTTCAACTTAACACCTATGACGGACGTGCCGTCCAGAAAGTGACTTCCGCGCACCCGCCTGACCGGTTTTCTTCGCAGCCGCTTCAAGATCCACAGCGGCAGAACCAGCAAGACTACGGCTATCGCTATCAGCTCCCACGTCGCCCATTCCCGGCCGCGGTACAGCCATGACAAGTACTCCCCAAGTGTGCCCACGCAATTCCACACGGTAATCTTCCTTACTTGCCTCAGAATCTCAGCCCGACCGCAGGCCGGACAACAGCGTTCATCCGGGTTATGTCATAGGACGATGTAAAGCGCAACCGACTCAACTTCACATGTCCTGAGTTCTTGTGCCAACACCTTGTTTCATCGACATAATTCCCCGGCACGTTCAAACAAAAACCGCCCTTGCACACCCCAACCCCCTTGAAGCAGATTCGCTCATTCTCACTGCCAGCGACTCCACGTTCTCATAATACTCGGTCGTCCGATACGTGTCCACCTAAATTATTGGTAACTGCAACATCAAAAATCAGAAGACGTCAACATCGACTGCGATAGTATGTTGCGAGAAAATTGTGGACGGACAATTCGGTTGACTTTTCACGTATCATGTGTTACTAATTCATTAGGTTGCCCGCGGGCGGCGCGGGCGGCAGGCATTATACAACTCTTTGCCAATAAAGGAGAATTATCATGAAAGAAACACACAAAATGCTGATGTTGGCTGCGATTGCAGCGCTGGTGTTCCCAGGGCTCCTCCGTGGCGCAGAGCGCGACAGGTACGAACGCCTGCGAGGTACTTTCGTCGGGCTCACCGAGCGAGAGGTTGGTGAACGAGGGTACATGGGCATTGTGGTCAAGCCGTCGGACCGTGACGATCATGTGACCGTGCTTGTACCCTGGAATAATGAAAGGCTCGTACAGACCGCTCACAGCCTGCAGGAAGGACAGGTATTAGGGATTTCCTTCGCGACTGAAGCCGATTTCAAGTGGCTCGAAGGCATCGAGACCGAGCGCCGGCACGGGGAAATTGATCGACGGCCGGAAGGCGAAGGAAGAGTGACCATCCGCAGGGAAATCCGCCGGGCCCCTGAAGAAATCGAAAGGCAGGGCCAGCCCAGAGAAGAGCGGGCTTTCCGTCCCGACCCCGAAGTCGAGAGAGAAAGGTTTCGCGGCAGAGAAGGCCGGGAACCCCGTCGGGAACCGCCGTATCCTGAACGGATTGATGCCCAGTTGAGGGAAATCGTGGAAGGCCAAATGGACCGCATGCACAGAGTCTTGAGGGAGGTCTTCATGGCACATATCGAGCGGACCGAAGCGGAGCTAAGAGAACTTCGCGGCCACATCGAGAACATGGAAAGACAGATGCAGGAACTTCGCGCCGAGAACGAGCGATTAAGGATGCAATTGCGTGAAAGAGGCGGAATGCAAAGAGGAGAAATGGAACTCAGGGAGCGAAGAGAGCCCGACCGGCCAAGAGAGGGCAGGGAGCGCCAGGAACGCGAGGTACAAAGAGACCGCGACCGCAGAACCGACCTTGACCGGCCGGCGGAAGACCGGCCGCGGGAAGAACGCGAGGCGCCCGGAGACCGCAACGAGGGAAGGTAATCCGGTAAATCACGCGAAGTTGATCGGCACAATGCGCAGGCCGGGGGAATTTCGCCCTGTCCCTGAGTCGCTGTTAGGGCGTGCCGCCGTGGTTTTTTTGAAAGATTCGTTAAGGCAGTCCCGGAGAAAGCCGAAGAATAACGTATTGCGTAGCTTATGAAAAGGCGATGACACCTTTTCTACCCTCCAGCCCTGGTTCATTCCAGGGCTTTATTATTGCGCGGCGTCGGCAAAACGCGCGGCCGTATCGCGCGTCGCCATATCCGCAACGGCCGAAAAGGCATGGCATTTTGAATTCCTGGCCGCATTTCTTATAATTTAAGTGGAGGGTAAACGGCTATGAATCGGTCTGAGCTGATTATCATGCTGACAGTTCTTGCCGTAGGGGTGTGCGTCATCGTC
>JBDRIB010000139.1:0-19205 GCA_043816375.1 Planctomycetota bacterium | reverse complement strand
TTCCTGCTGATAGGCGTTATGTTCGCGTTCTTCAGGTGGCGCTCGTTCCGCAAGGAAGAACGCGAGACCAGTCGCCTTGTTGATATCACGCCGGAGCCGACAGTCGGCCCGGAAGAGAAGAAGGATTAGCAGGTGACAGTCACCAATCTACGACGCAAAAGGTGACTGTCACCAATTACGGAGTCGAGGGAGCGTTGCGACCGAGACTCGTAGATTGGTGACTGTCATCCTTTTGGATTGGCGGACAAGTGTCACCGTAAAAGCAAAAATCACAGGCGAAATATGGAACTCTTGTACATAATCGTCGGACTTGTCTTCGTAAACAACTTTGTCCTGGCGCAGTTTCTCGGGCTGTGCCCGTTCATCGGCGTCTCCAAGAAAAGCGACGCGGCCTTCGGAATGGGAATGGCCGTCGTTTTTGTTATGACCATGGCGTCGCTTTTCACGTTTACCGTCTATTCCTTCTTCATCAAGGAGGGAGACGCCAATCTTCTGGCGCAGATTATCTCGGCATTCGGATTCGGCGACGCAGCGGCGTTCGTTCGCAAACAGGGCCTGCAGGAGGTCCTGACCACCGGCGTCTTCATTCTCACAATCGCCTCGCTCGTGCAGTTCATCGAAATGGTAATAAGGAAGATGAGCAAGCCGCTGTACGATTCGCTCGGCATATACCTGCCGCTTATTACGACCAACTGCGCGGTGCTGGGCGTCTCGATACTCAATATCAAGAAGATACAGGTCGGCGGCGACTGGGCGGATATCGGTTTTGCGCCGGGTCTTTTATGGGCGTCACTCAGCGGGCTGTTTGCGGGCGTCGGTTTCACGCTGGTTATGCTGCTTATGTCGGGCATCCGCGAGAGGCTGGAAGTCACTGCGACGCCGCGCTCGTTCAAGGGCGTGCCCGTTGCGTTCATCTGCACCGGCCTTATGGCGCTGGCGTTCTTCGGATTTGCCGGGATGCTCGGCGGACTCAAAATGAATTTCGGAGGTTAGGCGGACATCGTGATGGAATTTCCCCTGACACAAGCGTTTCTCCCTGTCGCGCAGGCCTTCACGTTCGGCACGCACGCGCTCGGGATACTCGTCGCCGCGATTGTGATAATGGTTCTTCTCGGCGTCGCGTTCGGCGTGATTCTCGCCTACGCCTCGAAAAAATTCCACGTCGATGTTGACCCCAGGGTCGAACAGGTAATAGAGGTTCTCCCCGGCGCCAACTGCGGCGCCTGCGGGATGCCCGGCTGCGCCGGCTATGCCGAGGCAATCGTCGCCGGCAAGGTCGAACTCGACCGGTGCGCGCCCGGCGGAGGCGAATGCGCCCACGCCGTCGCGAAAATAATGGGTAAGGAAGTCGAGGCACAGGAAAGGCGGTTCGCGGTGCTCGCGTGCAAAGGCGGCAACAGAATCGGCGAGAGGTTCGAATACGCCGGGGTGAAAGACTGCCGCGCCGCGATGCTGCTGCTGAAAGGCGAAAAAGTGTGCGACTTCGGCTGCCTGGGACTGGACACCTGCGCGGAGGCCTGTCCGTTTGACGCCATCGTGATGCGCGACGGCCTGCCCTTCGTCATCGAGGAGCGCTGCACCGGGTGCGGCTCCTGCGTCAGTGCCTGCCCAAAAGGACTGTTTCACCTCAAGTCGGAAAAAAAGCACGTTCACGTCGGCTGCTCCTCGCACGACCCGGGCAAAATCGTCAACAAGATTTGCGATGTCGGCTGCATCGCCTGCAAGAAGTGCGAAAAGGAATGCCCCTTCGACGCCATCCACGTCGAAAACAACCTTGCCGTAATAGATTACGAAAAATGCAAAGTCTGCGGCAAGTGCGTCAAGGTCTGCCCCAAGTCCACCATCTACAACCTGATGAAGGCCCGCAAGGCCCGCAAGAAACGCGAACAGCCCGCCGCAGAGTCAGTCTCCGCCGCCTGACCGCCACCCGAAAAAACCACCCCTGGGTTAATCTTTCTCCTTATATTACAAGGACTTAAATTAACCCAGGGGTGGTTTTTCGCCCGGGGGGAGAAAAAAGTCGGAAGATTTCCCGATTTTTTTGCATACTTTTTGGTCTCTCATGTGTCTAGTATAGTGAAGAAGGGGAAAAGACAGGACAACCAAACCGAGACCCGTAGCTAGGGCTCCTGTCGTCAAGTCCGCTCCGGCGGACCAGACGGGAGCCTTTTTTTAAAGCATTATCCGCTTCAGGTTAGCGAAGGGTCGTACCCCATTTACGGAGCGCAGACCCCGACTTGTCGGGGGCCAGCTCGTAGAATGGGGTCTGACCCGAGCGTGCTTTTCGTAAGTGGTCTGCGCATATTCTGTTGAATGCTGCCATACCTGAATAGACCGGATAATGATTTGTTTTTTTGAACAGGAACCCTGAGGCCGGAGATGAACAGGAAAGCAAAAAGGCAAGGAAAGAAACAGAGAGGTAAAGCAGAGGACGAGACACAGAAGGGTAAAAGGAACCTCGCGCAGCGCAGGAACCGACCACCGGCACCCGGCCCCTTATCCCTTCTCTGATATCCGACATCCGGTATCTGACTATACTTTATTCGCGCCGGTCTTCGCGATGAGGTTGGCCGCCTCGAGCATCGAGTCGAAGGACTCGCCGCAGTCGCCCCACCAGCCATCCAGCACCTCGAAGGTCATCGTGCTCTGCTCGATGTAGAAGTTGTTCACGTCGGTAATCTCGAGTTCGCCGCGGCCTGAGGGCTTGAGTTCTCTCACGATATCGTAAACCTTATTGTCGTACATATAGATGCCGATGACGGCCATATTGGATTTGGGCTCTTTCGGTTTCTCTTCTATGCCGGCTATCCTGTCGCCCTTCATCTCGGCGATGCCGTAGGACTGCGGGTTCGCGACTTCCTTCAGATATATCTTGGCGCCGCGTTCCTGTTTTTCGAAATCCCTGACGCCCTTGATGATGTTTTTCTCGATGACGTTGTCGCCCAGTATCAGGACAATGCTGTCATCTTCCGCGAAGTGCTCCGTAAGCGCAAGGGCCGCGGCAATCCCGCCGGCGCCTTCCTGGTAGGTGTAGTTGAGATGCTTCAGGCCGAACTCCTTCCCGTTGCCCATCAGCCTTAGAAAATCGCCCGCGCTTTCGCCGCCCGTCACAATCATAATGTCATCTATGCCGGCGTTCACCAGCGTCTGAATCGGATAAAAAATCATCGGCTTGTCGTAAACCGGCAGCAGGTGCTTGTTGGTTATCTTGGTGAGCGGAAGCATCCGCGTGCCCATTCCGCCTGCGAGAATTATGCCTTTCATTGTCAGCCGTCCTTTCTTTTCCAGTCGTACGGTATGTCGTTTTTGTGCGGGTCGAGGCGGAATTCGTCCGGGTTCTCGTAATCGAAAACCGTGGTCGGGACGTTCAGCACCATCGCCTCCTCCTCTCCGACGCACTTGAACCCGTGATACACGCCCGGCGGGAACTGAACGACCATCGGGTTGCGCTCGCCGATGAAAAACTCGTTCACTTCGCCGAAGGTTTTGGAGTCCTTGCGCGCGTCGTAGAGCACCAGTTTAAGTACGCCCCTGATACAGCACATCGAATCATGCTGCTTCTTGTGATAGTGCCACGCCTTTGTAACGCCCGGGAAGGCGGTAGTGACGTAGACCTGTCCGAACTCGCGGAATATCTCATCGTCGGCACGAAGGATTTCCATAAGCATCCCCCGCTCATCGGGGATGACCCTGAGTTTCTTTGTCTTCACTCCGTCAATCATTTCAACCGTCCTCATTAAAGTATTAAATTCACCGCGGTGAATCTGACGCCGCGATGCGGTCCATTGTTTCTTCGAGAGAGCGGTGCGGCCTTTTCCTTATGATAGGCCGGTGCGAGGGATTCGTCAACCGCTTTGCTGCACGCCTGAGACCAGCGGCTTTTCGTCACCGGACCGGGTAGCATATCAAAAAACGCCCCAATGTCAAACCGTGAACTAAAGGTGAACTAAAGGGGTCAGACCCCTTTAGTTCACGGTTTGGGATTTTTGGGTTGATTGCGGGGTGGCCGTCTGCTATGCTCCGAGAATGCCCCGCCCACCACGAATAGAATTCGAAGACGCACTCTACCACGTCACGGCGCGCGGCGTGCTCAGGGAGACAATCGCCCGCGACGACTATGACCGCTCGCGCTGGATGTATTATTTGAAACAGGCCGTCCGGCGCTTCGGCCTCGAACTCCACGCCTTCACGCTGATGTCGAACCACTACCACCTTTTCCTCAGTACACCCCGCGCGAACCTGGGCAAGGCGATGCAATATCTCAACGGCGCGCACGCGATGTACTTCAACACGCGCCACAAACGCACCGGCCATCTCTTCGAACGCCGCTACCACGCCGTGCTCGTCGAAGACGAAGGCCACTACCTCGAAGTCAGCCGCTACGTCCACCTCAATCCCGTCCGCGCCGGAATCGTCAAGCGCCCGGAAGACTACATCTGGAGCAGTTACCCCGGCTACCACCGCGGCCGCAAGACGCTCCCCTGGCTGAATTACAGTCAGGTGCTTGCGGAATTCGGCGAGAGAAAAATGGCATACAGGCGCTATCGCGAATTCATCGCCGACGGCATCGGCAAAAAGATTCGTCCGCCGTGGGCCGACGCGCTCGGCGGGTGGTTACTGGGCAGTCGGCGCTTTGCCGCGAAGATATACACAATACTGTCCACCGACCGCAGCGACAGCCGCTGGGATTCACGCGCCGCGCTCGACGATTATCCGCTGGACGCCACCCTCGACCAGATAGCATCGGCTGTGTGTGCATACTACGACGTCGGCCTGGACGAACTCAGGACCGGACTCCAGCGCGTAAGAAATGCAAGAAGGGCATTCGCGCTCATTGCGAGGGACAGGGCGGGTATAGCGCTGAAGACGATAAGCAGTTATCTCGGGCTGGCGGGTGCCGGTTCCGTCTGCCAGATACTCCAGCGCGCGCGGAAGAGAACGGGCAGAAGCGGGAAGTTTCGGAAAAGCATCTCACGCATCGAATCGCATATAAAACCCGAACCGTGAACTAAAGGGGTCTGACCCCTTTAGTTCACGGTTTGGGATGGTGGCTGCTATGAGGATTATTCTGGCTAAAACCGCGGGCTTCTGTATGGGCGTCAAGCGCGCGCTTGATATCGCGCTGAAGTCCGGCGAGGAGCACGGCGGCATAATCTACACCCACGGGCCGCTCATACATAACGTGCAGGCGGTTGACGTGCTCAGGTCGCGCGGCGTGGAGCCGCTCGAGAATTTCGATAATTGCGAGCCGGGCTGCGTGGTGATTCGCGCTCACGGCATTTCGCCTGAGGAGGCGGATTTGCTGAGGCAGCGGGGATTTGAACTGGTGGACGCAACCTGTCCCCATGTAAAGCACTCGCAGGAGACCGTTGCAGTGTACTCGTCCGACGGCTATCAGGTCATAATCGTCGGCGACAGGGACCACGCCGAAATCGCGGGCATCGAAGGCTTCTGCAACGGCCCGTACCTCGTCGTTTCCACCGAAGACGAAGCGGAACGGGTTCACCTCGAAGACAAGGCACTGGTCGTCGCTCAAACCACGTTCAATGAAGGAACCTACCGCCGCATCGCGGAGATTCTGGAGAGACGCGGCAGAGAGGTCGTCGTCGTCAACAGCATCTGCCGCGCCACGCACAACCGACAGGCCGAAGCCGCCCGGCTGGGGAACCTCTGCGACGCCGTCATTGTCGTCGGCGGCAGGCACAGTGCAAACACGAGAAGGCTGGCCGAAATCGCGGCGGCGTCGGGCAAGACAACTTTTCATATCGAGACCGCGGACGAGATGGACCTGGAGGCGCTCGGGCGCTTCGAGACGGTCGGCGTGACGGCGGGCGCATCGACGCCGTCGTGGATAACCCGCGCGGTTATCGAGCGTCTCGAATCGCTCGCCCCTGCGAGGCGTTTGCGCGTGCTGCGGCAGTTTCTCAGCGGGGTTGTCAGGAGCAATCTTTATTCGAGCGTCGCGGCCATCGCGCTCACGTTCGCCTGCTGCGTTCTGCAGGGAATCACTTTTGACGTGCGATTTCTGCTTATCGCGTTCTGTTACATTTTCTCCACATCGATGCTGAACCGCGTCTTCGAGGAGCGGGAAGACAAACTGCACATACCCGGGCGCGTGCTGTTCTACCGCAAGTACGCGGCGTGGCTTGTCGTGACAAGCCTTGCGCTCATTGCCGCGTCGCTTGTTACCTCGATGATGATGCCGCACCGTGAAATCACGACGCTGTTTCTTCTGATGGCTTACGCGCTGGGACTGACGTACAGTATGCGGCTGGTGCCTCGCCGGATACTGGGCGGAAGAATAAGACGCCTGAAGGACATTCCCGGCTCCAAAGACATTTTCGGGGCCGCGGGCTGGACTGCGGTCGCGGTGTTTGTGCCCTTTTTCAGCGCGGGATTCTTCACAAATTTCAGCGTCAATACGCTCGTTACGGCGGCCGTTGCCTTTGCCATGGTGCTCGTCAAGTCAATCCTGGTCGATTTCGCCGACATTTACAGCGACCGCAGGCTCGGCCGCGAGACTCTGCCCGTGGCGCTGGGAGAGGAGAAGACGAACGGCCTGTTGTTCGCCCTGGTCGGCCTGATGGCCGCGGTCTTTGCGATATCGCCCTGGCTGTTCCTTTTCGGCGGCGATGCCGCCTTCCGGTTCAGATGGCTGGGCCTGTTTATGCTGGCCGGCCCGGCGTTTCTGCTTGCGTCCCTCTGGCTTGTCAGGCGCAAGGTCGTGAGCGGCGAAATCGCGAGCATTCTGCTGGCCGACGGAAACCTGATACTGCTCGGTCTTGTCTGCGCGGCGTTCGGCGCAATCGCGTGACGGTCCCGGCGACAAAAGTATTGCACAAACGGCCCGTTTGTGTATCCTGTGAGCGACGAAGGAAGGAGTCGTCAAAATCCCGTCCGTTAATATTTTTCCGTATAACACGAACAGAGGAGGAACGGCAGTGAAAACCAGAACAAACATAATCACCATTATCGTTTTTATGTGTCTGGCGGTGTTCGTCTTTCAGGGCTGTGATACCTTGAAAGAAAAGATGCCCGGCACATCGAAAGAGAAAGAAGAGCCGGAAGACAAGGAGGCCGCCGGCGAGGTCGAGGAAGCGGACGGCACAACGCCCGCGGCGGAAGAGGAATCCTGGGTCAAAATCACGAACTTCGAGGACGGCGCGACGGGCATCGACACGAAACTCCCGCTGAAATGGGAGATTGCCCCGGAGGTCGGAAATGTGAAAATGATGGGTGTCAATATCTTCGAGTGCAGCCCCGACGGGAAAGAAACAGGCGGTGCCGTTGTCGTCTTGAAGACGCTGGACGACCCCGACCTGGTGAAGGCGCGCGAATGGACGTTCTTCGAGAAAGATATTGACAAATACTGGCTCTTTACGGGCAGTCACAAGGATATGCAGGAACTCAAGCCGAATGCGAAGTATCTGATGACATTTATGATAATGGGAGAGAACAAGACACAGACCATCAGAATATACTTCACCACAAAGTAAGTGGATGGAAGCACTCCGCGGGGCCTCGACCGGAGGCCCCGCTTTTTTATTGCGCGGGCATTTCAGTGAGGTGACTCCGCCACACACACTGGCGGACAAGTGTCACTAATTACTGAACCGACCTTGACTTGGTCGAGGGAGGTTCGTAGATTCGTGACTGTCACCGAGAGATTCCGGCGCCGGCTTTCCGTCAATATCGGGTTTTGCTGTTGCGCGGGCCTTTCTCCGCCGTATAATCCCCGCCGGGAGGAAGCGCTTTGCCTTCAGAACAGAAACGATACTTCATCGCCGGCGTTGACGAGGCTGGCTACGGCCCCAGGCTCGGGCCGCTCGTCATATCGGCCGTCGTATTCGAGACGCCCCGGCGAGGGGGCTGTCTGTGGGAGGAATTGCGGCCGGTCGTCTCGAAGAGATTCTCGCGCAACACCGACTCGCTTCCCGTAGGCGACAGCAAGAAAATCTTCAGCACGAAGCGCGGAATTGTCTCCCTCGAAAAGACCGTGCTCGCATTCTGTCCCCCGGAAGTGATGCCGACGCGGCTGTACGACCTGCTCGGCGAACTTGCTCCGTCCGATTATGAACCCGAAGGTCCCTGGTACGACGCCGCGGACACGACCATCCCGGCCGGGGCGGAACAGGGAGAAATAGAGCGGCTGCAGGCGAACCTGCGGGAAAAAATGCGCAGCGCCGGCGTCGCGTTGCGGCGGGCATATACGCTGCCGATACACCCCTGCCGTATGAACCGGGCGCTGAGCGGAACGGGCGACGTCCGCGAGAAATCCGCTCATCAGGGCGGCGATTGCACGGACTCCCGGACGCTGTGGACGCCGGTGAACAAATCGGTCCTGCTGTTCGAGGAGACGCTGTCGCTGATAAAGCGCCTGCTCGAAGAATTCGGCTCGCACGACCTCGAAATAGTCGCGGACAAGCAGGGCGGCCGCCACTATTACGGGCCGCTGCTGGCGCAGGCGTTCCCGATGGCACGGCTGGACGCGCTGCGCGAGGGACCCGAAGAGAGCGTTTACTTTATCGAAGCACCTTCGGGCCGCGCGCGGCTCTCTTTCAGGAAGTCCGGCGAAAGCGGCTGCCTGCCCGTCGCGCTTGCGTCGATGTTCAGCAAGTACATCCGCGAATTGTTTATGGCGGCGTTCAATCGCTACTGGCAGCGCAGGCAGCCCGGACTGCGCCGCACGTCCGGCTATCCCGTGGACGCGGCGAGGTTCCTGAAAGATATTGCGCCGCGCCTTGATGAAATGAACGTTGACAGGCAAATCCTCGTAAGAACGAGATGACTTCTTCGGAGAACGCGATGATAAAAAACATAAAGGCGGACAAGCGAAAGGCCCTGGACATTCGCTGGCAATACCGCGGACTGCTCGGAGTCGCAGGCAAGATGCCGGTCAGGGACAAACTCGGCCTGAGCCTGGTTTATACGCCGGGAGTCGCGGAGCCGTGCAGGGCCATTATGGAAGACTCTTCACAAGTTTACACTTTCACCTCGAAGGGCCGGAGTGTCGCGCTTGTTTCAAACGGTTCCGCGTTTCTCGATATGGGGGATATCGGCCCCGCCGCTATGTTGCCCGTGCTTGAGGGCGAGGCGGCCGTCCTCGCTGAAATGGCGCACATCAATGCTTATCCCGTCTGCGTGAACAGCAAGAGCGCGGAGGACGTCGCTTTCGTCCTGCGCAACATCGCGCCCACATTCGGTGCGATGGCGGTCCTCGGAATGGACAAGGACGAATTCGACGAAATGCAGGAGACGCTTGAACTGGATATACCGGTCGTAAGATATGAAGACATCCTGGACGGCGTCTTCGCAAGGCTGCCCGGAGTGGCGGAGCGCGCCAGGTTCCTGGCTTCTCATATGGTTATGCCGGGTTTCCTGCGCGCGGTTCTCGCAACGCGGCCGGAAAAGCCCTCGACCCTGGCATACTACGCCGCGGCAAAGGAGATTGAGGAAACATTCAAAATCAAGGGCGCCGGAGAAGGAGGCGTGTTTGACCACACGCTTGTTTACAGAACCGCCGCGGCCTGCGCCGACGCCTTCGTCGCGTCCGGCGATGCGCGAAACACAATCAGCACGGAACTGTTCGCGCTGCAGTTGCGGCAAAGCATCTACGAAGGACGCCTCAGCATTATTCCGGCTGCCGAAATGCCCTGGCGCGAAGGCGACATCGACCGCTGCTCGCTGGACCTGTACAGACGCTATTCGGGCTCCATTCGCACCCGCTGCAAGATTCCGCTGCTCGACAAATACTCCGTTGCGCTGGTTGCGGCCCCCGGCAGCCTCTACGCCGCGGAAGCGGTTGCGGAAAACGCGGACCGTCTGAACGACTGCACCTTCAGGGCCAACAGCGTCGCCGTGGTCACCGACGGCAGCGCCGTCCTGGGGATGGGAAACATCGGCTCGGCGGCGGGAATGCCGGTGATGGAGGGCAAGTGCGTCCTCTTCAAGGCATTCGCCGGACTGGACGCAATACCGCTCTGCCTCGAAACGCAAAAGGCCGAGGAGATAGTCAAAACCCTCACGCTCATCGGCGGCACTTACGGCGGAATCAATCTGGAAGACATCGCCGCGCCCAAATGTTTCGAAGTCGAACGAAAGGTGAAGGAAGCCGTCGATGCGTGCGTCTTCCACGACGACCAGCACGGCACTGCAACCGTCGTCCTGGCCGGCCTCTTGAATGCGCTCAAACTGACGTCGCGGACAAAAGAAGACTGCTCCATTGTGATGAACGGCGCCGGCGCGGCCGGTCTGTCCGTCGCGCGGATGCTGCTCGAATACGGCTTCAACGACGTCACGCTGTGCGACACCAACGGCGCAATATACGACGGAAGAGAAGAAGGAATGAACGACGAGAAGCGCGGAATGGCGCTGAAAACCAACAGGTCGGGCCTCAAGGGAAAACTCGCGGACGCAATGAAGGGCAAGAACGTGTTCATCGGCGTCTCAACGGGCGGATGCGTGAGCGGGGAAATGGTGAAGTCGATGGCGGACGACCCGATAATCTTCTCGCTGGCCAATCCCATCCCCGAAATTATGCCCGACGACGCGAGAGAGGCGGGCGCGCGCGTCATCGCCACCGGTAGGAGCGATTTGCCCAACCAGGTGAACAACGCGCTCATCTTTCCGGCAATCTTCCGCAGCGCGCTTGACTGCGGCGTGTCCGAGATAAGCGGCGAGATGAAAATCGCCGCGGCCGAGACGCTGGCCGGCTGCATACCGGAACCGGAATTGACCGAGAAGCGCTTCATCCCCGGCGTCCTCGATGTGAAGATACACGGCCGGATAGCGGCGGCGGCCGCCCTGGCTGCAATCCAGGCCGGTCAGGCCACGCGGGCCGTGGACCCCGCCGACGTGATGCGCGGCACAAACGCCGCCGCCTTCGAGCAACTCGAACACGCCTTCGCCGTGCCACATCAGGAGAAGCCCTGAACGCGCAGAGAAAAGCAGATTCAACGCAGAAAGCGCAGAAAGAGCGCAGAATAACGCAGAAAATATAAGGAAGAAGCCGCAGACTTGTCCGGCGAGGTGTGTGTCGGATGAACTCAGATAACCGCAGATTCTTTGACCATTGACCTTCGGAGCGAAGCCCCGACACGTCGGGGACACCTCGGGATCATATTTGACCTTGTTTTTGGGATAGGGACTGTCCCTGTTGTTAACTGTTTCTTAAGGAATTAGTGTTCCTGAATCATGTTGGTGGCAAACAATGGATTCGAACGCAGACAAGCCAGTAGAATGGCAAGATACGGAAGATCTTCTCGAGAAAGCGCACCTGCTTTTCGGCAGGCATGGTGAAGAACGCTTACCTCTGAGATTGGTTAACACGGTATTGGAGCGGGATCCACTGAATTTGGAAGCACTCCTGCTGGGCTCGTCGCTTCTCGCTTGTCTCGACCGTTACGTGCAAGCCTTTCGATACGTCGAAAAATGTATAATAACTTACCCGAAGTACGGTGAACCTTATGTTGCCCTCGGCGGCCTGTATGAAGATTTTTTTATGCTCGAAGACGCGATAAGAGCATATGATACGGCAATCGCCCTTTGGTCGGAAGAGGAGGAATTCTCCATTGTGATGGTCTATTACTACAAGATCATGCTTTTGGACCAATTTGGAAGAAAGGAAGAAATAGAAAAAGTAATTAAGGCTATTCCCCAAGACATTGACAAGAATGATGAATTTTACAAGGACTTAAAGGAGGACTACCTCGATAATACACACGATATGTCTTCAGATTCCCCATATGAGAGTTTAGGGGAAGCCCTTGGACCGTCAATACGCGCAATTTGGAATAGTCTATTTGATATTGAAAAAGCACAAGCGCTAATGAATGCATATTGCCAGAGGTATCCGGAAGATTATGAGGTACCGCTCCCTGTCTGGCAGGAGGTCGTCCGGATAGAAAAGACCATTTGGGGAGGCTGGCCACCGTAGTAGTCAGGACCGGGTATTATCGCCACGTCTGGGCAGCCCGAATCCGAATAGTATCGCAGTTTCAGAGGTGCATAGGTTCAGAGGCTTGCCCGCCAATGTGTTTGGCGGGTTCAAGGGAGTTTTCTCTGCCACTCTGCACCTTTGAAACTCGTATCCATGTTCATTCGTGGTTCCCGTCCGCTTCAAGTCCCCTCCAGGTCCCTGTAGAAAACAGTTCCAGGTGTTTTTTTTTGCTTTGGATGAATAGGGACTGTCCCTATTCGGAAAATGTAACTCTATATATATCAACAAAACCATATAGGGACTGTCCCTATAGGCTCCTCCCTATAGGCTCCTACAATTTGCTCATCTGAGGAAGCGGTTCTAATCGAAAACCGTACCCCTGGCGGGGTGAAGTGAGAAACAGTTCTGAATCTACGAGCTTGGCTCACTTCGTTCGCCTTCGCTCCGTAATTCTAGAACTGTTCCGACGCGATTAGAACCGTTCCGGTCGCAATGGTGACGGATAAATGGTAGAAGCATCTGTGTCTATCTGTGTGAACCTGTGGTTTCAGGTTTTCTCTGCGCTCTCTGCGTCTCCGCGGTGAATTTATGTTTCATCTTTTCGGAGATGAATAGCATTCCCGCAAACGCGTATCTGTATTCGCGTCGTTTCTTGACATTCGACCCCGGCGGGGATAGAATCGCGAAAACTTTTCAAAGCGGAGGATGAACGTATGAGTATTGCGACGACGGTAAAGAAGTTCGCAATTGAAAAGACCATCAACAGAATACTCTCCATTGCCGCACGGCCGAACAACAAAGACCCGAAGCGGACCGTCGCCAGGGGCCTCACGCTCGCGGCGACTCTGACGCGGGACAAACTGTGGAAGGCGGTCGTGCAGGGAATCAAACAGAAGTTAGAGGAAGGCCACCCGCTTACCGAACTCTGCAACCGCTTTCTGCTGCAACTCAACCCCGCCGCACGAAAAAAACTCGTGAAGCACCTCTTCGTCGAGGAGGCCCTGATGGGCCACGAAAAGCGGCATAAACTCGAAGACAAACTCGGCTTTTACCCGCCCGGATTAATCGCCATCAGCCCGTCGATGGCCTGTCCCCTGAGATGCTACGGCTGTTACGCGGCGATGTACGACAAGAGCGAATCGCTTACATTTGAGCAGGTTGATAAAGTCATCAACGAGGCGAAGGAAATCGGCATCAAGTTCGTCATCATCACCGGCGGCGAGCCGTATTACTGGGAGCCGCTGTTCGATATCTTCGAGAAGCACAACGACGTCGTCTTCCAGACATACACTAACGGGCTTTCTATCACCGACGAGATGGTGGACAAACTCGCGCGGTACGGCAACATCTTCCCGGCCATAAGTTGCGAAGGGTTTGAGAAAGAGACCGACGAGCGCCGCGGAAAGGGCGCGTACCGGAAAATCAACGACCTGATGGACAAACTCAAAAAGGCGGGCGTTCTCTTCGGCTTTTCCGCAACGGCGACGCGCGAGAACCTCGACATCGTTTCATCGGAAGAGTTCGTCGATTACTGGTCGGGCAAAGGCTGCCTTTTCGGCTGGTATTTCATTTATATGCCCATCGGCCGCGAGCCGAAACTTGAACTGATGCCGACGCCGCAGCAGCGAGTGGAACTGGGCAGGCGCATAAAGCAGTTCCGCTCCACAAAGGACATACTCACTATGGACTTCTGGAACGACGGCGAGCACGTCGGCGGCTGCATAGCCGGCGGCAGAAAATACCTGCACGTTAACAACAAGGGCGATTACGAGGCGTGCGTCTTCTGCCATTTCGCGCAGGACAACATCAGGGACAAATCGCTCGTCGAGGCGCTCAGGGGCGACTTCTTCACGGCCTTCCGCAAGGGTCAGCCGTTCAACAAGGATTTGCGCAGGCCCTGTATTATGATAGACAACCCGGAAGTGCTTCGCAGAACGGTCAAAGAAACCGGCGCCCACTGGACCCACCAGGGCGCGGACACGATGATAACCACCTTCGCCGACGCACTCGACAAGTACTCCGAAGATTTCGGCGAGGCCCTGAAAAACAGTCCGGTAACAAAATACAAACTCCACGCTTGACCGGGAGTGAAAGACAGTTCCTCTGGTGCGAGGCCAGGGAAAATGAGCGAACGGTGACAGTCACTAATCTACGAACCTCCCCCGACAAGTCGGGGTCGCTTCCGTAATTAATGACAGTCACCGTTGTCACCGTTCCCGACAAAAAGAGCAAAGTTGACCGACCGCAACAAATATTCCCGCATACTCAGACAGTCGAGGTTCCGCAGGAAACTCGGCGTCGTCTCGTCGTACTTTCTGCTCAGGCCGTTCTGGTGCACCTGGCAGGTGACGTACCGGTGCAACTTCCGCTGCTCCTTCTGCAACTACTGGTGTATGGAACACAATAAAGAGGAGCAGCCGCTCGAGGCGTTCGAGACCGGCGGCAGGAAACTCTCCGAAGTCGGCAATATGATGATTAGCCTCGCCGGCGGCGAGCCGCTTTTGAGGAAGGACATCATCGATATAGTCGCGGTCCTCTCGAAGTGGCATCTGCCGATGATTACCACGAACGGCTGGCTTGCGACGCGCGAACTCGCCGCCGAACTGTGGAACGCGGGGCTTTACGGCGTGAGCGTTTCCATCGACTTCGCCGGGTCTGACAGGCACGACGCCGAACGCGGCGTCCGGGGCGCTTACGAAAGGGCCGTTCGCGCGCTCGAATTCTTCTCCACGACGCGCACCCGTCCGCGCCAGAAGGTTAATCTTATGGCCGTGCTCAGGCACGACAACCTTGACCAGATGGAGCCACTGCTCGCCCTTGCCAAAAAGCACAAGGCGCACTTTATGGTGCAGCCGTACAGCCCGCTGAAGACCGGCGACCGAAAATTCGTTCCTCCCGGAGGATGCGCCCAAACGCTGGTGGGACTGCGCAAACGCCACGGGAATTTCCTGAGCAACATCGAATTCCTCTCCCGGTTCGACGCCGCGACGAACGGCGGCGTGCCCGGCTGCGTGGCCGGCAGGTCGTTCTTTAACGTCGACACCAACGGCGACGTGTCCAGATGCGTCGAGTTCCGCGACAGACCGGTCGCCAACCTCGTCAGCGACCCCATCCGAACGATCATTCGGCGGCTGAAGCGCGCGCACAGAAACAACACCTGCCGCGCCTGCTGGTACAACTGCCGCGGCGAGATAGAGGTGATGTACACCAGGCGCGGGCTCCTGAACGCCGTTCCCAAACTGCTCAACGGATAAACCCGAACCGTGAACTAAAGGGGTCAGACCCCTTTAGTTCACGGTTCTGAAAACCTGACTGTTCCCGGGCTTCTCTTCCCTGGCCGTAAAGACCCCTGACCCGCTTATGCCGAAGCCGAAAAAACAAAAGGCCGAACTAATAGATTACGTATGCGCCGCGGAGAACAACCCGGATGACTTTCGCGCGCGCATGGCGCTGGTCGGAGCCTATCGGCAGCACGGACAGAAGGACAAGGCGCTGCAGGAACTTGCGGAAATGGAGAAGGCGTTCCCCGGCGAGGCCGTCCTGTTCGTCGCCCGGGGCAATCTCTATATGCAGGAGCGTTCGTGGCAGGATGCGGTAGAAGCGTATCAAAGCGCCATCGATACGGGCGCGCGAACGGAGGATGTGTATTACGGCCTCGGCCTGGCATACAGGGGCGCGGGAAGAATCGACGACGCGAAGAAAGCCTTCAGCGCGGCGGCGGCGCTGAACCCGGAATCCCTGGACTCGTTCCTCTGTCTTGCTTCCGTTCTGTTCGAAACCGGCGAATACGACAAGGCAATCAGCATTCTGGAAGGCATCCGCCCGCGACACAACGGTGACGCGCGCCTGCTGCACCTGCTCGGAGCCGCCTGCAACAGGAAGGGCGATTATTTCAAGGCGTCGATTTTCGTTGAGGAAGGCCTGAAGCACGCCCCGGAAGAGAAAAAACTGCTCGCGCTCAGGGCCGAAATCCTGCTCCAGACAAGCCGCTTCGAAGAGGCGATAAATGAGTACGACGGCCTGATTGCGAAGCACGGGGAAGACTCGATTTTTCTGTGCAACCGCGGTCTTGCCCGCGAGACGGTGGGCGAGCGACAGGCCGCGCTGCGCGACTACGACAGGGCGCTGGAGATTGAGCCGCGCAACACGGTTGCGCGGACGAACCGCGGAATGCTGCACGCCGGCTCGGGCGCTGTCGGCAAGGCCATCGACGACTTTGAAGAGGCTTTGAAGATTAAGCCGAACGATACCGTGCTCCTGCACAACCTGGGCGTTGCATACCTGAAAAGGGGGAGCCTTGCCGGGGCGGAAAGGGCACTGAAAAAGGCATGCAAACTGAAACACCAGCCGTCGTGCGACCTGCTCCGGAAAATCCCTCAGCGAAAGAAATGACACGCACACCAATCCGTCCCGAACGGGACGTCTTCACGATGTTCGATTCGCTTGCAGGCGTTTACGACCTCCTGAATCGCATAATCAGCCTGTACTGCGACGTGCACTGGCGGAGGCATCTTGCGCGGATGTGCATCCGAAGGGGCGACGAGCGCGTGCTTGACGTATGCTGCGGCACGGGCGACCTCGTTATCGAGTGTGCGCGTGAGATGGATGAACGCGGCATTGTGTGCGGACTGGACTTCTCTCCGGCAATGCTTGCCGTAATGCGCAAAAAACTTGCAGTGAGGAGGCTCAGACCGGGCATCATCTCGAAAGAAGGCAGCGCGCAATGCCTGCCTTTTGGAGACGACAGTTTCGACGTGGTTGTCAGCGCCTTCGGCGTGCGAAACATATCCGACCCCGGAGCGGCTCTGGCCGAAATGGCGCGCGTGCTCAAGACCGGCGGCGTCGTCGGCATACTGGAATTCGTCCGGCCTGACCGCGCAACGCGGGCCGCGCGATTCTACCTCAGGCGGATAATTCCGCTCGTCGGGAGGATGATTCTGAGGACGCGGGACAACCCCTATCAATATCTGGCGGATTCGGTCGAGGGCTTCCTCAGCGCGGAGGAATTGAAGGACAAACTTTGCGCCGCGGGCCTGAAGAACGTAAAATATGAGGGGCATTGGACGCATCTTATCGCGTTCCACACGGCGACAAAATAAAATACAAAGAGAGTCATCCGTTCTAGGCGGAGAACTTCCTGAGTATTGGTGACTGTCACTGTAAGAGAAGTTTCAGGTCTCAGGTTTCAAGTTTCAGGTAAGGGAAGGCGGTTTACCTGAAACCTGTAACCTGTAACTTGAAACAGGCTGTTCCCGCTGTAAGAGTTGCGCCTGCGAACCTTTCGTATCTTTGCAGGATTTGTCCCGACACACATGGAGAAAACTATGCAGCAGCAACTTGCGGACCTTCTGAGGAAAATCGTCACGGGCGAGCAGGTAAGCCGCGACCTGTACAAGGTTCTCATAGATGAGAATGCCGACGTCTTCGATATCCTGTACGGCGCTAATCTGCTTCGACAGCGGTACAGCGGGGACAGAATCGACTTCTGTTCCATAATTAACGCCCGGAGCGGCGCGTGCAGCGAGGACTGCGCCTTCTGCGTCCAGTCATCGCATCACGGTGCGGAGGTCGATGTTTATCCCCTCGTCAGTGCGGAAAAGACGAAGAGCGTTTACGCGGACGCCGAAAAAAGCGGCGCCTCGCGCTTTGGAATCGTCACAAGCGGCCCGGCGCCGACCGATGAGGATGTCGACAAAATTGCATCCTGCGTGCGGTCAGCCGTCGCGGAGGGCGGCATTCCCGTCTGCGTGAGTCTCGGCAAACTCTCGCGGGAGCAATTGCGCAAACTCGCCGAAGCCGGCGTTCGTCGAATACACTGCAATCTCGAGACCAGCGAGAGGTTTTTCCCCGAGGTCTGCACGACGCACACTTGGCGCGAAAAATACGACACGGTAAAACTCGCCCGGGAGGAAGGCTTCAAAGTCTGCTCCGGCGGGATACTCGGGATGGGAGAAAACCGGGAAGACCGGCTCGAACTGGCGCTGACGCTGAAAGAACTCGGCGTCGATTCGGTGCCGCTGAACTTCCTCGTCCCGCGCGAGGGCACGCCTCTGGCCGGAAGGGAGATGCTCAGGCCCTTCGAGGCGCTGCGGATTATCGCGTTATTCCGCTACGTCTTGCCCGACGTGGACATCCGCGTGTGCGGCGGGCGCGAGGCGACACTGCGGTCCTTGCAGTCCTGGATGTTTTACGCCGGGGCCAATGGCGCGCTCCTCGGCAACTATCTCACGACATCCGGCAACCCGCCCGAAGAAGACCTGCAAATGACAAGAGACCTCGGCCTCAAACCCGAACCGTGAACTAAAGGGGTCTGACCCCTTTAGTTCACGGTTTGAAAAAAACGGGAAATTATGGGTGAGTTTCTTATAAATTTCGCAGAGGGAGTTCTGGATATCTTCCAGGACGCGGCGGTGTTTGTCCTGTTCGGATTCATTGTTGCCGGCCTGCTGCATGTCTTCATCCCGACGGGAATGATGAGGCGCTTTCTCGGCGCGGGGCGCTTCGGGCCGGTAATCAGGGCGTCCATAATCGGGCTGCCGCTGCCGCTCTGCTCCTGCGGGGTGCTGCCCGCCGCAATCGGCCTGAGACGACAGGGCGCGAGCAAGGGCGCAACCGTTTCCTTCCTCATATCAACTCCCGAAACCAGTGTCGATTCCATCGCCATCTCTTATGCGCTGCTTGACCCGATTATGGCGATATTCAGGCCGGTGGCCGCATTTCTTACGGCGCTTGTGAGCGGAGTCGCCTGCGACTATATCGTTTCCGGCAAGGAAGAGGAGAGAAGAGAGGAAGTGGAATCTCATGCCTGCTGCGAGATTCACGGGAAAGAGGGGGAAGGGACATTTCGAACCCGCCTGGCACACGGCGCGCGCTTCGCCTTCGTCGAGATGATGGAAGACCTCGGCAAATGGCTGCTCATCGGAATAGCGATTGCCGCAGTTATCACCGCGGCGGTTCCGAAAGATTCACTTGGGCATATTCCCGGCGGCAGGCCGGTGGCGATGCTCGCGATGCTCGTCGTCGGCGTTCCTCTTTATATGTGCTCGACTTCCTCAACGCCGCTTGCGGCGTCGCTTATCCTGGCCGGTGTTTCTCCGGGAGCGGTGCTTGTGTTGCTGCTGGCGGGGCCTGCGACGAACTCGGCGGGCATCATTATGGTTGCGCGGGAATTGGGAAAGAAGGCGGCGGCGGTTTATCTTTCAAGCGTCGCGGTCGTGAGTATCCTTATGGGGATTCTGCTTGACGTCGTTTATGACCACATCGTAGG
>JBDRIB010000138.1:0-3271 GCA_043816375.1 Planctomycetota bacterium | reverse complement strand
AACGGGAACGCGCCGAAAGACAAACTCGTGAAGGTTATCGAAACCGCGCTCGAACAGTGGTCCGGCTCCGACGACGAGATACAGTTTGCATACATCCGGCTGCTCGGCGCGGGCGCGGAAGCGGCGGACGCGGAACTGAAGGGAAAAATCGTCTCGGACCTGCTGCACCTGCTCAGGAGCGGAAGGACCGAATGGCTGCAAAGCGGGGCGGCGGAGGCGCTGGAAAATTTCCCGATGATGCAGATTGTGACTGACGACCTTATCGAGGCGCTGCAGAAATCGAAAAGCGACGAAGTGCGCTTCTACGTCGTCAAGGCACTCGGCGCGCTCGGAGACAGCCTCGCCACCGAGCCGCTTATCGACGCCGCAAGAACCGGCAGCGCCACCGTGATAGACGCCTGCGCGCTGAGTATGCACGACCTTGCAAAAAAGGGCGCGTTCGACCCACGCAAACTCTTCGAGGAATACGCCCGCCCCGGCGCGGGCGAAGGCGAAAGGGCCAATCTCCTGCGCTGTCTGGCAAACATAGAAGGAAGCGAGGCGGACGGACTGCTCCTCGACGCGCTTTCTTCAGAGCAGGACACGCAGTTGCGGCGCGACGCGCTGAAGTATCTCGATGCGCGGCTCCGGGCCGGCTTCCCGCCCCACCCGGGACTTGAGGACGCGCTCATCCGCATCCTCGAATCCCGCGACAGGCCGCTGTACACCGGCGCCGTCACACTGCTGGTAAATCTTAAGAGCACAAAGTCGCTGCAACACATCGAGAAAGTCCTGCAGGACAACATCTCGGACAAACTCATCCGCATCGTCGCGCTTCGCGCGCTTGCCATACTCGGCGGAGACGAATCGGCAAGGACTCTGCTGCGGTATGCCTCAAAAATGAACGCCAGGACGATTCAGGACAAAGAAAACCTGGAACTGTCGAACGACGTCTTCGCGGCCCTGCAAATGTGCGACAGGGAACTGCTCCGCCGCGTGCTTGACGAAATAATCGAGAAGCCGCCCGACCCGGATATGCGCTTTGCGGCGCTCGTGGCGACCTCGATATTCGAGCGCGGGGAGTTTCTTCCCGTGCTGATGGAGATATTGAATGATGAAAAGGCCTCGCCCCGCGCGCGCAGCGGCGCGATAGTCGCGCTGGGAAACAGGAAGGAAGAAAAGGCGCTGCCCGTGCTGAAGAAGTTGATGGCGAGCGGAGAGCCGGACATCGCCTACAGCACGGCCGTGGCACTGGGCACTATGAAAGATTTGTCCGGCGCCCTGCCGCTCATACAGCGCCTTCGCGAAGAAATACTGAAAAGCGAGCGCGACCGTCTGCTTGTTGACCTGGTAGTCAAGGCCCTGAACAAAATATCCGGCGGCGCGGACCTCGGCGAAAACCCCACCGCCTGGCAGGAATGGTACAACAAACAAGCAGGCGAGTAGGCAAGGGAAGTGTAGAAGTATAGAAGTGCAGAAGTTCCGTAGAGCCGTAGTTCCGTAGTATCGTGGTTAAAATCTGCGTAATCGGCGAAATCTGTGGATTGCGGTTTTCGCGGCTGCGTATCGGTGTGCATCTGTGTGAATCTGTGGTTTCGGTTCTTCTCTCCGGCTCTGCCAGACAATTTCACAAACTGCAAGGAAAGGCCGTCTATACAATGAAAGTCTATCTGGATAATAATGCAACAACGCCGCTTGACCCGCGGGTCCTCGAGGCGGTGCTGCCGTTCTGCGGCGAGTACTACGGAAATCCCTCCAGCATGCACGCGTTCGGGCGGGATGTGCGCGCACATATCGACGACGCGCGGGAGAAAATCGCCGGACTGCTCGGCATCCGCGAAAACGAAATCGTCTTCACCGGTTCCGGCTCCGAGGCCGACAACACCGCGCTCAAGGGAGCGGTCGCCGCGTCGGACAAAAAGCATCCGCACATCATCACCGACGCAATCGAACACCCCGCAATCTTCAACACCGCGAAGGCGCTCGAAGAAAACGGAGTCCGCGTCACGTTCCTCCCCGTCGGGCGCGAGGGCGTCGTTGACCCCGACGACGCGCGAAAGGCGATTGACGGAAACACCGTCCTCGTCAGCATAATGCACGTCAACAACGAAACCGGCGCGATTCAGCCGGTCGAGGAAATAGCGGAAATCTGCGCGGAGAAGGGAGTCCTCTTCCACACCGACGCGGTTCAGAGCGTCGGCAGGATACCGGTCAACTTCGGCGAAATCGGCGCGGATATGGCGTCGGTCGCCGGGCACAAATTCAACGGGCCGAAAGGCGTCGGCTTCCTCTACGTAAGGACCGGCACGCGAATCCGCCCGCTCATCGACGGCGGCGAACAGGAGGAGGGCCGCCGCGCGGGCACGCATAACTCGCCCGGAATCATCGGCCTGGCGCGCGCGCTCGAACTGGCGATTGAAGAATTGCCCGCGACGATGGAGCGGGTTGCGCGCCTGCGCGACAGGTTTGAATCCGCGATATTGTCGAAGGTGCCCGATTGCAGCGTCAACGGCGGCGGCGTGAGGCGCGTTCCCAACACGTCGAACATCGCGTTCAAGGGCGTCGAGGCCGAGGCACTGCTGATAAAACTGGATATGGATGGCATTGCGGTATCGGCAGGCTCGGCGTGTTCCACCGGTTCGGCCTCCTCATCGCACGTGCTTCTTGCGATGGGCCTGACGGACCGCGAGGCATCATCGAGCATCCGCTTCTCCTTCGGCAAGTTCAACACGGAAGCGGAAATTGACTACGTGATAGACGTCGTCCCCCGCGCGGTAAAGCAATTGCGCGCCATCGCAGCAAGAGCGTAACAAAAAACATTCCAATGAAACCACAGATACACACCGATGAACGCAGATAAAGCCTGTCTTCTTCTTGCCTCCGCAACAAGCAATTTGCGACCGGCACACAGGAACGGTTCTATTTACCCGTTCGGACCCTGACGGGCCCTCAGGGCGAGGACCCGGAACGGGCGGAGCGCAGGCCCGATTTATCGGGCCCAGCTCGTAGAATAGAACCGTTTCTCACTCCGTCCCGACGGGACAAGGTTTTTCGATTAGAACCGTTTCTCAGATGAGCAAATTGCACGAATGAATTCACCGCAGAGCCGCGGCCCCTACGGGCCGTCTGTAGGGACGGAGAGCGCAGAGAAGACTTAACAGGGATAAACCCATACGGGCCGGCCGGGCCGGCACGATAGGCAGGATTTTCAGCCGCAGATGAACACCCATACGGGCCCGTACCGGGCAGATGAACGCAGATGCTTTCACCATTAGGGGTATTTACTTGACTC
>JBDRIB010000137.1:0-3215 GCA_043816375.1 Planctomycetota bacterium | reverse complement strand
AGGCGGGCGCCGAGCACAAGGTGGTCCGCGGCGACATTGAAGCCGAATGGCAGGGAATGGATATCGGTCCCGATACCCGTCGTCTTTTCGCCGAGAAGCTGGCCGGCGCAAAGACGATTGTCTGGAACGGGCCGATGGGCGTCTTCGAGATGGAACGCTTCGCCGTAGGCACCGAAGCGCTTGCAAGGGCGGTTGCCGGCGTTAAGGGAATCACCGTTGTCGGCGGGGGGGACAGCGTAGCGGCGCTGAGGAAATTCAATCTTATCGACAAAATCTCGCACGTCTCGACCGGCGGCGGCGCGTCGCTGGAATTCCTCGAAGGCAAGAAACTTCCCGGCATCGAAGCACTAACGGACAGGTGACTCCGCCTCAGGCGGACAAGTGTCACCGTTTGGAACGTAACCTTTTTCTCAATGAGGCACACAACCAGATGCCGGTTCGTCTGGCGCCGATAACCGAAAAATTATGGAGGAATGCGTGATGTATCTTGAAAAACCAATCACGACTTATCTCGAAGACGCGGCCTCAAACAAACCCGCGCCCGGCGGCGGAAGCATCTCGGCCCTGGCCGGCGCGCTCGGAGCGTCGATGTCCGCAATGGCGGCGAACTTCACCGTCGGCAAGGAAAAGTTCAAGGACGTTGAGCCGCAGGTGCGCGAACTGCTTGATGAGAGTATGAAGATAATGAACGCCTGCTCGAAAATCGTCGAGGACGACGTCACGGCCTATAACAATTACACAAGCGCCTCGAAAATGCCCAAAGAAACTGATGAGCAAAAGGCCGCCCGAACCGCCGCCATGCAGGAGGCGCTGAAAAAGACAATGGCCGTGCCGATGGAACTGGTTCGGAACTGCGCCGCCCAGGTCGGGGTCGCCGACAAACTCGTCGATATTGCCAATCCATACCTTATCAGCGACGTCGGCGTGTCGGTTCTGCTTGCAGAGGCGGCTATGCAGGGCGCGCGACTCAACGTGGAAATCAATCTCAAGTACCTCAAAGACAAGGACCTCGTCGAAAAAACGCGCAAGGAACTCGAAGAAACCCTCGCCTCCTGCGAAGGAATCCGCGCGCGCGTCTTCGACAAGGTCATCAAGGCAATAAGTTAATGTTGATTGTCTTGCCAATGAAACACGAAGGGTGACTGTCACTAATTACGGCGGACCTGTTCTATTTACAACACAAAAGGTGACTGTCACCAATTACGGAGTCGAGGAAGCGTTGCGACCGAGACTCGTAGATTGGTGACTGTCATCCTTTTGGATTCGTAGAATAGAACAGGTCCTAGGATGCTCCGGGGACAGTCCCCTGCGCCGCGATTCGTAGAACTTGTTCCGACGTGTCGGGATTAGTGACTGTCACCGTAAGAAACTGTAACAATGCGAGACGACGTATGAAAGCGCCGAAAGCGGACAACAAAAATGACCAGGCGGTAATCGACAGATTCTTTGCCGAAGGCGAGGGGCAGGTCTTCAGGTTCTGGGACGAACTGTCGCCCGAATCGCGAAAGAAACTGCTCCGGCAAGCCGCGACCGTGGATTTCGGCCTGCTGAAGCGCCTCGTGGAAGAGCACGTCAAATCGGCGGAGGCCGCCGCAAAGATTGGCGACGTGCAGCCCGCGCCCGCGATATCCGTCCCGCAGACGGATGAGGAAAAGAAAAAAGAAGACGAAGCGCGAAAACTCGGCGAGGAATTAATCGCCGGGGGAAAGGTCGCCGCGTTTGTCGTCTCCGGCGGACAGGCGACGCGGCTCGGCTACGACTACCCCAAGGGAATGTATCCCGTAACGCCGGTCAAGGGCAAGAGCCTGTTCCAGTTGCACGCGGAGAAAATCCTCGCGCGCGGCCGCAGACACAACGTCGCGATACCGTGGTACATAATGACCAGCGAGGCCAATCACCGGCAGACGGTGGATTTCTTTGAAGAACAAAAATTCTTCGGTCTCAATCCCGGCGACGTTCGCTTCTTCCAGCAGGCAATGATTCCCGCGGTCGATAAAAGCGGGAAACTTATGCTCGAAGCGAAGGACCGCATCTTCACCAACCCCAACGGCCACGGCGGCTCGCTGATGGCGCTCAAAGACAGCGGCTCCCTGGACGATATGCGCAAACGCGGCGTCGAAGAAATTTTCTACTTCCAGGTCGATAACCCGCTTCTGCGCATCTGCGACCCTGTCTTCATCGGATACCACGTCCGGGCAAAGGCGCAGATGTCCACGAAGGTTGTCCGCAAGGACGACCCGATGGAAAAGGTCGGCGTAATCGGTCTCATCGACGGGAAACTCGGGATGATTGAATACAGTGATTTGACGCCGGAACAAATGCGGGAAAGGCTGCCCGACGGGCGGCTCAAGTACGACGGCGGCAACATCGCGGTGCATATGCTCAACGTCGATTTCGTGGAGAAGATGAACAAGGGCGGCCTGCAACTGCCTTACCACAAGGCCGTGAAAAAGGCCGCGCACATTGATGACAAGGGCAAACTCGTCGAGCCTGAAAAGCCCAACGCGGTGAAGTTCGAGACCTTCGTTTTTGACGCGCTCGGTTTCTGCGAGAGTTCCGTGACTATGGAGGTCGTCCGAGGGGAAGAATTCCACCCGCTGAAAAACGCCGAGGGCGACGACTCGCCCGAGACCGTGCGACGCGCGCAGATTGAGATGTACAGCCGCTGGCTCCAGTACGCGGGCATTATACTGCCGCGCACAACGGCCAAAGACGGCAGGCCCTGGGCCGTCGAGATAGGCCCGCTGACCGCGCTCGACAGGGAAGAACTCGCCGCCCGGGTCAGGGCGGGCTATTCCTTCTCCTGGGAACTATACATCTAGGTCAAAGGTGAAAGGTCAATGGTCAAAGCATTGCCGGATATCGGATATAACCCGTGGTGAGTTTTTGGGAGAAAGAACGATGAAAAGGCATCTAAAACGAAATGTGGTTTTGTTGCTGCTGTTTGGTGCAGTCGCCGTTGGGGGGAGCGGTTGTTGCTCAACGCAATATCAGTGCGGAGAGCCGCAAGTCTTCGTGCCGAGACCCAGAGTGACGGAAATCTCACTGGGCAAGGTTGACGGAACATCTGTCGAGTCGCTGGCCGTAAGCCCCGATTCGCGACGTGTCGCATTCGCAGTCAAACGCGGCGAAAAAACCGTGCTGGTGGTGGATGGAAAAGAGAAGGAAGGCACGTACGACAAAATAGCAGGTATCGCCTTCAGTCCGGACTCAAA
>JBDRIB010000136.1:0-24757 GCA_043816375.1 Planctomycetota bacterium | reverse complement strand
GCTGCGCCGCCTGTTCACGTCGCGGCCGCGCGTCGATGCAAAAAAGTGCCGCCTGTGCGGAGAGTGCGCGAAGATTTGTCCCGCGCAGGCGATTTCAATCGACGCAAAGGTTAAAATCGACAACGGTCGATGTATCCGCTGTTTCTGCTGCCAGGAAATGTGTCCCTGGCAGGCGATTGGCGTGCGCGACGGCCTGCTCGTGCGACTTATTCACAGATGAGGAAGAAACAATGATTGACAGACTGAACGCCGATTTGAAGGCCGCGATGAAAGCGGGCGAGCGGGACAAAGTGCTCACGATTCGCGGGCTTCTGGCCGAACTGAAAAATGAAAAAGTGAAGAAGAACGAGGACCTCGAAGAATCGGAAATCATTACGGTGATAAGGCGCTGCGCCAAGATGCGCCGCGACTCAATCGAGCAGTACGGGAAAGGCGGCCGCGACGACCTTGTGACGAAGGAAGAGAGAGAACTCGAAATCATCAACTTGTACCTGCCCGAAGAAATGGGCGAGGCGCAGGTGGAGGAAATCGCCAGGAAGGCAATCGAGGAAATCGGCGCCGCCGGCAAACAGGACTTCGGCAAGGTGATGAAGGCGATTATGTCGCAGCACCGGGACCGGATAGACGGCAACCTCGCCCGCGAGATAATCAACCGCCTGCTTGAATAGAGACAGTTGATTCAACGCAGAAGGCGCAGAAAAACGCTGAAAAACGCAGAAGGAAGCACCGGAGAAACCACAGATTCACACGGATAAACGCGGATTCCTGACCTTCCTCGCGGTGAATATGATTACGCCCTCGGGTGGGCCTTGTCGTAAACGCGCTTGAGACGCTCGTGGGTGACGTGGGTGTAGATTTGCGTGGTTGAAAGGCTGGCGTGGCCGAGGAGTTCCTGCACGGAACGCAAATCGGCACCGTTGTTCAGAAGATGCGTGGCGAAACTGTGCCGCAAAACGTGCGGCGTTACCTTCCCGCTCAATCCCGCCGTTGCGATGTATTTCTCCATACTCCTCTCGACGCTCCTCGCGCTAAGCCGGGTGCCGAAGCGGTTGATAAAGAGGACGTGCCGCCTGAAATCCCTTTTCTGAAAAAAAGCATCCCTGTTCTGCAAATAATCCTGAATCGCCGCGATTGCGTACGAGCCCAGCGGAGCAAGGCGCTCCCTGCGGCCCTTGCCCATCACGCGCACGACGCCGGAGCGCAAATCGATGTCGCGAAGGTTGATTGCGACGAGTTCGCCGACGCGCAAGCCGGTGCTGTACAGCGTCTCCAGAATCGCGCTGTCGCGGAGTCCCTGGAAACTTTCCGGGTCGGGCGTGCTGAGAAGTTTTGCTACCTGGGAGGTGTCGAGGAAATCGGGCAGATGTTTGTCCAGTTTCGGCGAACGAACTCCGACGGCCGGGTTGCCGTCGAGCACGCCGATTTTGCAGAGATACCTGTAGAGGCTTCGGACGGCGGCGAGTTTGCGGGCGATTGAACGCTTCGACCGGTTTGCCGCCTTCAAGGATGCGAGAAATGTGCGTATGTTCACATAACTGACTTCCTTCAGGGCGTTATCGTCCTCGACGCCCGCGACCTCGCAGAACTGCGCCAAATCAATGCGATACGCCCTGAGCGTGTTGGGCGAGACGCCTTTCTGGTGTTCGAGGTACCGAAGAAATTGTTTAATCAGC
Source organism: Planctomycetota bacterium (assembly GCA_043816375.1). Classification (GTDB taxonomy): domain Bacteria; phylum Planctomycetota; class B129-G9; order B129-G9; family B129-G9; genus JBDRIB01. The sequence goes on along the minus strand of JBDRIB010000136.1, from coordinate 23,084 downwards.
GTGGTCAATGTTTTTGAATGATGGATGTAGGGGAGGGTCTTTAGACCCTCCCGCGATTCGGAAGGGCCTGCCCGCCCGAGCCGTAAAGGCTCGGTCTTTACGGCCAGGGAAGGCCCTTCCCTACGTTCGGTCAAATGCCGAGTTCGGTTTTGGTGAACAGCGCGGTGTAGTCGAACGATTTTTTCGCGAAGGCCTCGCGCGCGCCTTCCTCTCTGTCAATCACGCCGATGACAAGCGCGACGTCCAGGCCCGAATCCCGGAGCATCTCCGCCGCCTGAATCGCCGCGCCGCCGGTGGTCAGCACGTCTTCGACGAGCACGGCTTTTTCGCCGGGCTTCCAGGCGCCTTCGATTGATTTCGACGTGCCGTAATCTTTTGCGGCCTTGCGCGCGATGATGAAGGGGATGCCCGTTTCGAGCGACAGCGCCGCCGCCAGTGCGACCGCGCCGAGTTCGGTCCCGGCAATCCTGTCAACTCCGTCGGGGAGCAGTTTCGCCGCCTCGGCGGCAACCGCGCGCAGGATATCCGGCCTCGTCTCGAAGAGATACTTGTCGAGGTAGTACCTGCTGCGCCTGCCGCTGCGGAGGACGAAGTCGCCCTCAAGATGCGCGGCGTCGAGAATCGCCCTGCCGAGTTCGTCCTTTGTCATTTCGTCCTCATTCGTTTGCGGCCGTTACGGGCCGCCCGCAGGCGGCACGGTCTCCCTCTCGGCTTCGCTCAGGATAACACGAAAGGATGACAGTCACCTTTCGTGTTTCAATAGGCCGTGCCGATGGAAAGTGCTTTCGGCGGAAGAGCCCAAAGGCATTAAAGGCCCTTCTCTACATTAATCCCCGCGGGTAGTTCGCAGTTCAACTCGCGCCGGAGTTCTTCGATGAACCGCTCTTCGAATGCGATTCGACGCCTGATTTCGTCCCGCGCGGTCTCGAATATCGCCCATTCGATATGCTTCAGCAGCCACCTGTCCTTGTTATCGTCAAAATACTTCAGCACATCGTACTTGTTTCCCCCGTTATGCGCGAAGTAACAGAACAGCCGCCAGGTATTCATCGCGCCGCAGTGGTCGATGAGGTCGGCGTCGTGAATAATTTCGGACTCGATGTTCACGGGCCGGTTGTGCTTCAGGACGACGAGCGCGACCCTGTCGAGTTGCTCCTCCGGGAGGAGCGGCCTGAGTTCTTTCAGGACGAATTCGCGTCCGGCCTCGCAATGATTTTTCGGGTCGATGTCGCGTCCCACGTCGTGAAACATTGCGGCGATTGTCATCGTCTCGACATCGACGCCCCTGCCCTGCAACTCGTCGCCCGCCGCCAGCGCCCGTGCCAGTTGCGCCACGCGCATACAGTGATGGTACGTGTAGCCCGCGCCGCCCTCGTCGCGGTGGTTGTTGAGCATCGCCTTTCGGGCGATTTCGTCGAACGGTTTCAAGTCTTCTGTCATAATTCGCGAGTATGCCGATTGACGCGCGCCTTGTCAAGCACGCAGAACCGCTGATATCCGCGAACAAAAAGCAGGCATCCCCGGCCCGCGTTTTCTTCGCTGGCAGATGTCAGAGGGCGATGATATACTTCATAAGTTTCAGGTTTCAGGTTTCAGGTTTCAGGTTTCAGGTTTTCCCGACAAAAGGCGTCCCCGACGGGTCGGGGCTTCGCTCCGCAGGTTTCAGGTTTGCCGCAAAACAGGAAAAACATAACCGCACGTTTCGCCGAGGTCGTCGTGAACCGGCCGCAGGACAAGGTCTATACATACCTCATCCCGCCGGACCTCGCCGACAGAATCGCCGTCGGCGTCAGGGTGCGGGTGCCCTTCGGGAAATCAAAGGTCGAGGGCTTCTGCGTCGGGCTGTCGAAGGTCGCAAAAGTCGAGAGCGTGAAGGCGCTCATCGACGTACTCGACGATTACCCGCTCGTTGACGAGAAGATGCTGAGACTCACGCGCTGGATTGCGGACTACTATTGCTGCTCGTGGGGCGCGGCGCTCGAATCCGCCGTCCCCGGCGGCGTAAAGCGCAAGAGTTTGGGGCGCAGTGTCGAATACGTCTCGCTCGCCGTGAGCAAAGACGAGGCGGAGCAACTTATCAGCCGGTCCACGGGAAACCAGAAGGCGCGCGCGCGGATACTCGGCGTCCTTCTCACCTCGAGCGCGCCGGTGCCGACGACGCGGCTGCTGGCGGAGGCGGGGTGCTCGGCGTCACCAATAAAGACGCTGGCAAAACAGGGCGTGGTTCAAATCGAGAAGAAGCGGCTCGTCGCGCGGCCCTTCGCGGGCATCGAGGTTGAAAGGACACTGCGCCTGTCGCTGACGGACGACCAGGCGAAGGCATTCGAAGAAATCAGGCGCGGCGTCGAGGGCGAAAAATTCGGCGTCGCAATGCTGCACGGCGTAACGGGCAGCGGCAAGACCGAGATTTACCTTCAGGCCATTGATTTGGTGCTGAAGCAGGGCAGGCAGGCGATAGTGCTCGTGCCGGAAATCTCGCTGACTCCGCAGACGGTGATGCGCTTCCGCGAGCGTTTCGACGACGTGGCGGTGCTGCACGGAATGATGAGCGACAGCCAGCGCCACGAGCAGTGGCGCGAGTTGCGCGAGGGCGCGGCGCGGATAGTCATAGGCGCGCGCTCCGCAATCTTCGCGCCGGTGCCGAACCTGGGACTGGTCGTCGTCGACGAGGAGCACGAGACGAGTTTCAAGCAGCCGCGGACGCCGCGCTACAACGCGCGCGACGTCGCGGTGGTCCGGGCAACGTTCGAGGATGCGTACGTGATACTTGGCTCGGCGACGCCGTCGCTGGAGACTTACTACAACGCGCTGATGAACAAATACGCGCGGCTGGAGTTGCCGGTGCGGGTGGAAGAACTCCCTATGCCGAAAGTGGAACTCGTGGATATGCGCGAAGAGGCGCGAGAGACGAAAAAATTCCCGCTTGTGTCGCGGCGGCTCGGGAACCTCATCAAGGAAACGCTTTCGCGCAAGGAGCAGGTCCTGCTCTTCCTGAACCGGCGCGGTTTCGCGACGTACATCGATTGTCCGCACTGCGGGTTTGTGCTGCGCTGCAAGCGGTGCGACGTGACGCTAACGTACCACAAAAAACGCGGGAGGGCCGTCTGTCACTACTGCAACAAGGACTATGACGCGCCCGAAAAATGCCCCGTCTGCACGTATCCGCTGCGGTATTTCGGCACGGGCACGGAGAAAATCGACGCGCTGATGGCGCGCGAGTTCCCCGGGGCGCGGCTCCTCAGGATGGACAGCGACACGATGACCGGCCGCACCAGCCACGAGACGGCCTTCAAAACGGTTGCATCGGGCGACGCGGACATACTGCTCGGCACGCAGATGATAGCAAAGGGGCTGCACTTTCCGAACGTAACGCTCGTCGGAATCGTCCTCGCCGACACCCCCCTGTATATTCCCGACTTCCGGTCCGCCGAGCGCGCGTTCCAGTTGATTTCGCAGGTCGCCGGCCGCACGGGACGCAGCGAACTGGGGGGACTGGTGATTGTGCAGACTTTCAGGCCGGAACATTACAGTATTCAGATGGCCGCGCGACACGACTACGACGGCTTTGCGCGGACGGAGATGCAAATGCGCCGGGACCTCGGATACCCGCCGTACAGCAGGCTTGTCAGATTCATTGCCGAGGGCAAAAGGGATGAAGATTTGCGCGTGAAATGCGGACAGATAAGGGCCGCCCTCAAGGCGGCGTCGCTCCGCACCAGGATGCGCGTGGTGGGGCCGTCGCCCGCGCCGATTGCCCGCATCGGGGGGAAGTCGCGCCGGCACCTGCTCGCGATGACGCCGACGAGCGCGGATATGCGCAGGATGCTCGCCGACATCCGTCCCGCCCTCGCGCACGGAAAAGGCGCGCGCGTAATCATCGACGTGGACCCCGTCAATATGCTCTAGAAGTGAACAGCAAGTTTCAGGTTTCAAGTTACAGGTTTCAGGTAAAACCTCCTTTGCGTGACCTGAAACTTGAAACCTGAAACCTGAAACAGGGCGTGTTTACTGTGAGGGTTGTGCCTGCGAACCGCTTGCCGCTTACGGACACGTGTTTAGATGAGGTGGTGTTTGTCGAGCAGCAGAATTGTCATTGTGAATGCATTGAAGGCCGCGTGAAAACCTATCGGCACCCATAAGGAACCCGTCCGGTCATAGACGTATCCAAGAATCAGGCCGAACGAAAATATCGGCAGCCAGGCCAGATAGGAATCATGCCCCAGGGCGAACAGGGCCGCGCTCACGATAATCGCCGCATCGCCGCCTGTCACGCGCTTCAGTCCCCGGAGCAAGAAACCGCGAAAGAGCGCCTCCTCGCACACCGCCGCCACGACAACGGTGTTAAAAACTGCAAGCACGTCGAACCACGGATTCGGCTCCAGCGTAATCCACATTACGGCAGCCTGCGACCCGCCCGCGACCCCGAGCCCGTTCAGGAAAAACGCGCTCGTGTGACGCACGACGCTGAAGGCGGGAAGGAGAAGGATGAACAGCACAATACCCGTGAGGAATTTCCACCCGGCGGATTTTCTGTAGAATCCCAGTTCGGAAACGCCGCCGTGCAGAAGGTAGCGCACAAAAAAGATGAGCAAAAGCAGCATACAGGAGAAAACCACAAGCCCGGTAAGCGCGGCAACCCTGCCCTGCCTGACAATATCGGCGTGCGGCAGGCCGTCCTCCAAGGGCACAATCTCCCCTAACAGAGTGTATACGGAGTAACCCACTACCATAAAGAATACAAACAGCACGCCCACCACCAGCAGAACCGCCGCCGAATCCCAGTTTGCCTCCGCGGTCTCCGTTCCGCGCGGGAGCAGAAGGCGAAACGCCGCCACCAGCAGGACAACGGCAATCACCGCGGCAATCAGATACAGCGCCGGCAAAAGCGGTCCCTCCGCGAGCGCGTTGTTAACCAGCGACGGCGACACATCCTCCCCGCCCAGGAAAAACCATTCCAGCATTTTACCGAAGGAGGGCAGCCCCGGAACGTTGAGCGAAGACATTCCGGTAATCTGCGCGGTCAGCAGAACGCCAGCGGCCAGCACCGCCGCCGCAAGCGCTCCGGATTTTACGCGTGTGCGACCCGTCTTCAAAAGTATTGCCTCGTTCGCCGTTGTATTTGTTCGTCACGGAACATACGAAGCGGTGATGATATTTGCGCGGCCCTGTCCTGTCAAGGATTGCACCGTTTCAAAGATCGTCAGGTAAGGGGTCTGACCCCTTTAGTTGACCCCTTTAGTTGACGATCTTGCAGGCCGGTTTGCTTGACGGGTTTTCGCGGGCGGAATATAATCGCTCCGAAATGAGTATTCACTTAATAGCGGCGGGATTCTTCGGCTGGGTGGGGTTTGCCGCCGTCATTGCCGCCGGCCTGCTCGTGCTGCTGTTCGCCGCGGCGTTTACAAGCGCCGTTCTGGCGAGAAGGTCGCAGCGGATGCTTTTTCCGCGGGCGACGCTTACGCTGCTGGAATTTTTTTTTGTGCCCCTGCGGAGAGTGCTGCGAGCCGTAAGCGGCGACGAGCACGCGGCGGAAAAACTGGGCGTGCGCATCTACAACCAGATTCGCGCGTCGCGCTACGCCTCGGTGCCGCTCGAGCAGAGGATGGTCTTTCTGCCGCAGTGCCTGCGCGATAACGAATGCCCCGCGCGCCTGTCCTCGGAAGAAGGCTTCGCGTGCAAGGAATGCGGCAAGTGCGTCATCTGCGAGATACGCCGGATCGCGCCGGAAGTCCGCGTGTTCGTGAATCCGGGCGGAAGTTTTTCGCGACGGCTGCTGATGCGCCACAGGCCGAAGGCCGTGCTGGGCGTGGCCTGCCCGCCGGACCTCTTTGAGGGAATGCAGGCGGCGGGCCGGGCCGGGATTCCCGCGCAGGGCGTATCGCTAAGCAGGACGGGCTGCGTCAACACCGACGTGTCCTTTGACGACGTGCGCGAGAAACTGCTTCTCGGCGTCGGACGGCCCGGGAAGTTGCAGAAGACTGGAGTATAAGCGGAAAAGGTGACAGTCACTAATCTACGAACCTCGCCCTTCGGGCTCGATTCCGTAATTAGTGACAGTCACCTTTTCCCCAACCAAGAATGAACGGCATACTGAACACAATCGGTCTCGTTACAGTTATCGCTCTCGGACTGACCGCGGCTGGTGCGATTGCGGGGGCGCTGGCGCTGAGGCGCTGGCGGGCGACCGGCCGCGTGCCGCACCCGGGATTGACCCTGCTCCTCGTCGGGCTCCTCTGCCACCCCTGGCGCGCGCTTTTGAGGAGGCTCGGGCGCTCGCCGAGAAAAGTGGAACTCGCCGCCATCGACCTGATGAACGCGGCTATGGCGGAGAAATTTTCCCGCGCGCCGCTTGAAAAGAGGCTTCTTATGCTGCCGCACTGCCTGAGGCATATCGATTGTCCCGCAGCCGCGACCTATGCCGAAGGCATCAACTGCCGCGAGTGCGGCCTGTGCGGAATTGCGGAGTTCGGGAAGGCCTGCCACGGGCGCGGCGTGCGCTTCTACCTGGCGATGGGCTCGCAGTTCGCCCTGCGCATCCTGCGCGAGCAGAAGCCCGAAGCGGTGATGGGCGTGGCGTGCAGCAACGATTTGTTCCGCACGATGTACGAGGTAAACAGGCGCGGCATCCCGATGGTCGGGCAGTTGCTTTTGAAGGACGGATGTGTTATGACGGATGTCGACTGGGATGCGGTAGGGGAAAAACTCTTCGCCGGCGAACACGCCGCAGGCCCGGTCGAGACGAAAACGCCGGTTACGGAAAAGACCTGAACAATAACCAGACGGAGGCTACGCGATGAAATTTTTCAAACTGACGGCGCTGGCGCTTTTGCTGCTCGTGATGTTTCTGGGGATATCCTCGACGACGGGATGCATCCGGAGACCCTTGATTGATATCGACATCCTCAACGGCAATGACGACTACGAAGACGAAGATGAATGCGATGACGAAGACAAAGACAAAGACAATGACGACGATGACGACGACGACGATGATGATGATGACGAGGATGACGACGACGATTAGCCGCCGTTTTTTACCGCCCGTACGTGAAGGCGAATAAGTCTAAGGCCAAAAAAGGTTCAAGGTCTTCACACTTTGTCCCTGTTAATCAAGGTCAAAGGTGAAAGGTCAAAGCATCTGTGTTATCTGTGTTCATCCGTGGTTCCAAGTCTTCTCTGCGTTCTCTGCGCCTCTGCGGTATTTAAAGTTTATTCGTCTCTGACGACGGGGTCGTAGCCGCTGCCGCCGAAGGGATTGCACCGCAGGATGCGCCACATACCCTTGAGCATTCCCCTGAAGAATCCGCACTTCTGCAACGCCTCGACAAAATACTCCGAGCATGTCGGCACGAAGCGACACCTCGGCTGCAGCACGGGGGAGATGAGCCGCGTGTAGAAACGAACAAGACTAATCGCGGTTTTTGTTGCGAAGGACACGGTCGGCCACTTTCTCTGCAAGTTTTTTCAGACTTCCCATTGCCGCTTCAAGCGTCATTTCTTCAACCCCGACGCGCGGAATCATCATCAGGTCGAGCGACGGCGGAATGTCGTGCTTTGAAAGCCGGAACGCCTCGCGCAGCAGCCTTTTCAGGCGATTCCGCCGGACTGCATTGCCCCATTTTTTCGACACGCCGACGGCCATTCGCCGCCGCCCGGTATCGTTGCGCAGGGCGATAAGGGTCAGGCACCGGTCCGAGGCGGATACGCCTTTCTCGAACAGGCGGTCTATGTCGCTGCGCAGGCGAATGCGCTCGTCTTTCCCGAGCGAATATTTTTTTTTCCGCGTCTCGGTCACAGTCAACTTTGCCTTCAAATCGCCGGCCCGGGCGAAGCCGCGCGGGCATCCGGGGGACGGCTCTACCGGCAACGGTCGCCGGGGACTTTTTTCAGGGCGGCGACGAGGGAATCGATTTCTTCAAACGTGTGCATCGCGGTAAGCGTTATCCGCAAACGCGCGCCGCCCTCCGGGACGGTAGGCGGGCGTATTGCGGGGACAAAGAAGCCTTCCTCGTACAGATATGACGCGGCTGACAGCGCGTCTTCGTTGCCGCCGACGATTATCGGAATTATATGGGTCTCTTCGCAGAAGGGGCTGATGCCGGCGTCCTTCAAACCCGCCTTGAAGCGGCGCACGTTGTCCCACAGTCGCTTCGAGGGTTCCGGGTCCCGGCTGATTATGTCGATTGCCTTCGACGCGGCGGCACACACCGGGGCGGGCAGCGCGGTGGTATAGATAAAGGAGCGGGCGCGGTTGACGAGGAAGTCGATGAATTCCTTCTTCCCGGCGGCAAAACCGCCCAGCACGCCGAGCGCCTTGCTGAGCGTGCCGACAAGGAAGTTGACGCGGCCTTCGACGCCGGTCAACTCCAGCCCTCCGCGGCGTCCCTCGCCCAGTATGCCGATGGCGTGCGCATCGTCGACCATTGTCAGCGCCCCGTGTTTTTCCGCCATACGGACTATCTCGCGCAGCGGCGCGATATCGCCGTCCATGCTGAACAGGCTTTCGGTGACGATAAGCCTTCTCGGCGACAGCGCGTATTCTTCAAGCGCCTGTTCCAACGCGGCCAGGTCCTTGTGCGGATATACCGATACGGTCGCGCCGGAGAGGCGGCAGCCGTCGATGATGCTGGCGTGGTTGAGTTCGTCGGAGATTATGACGTCGTCGTCGTCGATGAGCGAAGCGATGACGCCGACGTTCGCCATATATCCGGTCGGAAAGAGCAGCGCGGCTTCGGCGTTGCAGAACCGCGCTATTTTTTCTTCGAGTTCTTCGTGATACCGGAAGTTCCCCTGTATGAGACGCGAGGCGCCGGTGCCCGCGCCGTCCGCGCGCGCGCCTTCCGCTGAGGCCTCTACGACTTCGGGGTGCTGCGACAGGCCGAGGTAGTCGTTTGATGCGAAACTGACGAGTTGCCTGTCGCCGACCTGAATATGACAGCCTTCGCGCCGGGCGACTGTATGCATTTTGCGATACAGACCGGCGGCGGTCAGGTCGTTAAGGTAGTCGCGAATGAAATCCATTTGATTAAGTCGGAAGTCGGTGCATTATTGTTCTTTGCATTGTTAAAGAAACGCCTGTTTCGAAAGGATGACAGTCACCTTTCGTGTTTCATTGGCAAGACAATCAACAACAAATTCAATCCGGTTGAACGGCTGAGTTTATCGCAGTGACGAGATGGTGTCAAGCGCGCGGGGTTAAGCCGCGTTTCCCGGTTTGGAACGGTGACAGTCACCAATCTACGAATCTCGGCACAGGGGACTGTCCCCTGTGCATTCCGCAAAAGGATGACAGTCACTAATCTACGCCCCGACTTTCGCATTGCAAAAGTATGACAGTCACCAATCTACGAGTCTCGGTCGCAGCGCTCCCTCGACTCCGTAATTGGTGACAGTCACCTTTTGCTCCGTAATTGGTGACACTTGTCCGCCAATGGCGGAGTCACCTTTTGCGTTGTAATTAGAAGCGTTCCGGTCGCAAATTGCGCTCCGTCCGTTCGCTTAAGTTCTGCGTGGCGTGAATTTCGGGTTAGTGGCGTACGAAGGCCTTGAGGTCGGAGAGGGCGCGCCTTTCTGCTGTAATCGCATGGGTGAACAGTTCGGCGGCCTTCATTCGATTCCTGATTTCGAGCAGGTCTTCGGGGACTCCGGGGAAGGGGAAGAGTTTTTTGAGTTGCACGAAAGTTTCGGCTGCCCGTCCGTAGTGTCGTGAGATGGAACTGAGTATTTTCGCCGCTCCCGGCTCGAAACGGTATGCGATTTCCCTGGCAAAGATGCCGGCGGATTTCCGGCAGGAGGAAAGGACGAGCGGCAGATAGGGGAAGTCCCATTCGGAGTGGGCGGCCAGTTCGTCTTCGTCGGCTTCTTCAAGCCAGCGAATCAGCGCTCCGTATGCGTCAATGCCGGTAATCAGGGGGCCGATGTCCTTGCGCGAGCAGGCATCGTATATCGTTACTTCGCCCCTTTCGTAGATGGCCACCGCTCGGACGAGGGCCTCGCGCGCGACGGCCGTCATATCCGGCTCGGTCTCCTTCCTTTCCTTGATGCCGACTATCGCGTAGCAGTTGTTCTGTTCCGTGAGTTCGCGGACTTTTTGCTCGCTTACTTCGCCCTGTGGGGTAAGGATACCCTGTGTGATAACGGTGCCGCGCGATTTGTGATAACCGAGCACCGCGCCCCACTCGGGTACTTCACCCACGTTCCAGGCGAGCACGGGCATCCCTTTGTCTATGAAGCGGGAAAGCGCGGGTATGATTTCTTCCGGGTCCTCTCCGTCCATCGTCTCGTATTCGTAGCCGAAGGCGGCCAGGGCGGTGCCGATAAAGGTTTCCGCCTCTATAAGGCCGCACGACTTAACAGGGGGGACGGTGACGAAGACCTTGAACGCCTCGCCGGACACGCCCATAACGAAGGTTGGCGAGACTTTTTCGCCCAGAAATCGGAGCACGGCGTGGAGGAATCCGATATGCGGAGTGGTGAGTGTCCAGCCCGGCCACTTCGGCAGAATTCCGATGATTCTTGCTCTGTCGCGTTCGCTGCCCATACGGGATTTTCCCGTTGACGTAAAAAATTATACCTAGCGACACAGCCATCTGTCTCATCTGTTTGATATTATATGCTTTAGTGGCGTATTGTCAAGGTAAACCATACAATGTTAACTAATTTTATTCCTGTTTCACACTATTATCGAGTTCTGCACGGTCAGAGGAAAACGGCCCGGAAAGGTGACGGTCGCCGCCTATCCCCATCCCTTGTCAGCACAAAGTCGGACAACTTGAGTAACGTTCTTCTTCCGGGGGCTCTTGTCAGTCGGAGCGCTCGGAGCGGTCTTCAATGAAGTCGACGACGCCCAAATTCACCTGGTCTACTGCATCAGTGATTTTGCCGCCGAAGGCGAGGCTGTCTTTGATGAAGCCGCGCGAGTTAAGAATGGCAAGAATGTCGCCGCTGACGGCGTCACTGAGCGTGAAGCGCACTATTATGAACGCCTCGCCTCCAAAGGTCATTGTGCGCCTGACGCGCGAACCTTCTTCGTAGTCGATTATCTTGCCTTCGATTAGGAGCATCGGCTGGCCCGGCACAAGTTCCCCCTCGCCGTAAACCGTGGTGAACTGTTCCGATTTTTTCAACTGGTCAATCATATCTTCGTGAAGTTTAGTGCGCACATCGTCACTCTTGTCTCCGACGTCGCTGGTGAACGGGGCAACTTGTGCAATCCTGTAGGAGGAAAAGTCTGCCTTCTCTCCACTGATGGAAAAAATAGAGCCTTTTTTGCCAAAGGCCACGCTGGAGCCCTTGCGCACGGCAGCGGAGCAGCCCGACAAGACCAGAACGGCAATACAAACCAGTCCTGCGGCCACAATGAATTTCCGGGTGTTTTTCATTGCTTCATCTCCAACAAATCTCGATTTAGAAATGTCCGGCAGTTTACGTACGGCCGGAACGCTCTTTTATGAATTCTACGGCCTTTTTGTTCGCGATACCGGCCGTGCCCTCGATTGTCCCGCCGAAATTCAGGCCGTCCCTGACGAAGGCGCGCGAATTGAATTCGGCAAGGAGCCTGCCGCTTTCGACATCCTTCAGCGTGAATCGGATTATGATGAAACCCGCGCCTCCAAGCGTCGTCATGCGTTTCAGGCGGGACCCTTCTTCGAAGTCAATGATTGTGCTCTCGATGAGCAGCGTCTTCCGGTTCGGCGGGACGGACTCATCGCCGACAACTTCCGCATACAGTTCCGACTTCTTCAATCGCTCGACCATATCCTCGTGAAGCATGGAGCATATCCTGTCGCAATTCTTGATTTCTCCGACATCGGTCTTGACCCTGCCGACCTTCGCTGCCTTGTATCCGGCAAGGGATGCCTCATCCCCCCAGATAACGCAGACCGAGCCCGTCTTGCTCAGGAGCAGGCTGGAGACCTTGCGCGCTTCCGGGGAAAACTGGCAGCCGGCGGCGAAAAGGACCGCGAGGGACAGAGCCGCCGCTTCAAAGAGCATTCTGTGTTTGTGCTTCATTGGTTTCTCCCCCCCCTTTGAGACGTGGGAACGTGTTTGGTAAATTATACCATCAGGCGCACGCCGTTGCGAGAAAAAAGTGTGCTGCCAACCCATACACTAAGGGACAGCATTTTCTGCTCTCAGTCGAACGCCCCTCTAAGCGCCAATTTGTCGTAGAAGTCTTTCAGCGTTTCAAACATATCAAGATCTTCTTTCATATGAAAGACAAGCATCGAATGGCCGATATGGCCGTAATAGTTTCTTCCATCGACATTGAGTTTTCCTACAAGTCTCTTATCCCGCAGGACGACAAACAACTGCAGGCCGCTTTTCACGTCCCCTGAAGAGAGAATTGCCCGCCCGGAAGGAAGAATGGTATCCATATAGTGGCTGACGCCTATCACCACCCAGTCGCCTTTCTCGATTTTCGCGGGCTTCTCGTTACGCTTCCCCATCTCAACGATATCCGGGTCCCGGCTCCAGGTCATTATCCAAACATATTCTCTGCTCACGCCGCCATCGTCGGGGTAGCGCGGTGCAATCCGGTAAAATAAGCCGAATATCCAGTCGTATTCGATGCCGTAGTAATGCGGGTCGGCCATTCCGAAGTATGCCAGGTGCACGCGTTCGATATTGTGCTCATCCATAAACTCTTTTAACTGCACGAGGTCCTGGCCCCAGTCGATGTTCGAGTCGGTCAGATGTTTGTAACCGTTGTCCGGCCCGCCGGAGGGCTCGTTGAAATACGCCAGGTAGTCCGGCCAGATAAGAACGGTCCCGACGAGATACCATCCCGCGAGAAGCCCGAAGATTGCGGCCAGCGGAACAGTAAGCGACCGCAATGGCCGCTGGATATGATTGACCAGTTTGCTCACAAAGATGAATATCACCGGCAGGATGGGCAGTATGTGCCGATGGCCGATGTTTATGTTGCTGCTGAGAGCGATGGCATAGAAGACTATGAATAAGATGATGAGCGGCATCTCGTAGTACCACCTGCCGCGAGACAGCCAGAATGTGAGCAAAAGTGTGACGCCCAGAAATGCCAGCGTGGGCACGGGCGTCTTGTACAAAAGCGTCATTATAAAGTAGTGCCGCCAGCCCAGTACGCTGTGTTCGCCGTCCAGAAACGCCCGGCGACCGGACGTGGAATGCGTAATGTACTGAAAACCATACAGGAACGCCTGCGGCAGCAGTTTGTGCTCCATCGCGAACTTGTAAGGCCCGTGCGTATGCCTCCAGAAGGATGGTTCATTGAGGGGTGATTTCGTTTCCAAAGGCAGGCTCGTCCGAACTATCTCCTGCACGTCCCTGTCGTCCGTATCTATCGCCCTGAATTTGAACCCGTAACCCGCCCAGATTACCATCCACGTTATCAGAAGAACGCCGACCCACAACGCGACATAAGGGAGAATCCGCCGGCCTCTCTCCTCGATTTCAGATTCCCCGGTCAACCCCGCCCTGACGGGCGTCTTCTGGGCGATTCTGATTATGGTGAGGGCAAACAGGACAGGCAGAATGGGAAGGGCGGAGTACTTTACCAGCAGCGCAAGGCCCAGAGTGAGTCCGGCAAGCGCGACCCTGACAGGCGTAGTTTTGCGCAGCGCGCGGTCGAAACAATACAGCGCCAGCAGGCAAAAGAACGCAAGCCCCATATCCGTGTTCACAAGCCGGGCATGCGCGAGTATGTTCGGGCTGAAGCAGAACAAAAACAGCGCAAACAGGCCCGCGGCGTTGCCGTACAACTCCCTCGCCCAGAAAAAAACCAGAAGCCCCGCGCCGAGCGACATCGCGACCATCATCACCCTTCCCCAGAATATCACGGTTTTCGCGTCGTTCCAGTGAAACAGAAACCGCCAGCCGTAGTCCCATTCATCATCCGGGTTAAGCGACTTCACGCCCTGCTTTTCTTCTACCCTTGCCTCCCACTCCTCTTTATCAAAGCCCCCGTCGACGTCCATCGCAAGCAGCGGCAGTGCCGCAATCACCTTTATCAGCGGCGGATGCTCCGGGTTCATCCGGAAATCGCACGTCTTAAGATAGGAGTATCCCGCCGGCAGATGCGCCACCTCGTCGGTAGTTACCGACTTGCGCGATATGCTTGTTATCGCCTGCAGCGCAAACGCCGCAAGAAGCGCCGCCGCGCACACGGCCACCAGGCGCCCACTGACGTGGTGCTTCAGCCAGTCCTTCTTTTCCGCGGCTTCCCTGAGCGTCCTGCGTGCGCCCTGTTTTCGCCGCTTGCGAGAGGGACTCCCGGTCTCCGCCCCTTCCGCAGACTTTTCGAGCGCACCGCGACCGGCCGGTTTATGTCTCTTGCGCGATGTCATAACGCACCCTCCCTGTGCGGCCCCTACGGGCCGTCCGTAGGGACGGCAATAAGTTTACCAGAGAATCCGTCGGAATCAACCGCGCAAATTGTCACCGGTTTTTTTTCTTGCGAAAGCGGACGATTTGTTCAACAATCCGCCCTGACGAATTGAGAAAACGCGAAAGGTGACTATCACCGCAAGACAGACTGGAAAGGAACACTAACCTCTATGGAAATCTCGACAATAATCGGACTGGTCGGCGGGGCCTTTACAACATTCGCCTACCTGCCGCAGGTTGTTAAGAGTTGGAAGACCCGCCGGACCGATGACATCTCGCTGACAATGCTGCTCGTTCTTGCCACAGGCGAAACCTTGTGGCTGTCATACGGCATCCTGCTCAACCAGGTTCCCGTCATCCTCGCCAATTTGTTTGGAATTCTCCTTGTCCTTTCCGTGCTCATCGCAAAACTCAAATACGGCTGACGCCGTGACAGAAAGGTGACTGTCACCAATTACCCATTCGGACCCTGACGGGTCCTCAGGGCGAGGACCCGGAACGGGCGGCCCCGACATTCATATTGTTGAAAATTGAATGGATAATGAAAACGCGAAAGGTGACTGTCACCAATTACGGAGCGCAGCCCCCCGATTTATCGGGGGCCAGCTCGTAGATTGGTGACTGTCACCTTTCCAGGTGTTCTTTATCCAATCAAAGTTCAATAAAATAATGCGAAAGTCGGGGCGTAGATTAGAATCGTTTCTCAGATGAGCAAATTGCATTGCGAAGGGTCAGACCCCCATTCTATCCGCCTGCCCGCCCCCGTACGGGGTCTTTACCCATACGGGCAGGCTGGCCAGGGAGGCGGACCCGTAGAAACGGCACGGTCTCCCTCGGCTTTGCTCGGGACAAGTTCAGACAGTGCCCTAAAAAGATTGTTATATTAACACGCGAGTGTAGGGAAGAATCTTTAGACCCTTCCGTTTATCCGGCCCATATCCGCCCGAGGCGGACTGAGGAAAAGCGAAAGGTGACAGTCACCATCTACGAGCTGGGCCCGACAAATCGGGCCTGCGCTCCGTAATGGTGACAGTCACCTTTCGTCACCTTTCGCGAATCTATCATACGGGCGGCCGGGGAGGCGGACAGGTGTCGCCGTTCCAATCTACTCCGAAGGAATCCGCCTCGCGGCTACCGGATTCTGGCGGACAGGACGGAGATGCAGTTTCTGACCAACTCCAGGTCTTTTTCGGTATATGGATAGTACAGGGGCCATTCCTCGCTTTTCAAGGTCAGGGCCAGGCGGGCGTCATCCAGTTTTTGCCTTGCCTTGCGGTCGTCACCTTTTTCGTGGAGGTAAAAGGCCCACTGGATATAAAGGAACGGGAGGCGCGCGGGCGGGTTCTTGAGGCCCGCCAGAGAGCGCTCCAAAATCTCCATCTGCTTTGCAGCCGCGGCGGGTTTGTCCATAAGGAAGTATGTGTACGCGCGGCGCTCGCGCAGCATATAGTTTCTCTGAAAGGCCTCATCGGCCTTGACGACAAGCGATGTGTCTTCCTCATCTCCGGCTCCGCGCCGAATTTTTTCATAGACTGCGTCCGAACTGACCGGCAGGAGCAGAAATTCATAAAGCATCGCGCAGGTCATCGGCTCCTGCCCCTTCAGCATCTCTTCCGTTATTCCATCCGTGATTTCCCTGATGTCCTTCCAGTAATCTTCTTCCTGCGGGACCTCGCCCCAGAAGACGCGCATTGCAATAACGGTGTCCGATATGCGCTGGATTTCGTGAAAGGCCGACTGTTTCCGCCTCATCTTCTGCGCGGCTTCTATCAGGTACGTCTCGACTGTTTCCAGCATTTCGTTTCTTACAATTCTGGTGGACCTGCCGGTTTTCTCCATCAACAGGTCACTCCGGCAGCCTGTCAGCGCCAGAGTCAGCGGCAGAAGCGAAATAATCAATAAGCGTTTCATAAGCCATCCCTCCTTCTTCGAATATGGTTCAAGGTCTGCGAAACCTGGAGCATCCAACTATCACTGATTCTTCGCCAACATCGGCAACTGTCACCGTGAGAGAAGTTTCAGGTTTCAGGTTTCAAGTTTCAGGTAGCGGAAAATGGTTTACCTGAAACCTGTAACTTGCCCGCCCGAGCCGTAAAGGCTCGGTCTTTACGGCCAGGGAAACTTGAAACAGGTCGTATCCGCTATGAGAGTTGCGCTTGTGAACCTTTTACTATGTTCGTAGAACTTGTGCCGGACCGCTCAGGCCCGGCGCGCCAGTTTGTCTGCAAGCATCGCCACCAGCCCGCCGAAGAAAATATAGCCGATGATTACCTGCACAAGCACGACGACTGACCCGAGACTGCTCCCGGCGGATATGTCGCCGAAGCCCAGCGTGGTGAACGTAACAATGCTGAAGTAGAAGTATGTCAGGAAATTGCCGACCGGAAGCGGGCCGCTCACCGCTATCATCGACGGGAACATCAGATAGACAACGGCGAAAACAACTGCAATCATCTGCGACCAGAACGCCCACAGAATCCAGTTGCGCCCGCAGTCGGACGTTATTCCCCAGACCCAGTGCCAGGTGGGATGCGTCTTGCGCACCGCGTCGAGATACTGTTCGTCCGAAATGTATCGCTTGAAGAGAGGCGCCTCCCAGGTGGGCAGCGCCGCCGCGTCGGTGTGATAGACCTGCGTCGCCTGCCACCTCAGCCCCAGCGACGGGGCCTGCGTCTCCGTTCGCCAGCGGGGCGTAAAGAAGGAGCCGCGGCCCTCTCCGCCGAAGACACGCGCCAGAAACAGCAGTACATAATCAAAGGCAATAATCCACAGTTGCGCCAGCGCAAGCATCGCCCTCTTTATCCCCTCCGGGTAACGCCGGTTTCTCGTGTAAAGCACGTTGAGGAAACTGGTCACCCCGGCGTCTCCGGCGATGTCGCACCGCGCCAGCGTCGCACCGCGCAAATCGGCCGACCACATCTTTGCGCCCGCCAGATTGCACCTGTGAAAGGTCGCGCCCGTGAGACGCGAAAACGCAAGCAGGGCTCCGTGCATATCGCACTGCTGGAACCGCGCCATCTCCAGATTCGCCAAACTTATGTCCGCCTCGGACAGATTCGCCTCGGAAAAAACGAAACCCCGCAGGTCGCGGTAGTGCGTCTGGCTTGTCTGGCCGACGTAGTAGAAATCCTTGAATCCAAGTTCGTGCCCTGCCAGTCGCGTGCTCAGGCGCGTGTATCGCAGGGAGCCGCCGGTGCTCCTCTTCTTGACGGAGACGCGCAACTGCGAGGTTATCTCCGCGCGGAACGCCTGGCCGGCACGAGTCAGCCAGCGCGCCCGCAACTCCATCCCCAGAACACGACGGTAAAGAACCCTGTCCGGAAAATCCGCCGGCAGCACCTCCGGCCTTTCCCTTTCTCCCAAATCCACCAGGCTGTTCAGTATTTCATGCCTGTCGCGCCACCCGGCGATAACCCTGCCTTCCGGCACGGGCTCGTCTTTCATTATATAACGACCCTCTTCAGCCGCCTGCCTGCGGCACAATATACGGAATTGCTTTTTGAGGTTGTTAATTGTCGAAGTGTACTGGCCGGGCTGCCCCGAAGTTTCCATCGCGCCCTCTCCTCACTGATGGACCGTTCAATGCCCGCACAATCTAACATCAACATCCCTCACAATCAAGCAGCAAAACTGCAAAGTAAAGGGGGCTGACTCCTTTACGTGCGATTTTTGCGGGCGCGGGTTTTGCTTGAGAAGTGGAAGAGAGTTGTTACAATTCCTGAATGTTCGAATACCACTCAAAATCCGTTGAAGAAAACCTGGGCGCACTGGGCTCCGATGCGGTAAGAGGCCTTCCGCCGGGCGAGGCCGAAAAACGGCTCGCCGAATACGGCCCGAACGAACTCAGGGAAGCGCCCCGCGAACCGCTCCTAAAGCGCCTGATGGCGCAGTTCACCAGCCTCATCGTCATCGTGCTTGTCGTCGCCGCGCTCATCTCGCTTTTCATCGTCGAGGGCGGGTGGAAGGAGTCGCTCATTATTATGGGAATAGTGCTCCTGAACGGCATACTCGGTTTCATTCAAGAGGAAAAGGCGGAGCGCTCGCTGGCCGCCCTCAAGAAACTCGCATCCCCGAAGGCGCGCGTCATTCGCAACAGCGAAACAAAAATAATGGACTCGCGCGAACTCGTGCCCGGCGACATTGTGGAGATAGAATCGGGCGACTTCGTCCCCGCTGACGTGCGCATCATCGAGCAGATGAACCTGCAACTGGACGAATCGCCCTTAACGGGCGAATCGACTCCGGTTGCCAAGAGCGCGGACTGCGTCCTCGACGCGAAAACGCTGCTGGCCGAGCGCTGCAATATGGCCTTCGCAGGCACCACGGTGACCTACGGCCGGGGCAGGTGTCTTGTCGCCGCAACGGGAATGAATACGGAGGTTGGAAAAATAGCCGGCCTGCTGCAGTCGGGCACGCATCCCAAAACACCCCTCCAGCGCAAACTCGAGGGCGTCGGGCGGCTGCTCATCTGGGCGACGCTGGGCATCTGCATCGTCATCTTCATCCTGGGGCTGATGCGCGGCGCGGAGCCGATGGATATGTTTATGACCGCGGTCAGCCTCGCCGTTGCCGCGATTCCCGAGGGTCTGCCCGCCGTGGTCACCATCGCCCTTGCCCTCGCCGTGCAGCGAATGGTGCGCCGCCACGTGCTTGTCAGAAAACTGCCCTCCGTGGAAACACTGGGCAGCGTCACCGTCATCTGCACCGACAAGACCGGCACGCTGACGCAGAACGCGATGACCGTGCGCAAAATCTACGCGGACGGGAAAACCTTCGACCTCTCCGGAGCGGGCTACGGGCCGGAAGGCGAACTGTCCTGCAACGGCGAGAAGTGCGCTCCCTCTCCCGCCCTCGTCAGGGCACTGAACATCGGCGTGCTGTGCAACAACGCCGATATCACCTTCGACAAAAAGAACGGAACCGCGAACGCGGTCGGCGACCCGACCGAGGCCGCGCTGCTTGCAGCCGCCGCCAGGGGCGGCGTCCGGCGCGAGACGCTGAGCGGGTCGTTCAAGCGCATAGACGAAATACCGTTCGACAGCGAACGCAAGTTGATGAGCGTTGTCGTCAGCGACGAGAAAGGCAAACGAAGCCTGATGGCCAAGGGCGCGCCGGATGTCGTGGTTGAAAGGTGCAGCAGGATGGAAATCGACGGCGAAATTCTTCCCTTCGACGAGGCCCGCCGGGGCGAAATCCTTGCCATTAACCGCGAATTCGGCGCAGCCGCCCTCCGCGTCCTGGCCGTTGCGTATAAAGAACTCGATAGCGGGGAGACGGAGCCGGAGGAAAAGGACTTAATCCTGTGCGGGCTGTTCGCGATGATGGACCCGCCGCGTCCCGAGGTGCGGGCGGCGATAGAGGAATGCCGCACGGCGGGCATTCGCCCCGTAATGGTCACCGGCGACCACGCGGAGACCGCAATGGCCGTCGCGCGTGAGCTGGGAATCTGGAACGAAGGCGACGAGGCGGTCGGCGGCGCGGAAATCGACGGCATCAGCGACGACGAGTTGTTCGAGCGCGTCGAGCGGATACGGATTTATGCGCGCGTTACCGCGGAGCACAAGATGCGCATCGTGCGCGCATGGCGGCGCAGGGGACAGGTGGTCGCGGTAACCGGCGACGGCGTGAACGACGCGCCCGCGATAAAAGAGGCGGAAATCGGCGTCTCGATGGGCATTGCGGGCACGGATGTCACGAAAGAGGCGAGTGATATGATAATCACCGACGACAACTTCGCCTCAATCGTCTCCGGCATCGAGGAAGGCCGCTCGATTTATGCGAACATCAAAAAGTTCATCCACTTCCTGCTTTCGTGCAACATCGGCGAGGTGCTCACGATGTTCATCGCCTCCATCTTCGGCCTGCCGGTGCCGCTGAGGGCGGCGCAGATACTGTGGATTAATCTCGTCACCGACAGTCTTCCCGCGCTGGCGCTGGGTGTGGACCCGCCGGAGAAGGATTTGATGCGCCACAGGCCGCGCCCGCCCTCCGAGCCGATTATCCCGGCCGGGGAGTTCGCGATTATGTCAATACAGGGGCTGGTTATCGCGGCCGCCGCGCTTGTTGCGTTCCAGATAGGGATGGAAAGTTCAGAAACTTATGCGCGGACGATGGCGTTCGTGACGCTGGTTATCGCGCAACTGTTCCACTCGTTCGACTGCCGCTCTCGGCGCAGGTCGATTTTCGCCAACAACCCGTTCGGAAACCGGTGGCTTATCGGGGCGGTTGCGGCTTCGTTCGGCCTGCAACTTCTGGTAATCACGCTGCCGGTGCTGCAGCCGTACTTCCACGTCACATCGCTACGTCCGGCGGACTGGCTGATAATAATCGGGCTTGCTCTCAGTCCTGTTGCGGCGACGGAGATAATCAAGATATTCTATCGCGCGCGAAGGACGTGAAGGCGGGCTTTTCGCAATCTATTATTACAAAATAAGGGAGGAATGAGACAATGTCACAAGGATATCCACCACCGCCACCGCAATACGGACAGCCGCCGGGAACCTATGGACAGCAGTATCCGGGAATGTATCCCGGCGCCGGGGCCCAGAAGACAAGCGGCGTGGCAGTCACGGGTTTCATCTGTTCGCTGCTTGGTCTTCTGTTTGTCATTCCGCTGATTCCCGGCATCATCTGTTCCGCAATCGGCATTTCCAAGACCGGCCCGACGAAGAGCCGCGGGCGGGGGCTATCGATTGCGGGACTGGTAATAGGCATCTTCGGCATATTCTGGGCCGCCGTTCTTATGGGAATGATAGTAGCAATTGGCCCCTTGATTACAATGCAAATGCACAAGGCGGTCTGTTTGCGCACCATAAACAAAGACCTTGTTCAACCGATAGCGTTGGGCGACTACGAAAGCGCTTACAACGCCACCCATCAGAACTACAGGAATCATGCAACTCTGGCTCAGTTCACCGAAACTTACAGGGCGGACTTTGAGAAGTTCGGAGGAATACCCAGGGTGGAGATAGTCGAATTCGAGGCGTCTGACGCGCAGGATCAATATCTGTGCGAAGTCAAACTAACAGGCAGTAACAACTATGTTGTGAAAAGAAAAATGCTTTTGCGAAAGCAGGACAGGACGGAAGATGGAAAGCCAGGGTTTGCAATTGAAGCCGACGGTCTGCTGGTGGAAGTCAAGGACTGACGGGCCCGGCACCACGACCGGGATAATCGAAGTCTTTTTGCACAGACGCGGGAACGGTGACTTTCACCGTTCGCAAATCTACGCCTTTCGGTTTATATGCAATTTGCTCATTTGAGAAACGGTTCTAATCTACGAATCTCGCCCCCCCTTACGGGGGACTCGATTCCGTAATTACTCAAGTTGACTGATTTTGCGCTAGCATCGGTGACGGTCACTAAGTACGGAATCGCGAGAGCAACGCGAGCGCGATTCGTAGATTAGTGACTGTCACCGTAAGATGCTGTTTGCCAAAGGAATGCGGTCAAGTCTCGGTCGTTGCCTCAAAAAAGTCAGTCAACTTGAGTAATTATTGCTCTTTGATTGGATAAAGAACACCTGGAAAGGTGACAGTCACCTTTCGCGTTTTCATTATCCATTCAATTTTCAATAGAACCGTTCTCCGCCTGAGGCGGACAAATTGCACTTCAGTACTTCGACACTTTCCGGCCTTATGTAACCTCTTCGGCCCAGGGAGCGACGCGCTCTATCACCTCCTGGTACATTTCCTCGATTTCGCGGCCGGTTTCCATCGCAAGCGCTCTGTCGGCAAGTTCCTTCGCTTCCTTCATTGTGAAGGAGCGGATAATCCCCTTGACGGCTGGGATAAAACTAACGCCGACGCTTAATTCCGTGACGCCCAGCCCGGCAAGCGCGAGGATGGTCAGGGGACGCGCGGCCATCTCGCCGCAGACGGCGACCGGTTTGGCGGCCTCGCGGCAGCCGTCCACAACGTGTTTTATCATATGCAGCACTGCAGGCGCGAGCGAGTCGTACAGTTCCACAACCTGCGGATTTGTTCTGTCGGCGGCCATAACGTACTGAATCAGGTCGTTGGTGCCGATAGAGGCAAAGTCGGCCTCTTTCATAATGCTTTTTATCATCAGGGCCGCGGCAGGCACCTCAATCATAAGCCCCACGGGGACGTTCGGGTCGTGCGGGACTTCTTCCTCTTTGAGTTCAAGTCTCGCCTGTGCGACGATTTCCTTTGCACGTCGCAGTTCGTCCACTGTTGTCACCAGGGGAAACATTATTTTGGCCGGGCCGATGTGCGCGGCGCGGAGGACGGCGCGCAACTGGGTCTTGAGAAGTTCAGGGTGTTCGAAGGAGAGCCTGATGGAGCGTCGTCCGAGAAAGGGATTATCTTCGTGGGGGCTTTCGAATCCATGCGGCATCTTATCGCCGCCCAGGTCGAGCGTGCGGATTGTCGTCGGGCGGGGCTTCATCTCTTCGATGACGGCCCTGTAGGCGGAAACCTGGGCCTCTTCATCGGGGGGGTTGTGGGCGTTCATATAGATAAACTCGGTGCGGAACAGCCCTACTCCTTCTGCGCCGGCGACCACGGCGGCGTGTGCGTCCTGTGAAGTTCGGATATTTGCGCGGACGGTAATCCGCGCGCCGTCCTTTGTATGGGCGGGCTCGTCGTGTTGTGCCTGCAGTTTGACCCACATTGTGCTTCGTTCCTTGCGCCGCTCGTTGAGGCTCTTCAGTATCTCCTTGTCAGGGTTCAGCCATACCTCTCCGGTGGAGCCGTCAA
>JBDRIB010000135.1:0-9424 GCA_043816375.1 Planctomycetota bacterium | reverse complement strand
GACTTCGATGCCGAGAACCTGGGGTTTGAACACTATTTCGCCGTTCAAGGCTCAGGCGGCACCTATCAGCCCAATACGTATGTCGCTAAAAACCAGGACGATGAAGACGTCTATCTGACCTTCGGCTCAAAGGCTCAACTCGCCAGCGGCAACCTGTACCAGGTCTGGAGAAGCGACAAGACCTGGGACGGCACCGGAAACGGCTTTACATCGCACGGTGGCTGGTCCCTCTATACCTATCTTGAGGGGAGAGACGAGAACCTGAGCAATACTTACAACGGTCTGACAACCTTTGACGGCACCAACTGGTACATGCCGGTTACGGTTAACTCAGTAGAATACGCCCAGCGTCTGGACCTGCCGTACAACGAGGCCGGCTATCCCGCAAGCAGCGGCGCGATAATCCAGTGGTATGACGACTATGACCTGTACCTCTCCGGCGATATTGCCGATCCCGGCGGCTACGGCGTCAGCGGACGGTATATTCTGGAACGCAATGCGTTCCTCGTTGCGAAAAGCCAGACCTACTGGGCGCACGCCGCCGACGTGTGCTACGAGGCAAGGACTTACAACCCCACACGCAACCCCGACGGGCCGGAGTCGCCTTACGAGTGGGTTTACGACGCCTCGGGCGATATGTACGTCCCGACCCTCGGCGGCGACCTCCCGGGCGATACGGCGGCTGAACGCGCCTACAAACTCCTCGGCAACCACCCGGCATTCCCAGATGATGACGTATGGAATGAGTGTGAGGAGTCCGACCGCAATATCTGGAAAAACCAGGACAATGGCGTTGAAGGCAGGAGCCTTTTCGTGGAATCCTGGAGACTGGCGGGCCTTATGCTGGGCCTGGATTTCTGGAACGACGACCCGGACTACTTCTGGAGCGGCGAGGCGGGAGCCGTCGCCGAAAGGACCTGGGCAGACGAGTTTACGAACTTCGGGAACGTCGGCAGGCTGCCTGTCTGGACATGGAACGGCACAACCAGCCAGTGGGAGCTGCCGTCCACCTTCGATATTTATGGTTCTCCTCCATCGCACGCTTATGCACACGTCTGGGGCTGGGCTGAGGGCTACACCGACACTCCGGTCGCCGGCTACGAAGCGCTCAACAACTTTATGCGCTACGCCTTCGACATAGACGCGCTGGTCGTTGAAGACGTCGACGGCGACGGCGAGTTCGATGTGGGTGATGACTATGTCCTGTTCTCCGTTGTCGATGACGGCCTGTACAGCAAGTACGCGGCATGGGGCGATACGTATGGAGGCCATGAAATGAACATGGACGGCCAGTACTTCGACGGCGACACCATCTTCCTGTATGACGGGACGAGCGTCACCACGTTCTTCGACGCGGAGGCGGGCATCTTCTTCGGCAATTCGATTAGCACGGCCACGGGCTATGGGTCAGCCGTCACCCTGTGGGCAATGGGCGACCTGGTTTATGACCTCGACGCCCTTGACATCAGCATCGTCGACATCGGCATCATCCCCGAGCCTTCCACCATCTTCCTGATGATAGGGAGCGCAAGCGGGCTGGCCGTAGTTGCAGGCATTATGCGCAGAAAACTGCGCTAAGGCTTGAGTCGGGGATTTCCTTCGGGAATCCAGAGAGAAGCAAAAAGACCGGGCGGTTCATCATGAACCGCCCGGCTTGTTTTTACCCCCATATTGAATTACGAGCAGGGATTGCCGGGATTTAATCCGCATTTTTCACCACAAGACGGGCGTGGCTCAGGGGTCAGACCCTGCGAAGCGGCCCCTACAGGCCGCCCGTAGGGGCGGTGACAGTCACCATCTATCCGCCTCAGGCGGATGATGTTGTAGGGCACGGTCTTTAGACCGTGCCGTCCATACGGACGGCCCGTATGGGCCGAATGAACGGAAGGGTCTCCCTCTGGCTCATCTCGGGATAAATTCAGACCCTTCCCTACTCTGACGACTTTAGAGCGGCGGGAAGAACGGCCCCCGCCGCGTCGTCTATCTTCAAATCCGCTATTGTGTCGAGCGGCGTCTCGCCTTTGTTGATGATGGCGAGTCGCGCGCCGCTCTCTTTCGCATACACAGGCAGACTTGCCGCAGGATGAACGACAAGGGACGAGCCTATCGCAAGCATCAGGTCACACGAGCGCGCTTCTTCAATCGCCTCGTCAAGCGCGTCCTGCGGCAACTGCTCGCCGAAGAAAACCACCGCCGGCCTGAGCATCCCTCCGCAGGATGTGCACGCCGGCGGGTTCCTCTCCTTGAGCATCTCAAAAACACTGTCCATCGAGTAATCCACGCCGCATGACACACAATATATCCGCCGCGTCGTGCCGTGCAACTCAATCACGCGCTGCGAGCCCGCCTCCTGATGAAGCCCGTCAATATTTTGCGTAATTACGGCCGACAGTTTTCCCTCCTCTTCCAGCCGTGCCAGCGCGAGGTGTGCGTCGTTGGGCCGCGCCTTCCTGAGCAGCGGATACCTGACTTCGCGATAATATTCCCAGTAGTACGTCGGGTCTTTCAGGAAGTAGTTGATGTTTGCGTAAACATTCGGGTCGTATTTGTGCCATACGCCGCCTTCGCCGCGGTATGTCGGGATTCCGCTCTCCGCGGATATGCCCGCGCCCGTAAACGCGACTATGCGCCCGCTCCCGGCAATCAGGCCGCCCAGTTTTCTCTCATCACTCATCGCAGATTACATATCTCCCTGACTTACGGTGACAGTCACTAATCTATGAATCTCGCTCGCGCTGCTCGCTCGATTCCATAATTAGTGACAGTCACCGATGGCAGCGCAAAATCAGTCAATATGGGCGGTTTACTAACCGTCGATTCTTTCTATGTAGCGGTCCTGGCGGCGGGGCGCGTTTATCGCCGCCTCCAGCCTCTCCCATACGCCCGAGAAGCGGCGGCGTCTTTCTTCACCGCTCATCACGGTAAGCCGCCTGATGTTTTCCGGCGACTCGCTGTCGAGCTGGTTAAAATAGGATTCGAGCGTGCTTTTGAGATACTCGATGTCTGCGCGGCGTTTTTCGGCATCGACCGAGCCGGGGGCCCTGAAGGTGAAGCCTTCCATATCGATAATGCACACGCGGTTTATGTCAACGAGAATGTCGTCGCGGGGCGGGGTGAAAATCATCCTGACAGCGGCCTTGCTCGGCACACAGACGCGGATGTGCTGGTGCTTAAAATCGCCGTGCACGCCGAAGCGGTGCATCCAGTTTACGGCGTTGGCCGTCATCGAAATCAGCGAGCGCACCGGTATTCTGCGCTCTACGAGCGCGTGGCCGAAAGATATCGAGTGCAGAAATTCTTCAATCATCAGCGCGCCGTGAATGACGCCGGGCGACATCAGCGCATCTTCTTCATATAAATTTTCAGGCGTTACGTAAACGCCCAGCGGCGTCGCCACCGACACGCCGTATTTTTTCAGGAGCATCAGGTTCTGGTATTCGCGCTCAATCACACCAACCGCCCCTGCCTTCACGAAGACCGCCCTGCCATTGTCGTATGCGAACGTCGGATGCGTCGGCCAGTACTGGCCGATGGAGGGTGTGTTGAGGCGGACCTTGGCGATGCCCTTGCGGTAGATGTGCTGCAGGACCGCCGACGCCTTCTCCTTTATGGCGGGCGGCCAGGGCAGGCTGTAGGCGGCGGCGAACAGTTTGTCCCTGTGCGGGGCGAACTGCTTCATTGCCTCTTTAATTGTGCTCCACATAGTCGCCTGAAAAAGCGGTTTGGTTGTCGAACATTCGGCAACAACAAAAGGGGTCAGACCCCTTTTGTTGTTATGAGTCGTCCTTCAGCACGGGCGAGCACGTCCTTCCCTTCACGAATTTCCGCGTTCATTACGAATAGCCTGCCCACGCGCCTCTCCACTTTCGCCTCCACATCGAGCGTCGCGCCGATGCGGACGGGAGAATGATATCTGACGGACAACCTGCCCGTCAGTGTACTTATTCCCTGCATAAGCAGACAATGCGTCATAGCGGAGTCAAGCAGCGCGGAGATTATCCCGCCGTGGAGGATGCCGTCGTGGCTCTGGAATCTTTCTTCCGCAACCCATCGGCCCTTCAGGACGCCTTCGCTGTCGAGCGAGAATCCTATGCCCAGTCCTCCTTTATCAGCGGGAGAACAGGCAAAACATTTTGCGTGCTTCGCAAAAGAGTCCACCGTGTTTCCTCAGTGGTCGCAGATATTTTGTCCCGTCTGCAATGTGCCGTCAATGTAAGCGCGCACAACGTTCTCGGGCGTATCCGCGGACGCGCCGACAACGACTTTCACGCCGCTTTGCGCGAACAGATTTTGCGCGCGTTGCCCCATACCGCCGGTTATGATGAGGTCCGCGCCCTTTTCGTGCAGCCATTGCGGAAGCACGCCGGGCTCATGCGGTGGCGGCGTCATCATCTCCGTATTCTTGATTTCGTTGTTTTCTACATCGACAAGCGCAAACTACTGGCTGTGTCCGAAATGCATACAGAGTTTTCCGTCTACCAAAGGTATTGCAACTTTCATTCGAGAGTCCTCCCTTTCTTTGGGAACAGGTATTTTGCCGGCGCTTTGCCCTTCCCCGCCCTTCTGCAATATCTTGCCGGCGATAAAACTGAGGGCTGAGGCGGCGTCGCTTTCGGCGTATCCGTGAACAAAGACAACTCCCCTGTCGCAGGCATCAACCACCCGCGCATCAATGGGTATCGGGCCGAGGAAAGGAACTCCCGCATCCTCGGCGAGGCGCCTTCCTCCTCCGCTGCCGAACAGTTCGATGTCTTTACCGCAATGCGGGCATTTCAGTCCCGACATATTCTCAACCACCCCGAGGATAGGCACGTTCAACTGGCGGCAGAAGGTTATGCACTTCCTCACATCCGTTACCGAGATGGCCTGCGGAGTTGTGACAACGACCGCGCCGGTGATTTCCGGCAGCAACTGGCAGATACTCAGCGGCTCGTCGCCCGTGCCGGGCGGAGAATCGACAACAAGATAGTCCAGCGTCCCCCACTCCACATCCTTGAGGAACTGCCTTATCATCGAGTATTTCAGGGGGCCGCGCCAGATTACGGCCTGGTCCTCCGACTGCAGCAGCAATCCGATGGACATAACCTTAAGGCCGTCTCCCAGACTGACGGGCGTAATCGTGTTGCCTTCAATCGCGGGCATCACACCTTCGATGTTGAGCATCTTGGGAATTGAGGGGCCGTGGATGTCGATGTCCAGCAGGCCGACACGCTCGCCCGCCTTTGCGAGGGACACTGCAAGGTTTACCGCAACGGTGCTCTTGCCCACGCCGCCCTTGCCGCTCAGGACGAGGACCTTGTTGCGAACTTTTGACATCCGCTCGCGCAACTGCTTTTCGGCCAGTGCCTCTTCAGCCGCACGCTGATTCTTTTCGGGTGAGCGTTCGGAAGAAACACCGCATTTCGCATTGTCATTGCCGTCGTTTTTCACCGAAGTTCCTCCATTATTCCGGATGCAGCAATATAGTATGCCTCTCCATTGAGCATTTTTTCAATGACCGCCCCTTCCGCCAGCAGGCGCGTTACATACTTCACCGCTTCGTTTTCGTGCATTCCCAGGCCGGAGGCGATATCCCTCAGGCTGCACGGGCGGCGCGAGACCAGCGCGAGGACTTCCGATTTGCCGGAGGCGACCGAAGATAACTCTTCGGCGCGCTCGAAGGGAGATATGATTTCAGCGGAATCTCCGAAGAAAGCGGCGATCTCGCGCAACCGTTCGTCAGGTACACGTTCTGCAAACTGTTCCGCCGGAGGCCGCGCGACCGTGTTCAAATGTATCCTGTCGGGCCGGATGCGGTCGATACACCCCTTCAACATCCCCAACTGGCCATCATCGGTGTTGATGTTGTTTACCAGGAACACCTCGAGCCACATCTGTCCGCGAAATTCGTTACGAAACTGAACAATGCCCGTCACCATCTTTTCAAAATCAATCGAGGGACAAGGTCGATTGACGCGCTCAAAAACATCCGCGGTCCCGGCATCGAGCGACGGGACAACAAGGTCCGCCTTCAGCAGGTCTCTGCGCACTCGTGAATGGCCCAGCAGGGCTCCGTTCGTTAAAACAGCGATGGGCGTGGTAGTCATTTTCTTTGCCGCCTCTATCACCCGTGCTATCTCGCTGTTCAGCGTCGGCTCACCGGAGCCGGACAGGGTTATGTAGTCCGCCTTCAGGCCTTCCGCGCATCTTCCTTCGAGTTCCGCGATGACTTCATCAATGGGATTGTATTCCCGGCGCTCGACGGTTTTGTTTGTCGTCCGGCCCAACTGGCAATATATGCAGTCGTAGCAGCAGACCTTGAACGGGACCAGGTCCACACCGAGCGACCTGCCCAGCCTTCTCGACGGCACCGGGCCGTAAGTATATCTTCCGGGTGCTGGTTCCATATGATGTCAGTCCTCGCAGGGCGGGCTGCCGCACGGCTCGGATGCGCCGCAGCACGGCGAACCCAGCCCGCAGCTTGTTGCGCGTGACGACGCTCCACCGCCCCTGACGGAAATGGCGGAGGCGGAGATTATCTTTTCGGGCTTGTCTGCGCCGCACTCCGGACATTTCCGCAACTCGTCGGCGGGTTTTCTGACAAGCGCCTCGGTCACCTTGCCGCATTTGGCGCATTTGTACTCGAATATCGGCATAACTTTCTCCCAGGAAACAAAACAAGCGACATATATCCCGGTTATTCGTTTCTCCTGACGGTCTCTCTGAAGACGTAGTCTATGGCTGCGTTGTACAGCGCCGCGGGGCCGAGTACCGAGCAGTGGCGTTTGACCTCGGGCAGTCCGCCCACGAGTTCCTCAACTTTTTCCGCGTCCACCTCGACGGCCTCGTTGATATGCATCCCCTTGACATATTCGGTGAACGCGCTTGTCGTGGCAATGGCGGCCGGGCAACCCAGGCACTTGAACTTGATGTCGGCAATGTGCTCGTCTTCCACTTTTATCCAGATTTTAAGCGCGTCTCCACAACCCGGGTCGCCGATTGAGCCCACGCCGCTCGCATCGGGGATTTCACCCACATTGCGAGGATTTGAAAAGTGTTCGAGAATGTCGGGCGAATACAACACAACTCCTCCCCGCTCACTTGTTCAAACATGCCGCCTGGACCTGTTCCCAGGCCGCCTTAACCCTTTCCGCCGACGGTCCGTTGTCGTACTCGATGATGGTCTTGCCCGCCATCATCGCATCCGTGAACGCGCGGTCAAAGGGAATCTCTCCGGCAACATTTACACCGCGCCTTTTGCAGGACTCCTTTATCTGCTCCGCAACATCAGGATTCAAATCGCTTTTGTTAATGAGAACGATAGAAGATATCTTAAAATGCGTGCATAAGTCAAGCACGCGCTCCATATCGTGCAGTCCCGAAAGAGTCGGCTCCGTGACAACAAGCGCCGCATCGACGCCGGCAAGCGACGCGATGACCGGGCAGCCGACGCCGGGTGAGCCGTCGATGAGAATGAGTTTCGCGCCTGTCTTCTTCGCGTACTCCTCCGTCTTCATTCGGATAGACGAGGCGAGTTTCCCGCTCATCTCGCCCCCGATTCCGAGGCGCGCGTGGAAAAGAGTACCGAAGCGCGTGCGCGAACGGTAGGATTCTCCGGCGACGCAT
The DNA here is from genome assembly GCA_043816375.1 of Planctomycetota bacterium. Lineage (GTDB taxonomy): Bacteria > Planctomycetota > B129-G9 > B129-G9 > B129-G9 > JBDRIB01. Next base: position 1,819 of record JBDRIB010000135.1, on the reverse strand, counting down.
TCGCGCATCTTGACGGCCTCGCCGGGACAGACGTCCTCGCAAACGCCGCAACCCTCGCATGCGAGAAGGTCAAACTTCGCCAGGCCGCTTTCCGCGTCCAGATGGACGGCGTCAAAGCGGCAGAGCCTGACGCATTCGCCGCAGCCGGTGCACTTTTCCGGGTCGAAGTCCGGCTCGTAGCCCGCCCGGAACTCCGCGCGTTCTTCGAGCGTCGGTTCCAGCAGCAAATGCAAATCCGAGGCATCGACGTCGCAGTCGGCCAGTACCAAATCCTTTGCGAGCACCGCGAAGGCCGCGACGATTGATGTCTTGCCGGTGCCGCCCTTGCCGCTGATGACTGCTATCTGTTTCATACGGTTGCCTCGGAGAGTATTTTGAGCCAGAGTTTGCGAAAGAGTTTTTCGTATCGCGGAAATCTTTCCACGAGAAGTTCACCACGGGAATATGCCTCGGCCGCTTCCCTGTCAAAGGGTATCTCGACCAGAATCGTTATGTCGTTTTCCTCGCAGAAACGTCGAGCGCGGTCGTCGCCGATGTCGGAGCGGTTGATGACCATCCCGTGCCTGACGCCGAGGGATTTTACCAGTTCTGCGGCGATTTCAACGTCGTGCATTCCGAAGGGAGTGGGCTCGGCCACGAGCACACAGTAATCGACGCCCCGCACTGATGCAACGACAGGGCAGGCAGTACCCGGCGGGGCGTCGATAATTACGTAAGGATAAGAGTCGGCGCATTGTCGCACCGCATTAATCAGGGGCGGACTCTTTGCTTCGCCAATGTCCATCCTGCCGTGTGCAAACAGAAGGTTGCCCCGGCGGCCCGTCTCGAGTTCGCCTACCTTGCGGCGCGTCTCTGCAATCGCGTTCTCCGGGCAGGCCAGGAGGCAGGCGCCGCAGGAATGACAGAGTTCCGGGAAAAACAGAGGCTTCTTGCCCATTACCACAATGGCATTGAAGCGGCAGGCCTTCCTGCACTCGCCGCAGGCGGTACACAGATTCTCATCGACCTGCGGAAATGCGACGGTCACGGTTTCTTTCTTTTCCCATTCGGGCCGGATAAAGATGTGTGAATTCGGTTCTTCTACATCGCAGTCAAGCAGACAAACGCCCTCGCCGGCGGCTATCGCCAGATTAACCGCGACGGTCGTTTTGCCCGTGCCGCCCTTGCCGGATGCAACGGCGATTGTAACGGTCTTCATCATAGATATGCCTCAACCCGCCTGTTTACCAGTGCCCCTCAACATCCGGTGAATCAGTATCCTTCAGTTTCCCTTCCTTGAAAAGTTTAACAACATCGCTTACCTTGCCCTCGACGCCGACCGCAATCTTGATGCCCGCGCCCTTGAGGGTGCTGAAGGCCTTCGGGCCGACATGGCCGGAAACTGCCATATCGCAAGCCCTGTCGGCAACGTTCATCGCGCTCTGAATCCCGGCGCCCTGGGCGGCGTCAAGGTTTTGAGCATTGTCAATCGCCTCGAACTTTTCCGTTTCGCTGTCCCAGATTATGAAATATTTTGCGCGGCCGAAGCGGGGGTCAACATCGGAATCCAGGGTCTCACCGGTTGATGTGATCGCAATTTTCATTCTTTGCCTCCGTTAGTTGGTGCTTGCAGCGAAAGCAGGGCCCCGGGAGCCCCCTTTCGCTGCAGGTAACAGTCATCAGAAAGGACAACTGTCACTCTTCCTTTGCCAGTTCGTCCATTTTTTTCTTCACGGATTCGAGTTCACTGCCAAGGAACTCCGCATGCTGTTTCAGCATATCGAGTTCATCCTTTGGAGCGGGATTGTAAGCGGGCGCTCCGTATGGATACGCACCCCCC
>JBDRIB010000134.1:0-8117 GCA_043816375.1 Planctomycetota bacterium | reverse complement strand
GGCAACCGATAGTGACGTTCTCAGAAGAATTGAGTCAGAGCGTTTGGGCTATGGGACCCGGCTTTATTGACATCGAAGCCCTTGACATCGGCATCATCCCCGAGCCTTCCACCATCTTCCTGATGATGGGACGCGCAAGCGGGCTGGCCGTAGTCGCAGGCATTATGCGCAGGAAAATGCGCTAACATCGGTGACTGTCACTAATTACCCATTCGGACCCTGACCCGTACGGGGAACGGGCGGAATCGACCCCGACTTCGTCGGGGGAGATTCGTAGATTAGTGACTGTCATCCTTTTGCATGCGAAAGTCGGGGCGTAGAATAGAACCGGTCCTGGGATGCTCGGGCAAAGTCCCCTCCATCAAGATTCGTAGAACTTGTCCTGACGTGCCCACGACTCGTCGGCGGACTGTTCAGGGGGCGCTGGGTCTGCGGCAACGTCTGACCCGCGGCAGTTTCCTCGACAGGGTCATCGCGCGCGTCAGCCCGAAAAAACCCATCTCGCGCTTCATCAAAATCCTGATTCCCAGAAAAACAGGGACACTCAAGAAATTAACCTCTTTATATTAAATATCTTATATCGCACTTTTCCAGAAAATTGGTGACTGTCACCAATTAAGCATCAATTAACCAATTAATGCTTAATTTCAGCAAATATATATTCGAAAGACCCGTATTTTCCGGAAATTGGGGACACTCAAGAAATCAACCTGTTTATATTAAGTATGTTACATCACGTTTTTCCGAATAAATGGTGACTGTCACCAATTTAACCAATTTAGTCAATGTGTGTGGTGGATTTGAAACCTGAAGCCTGTTTTGCGGTGAGGATCACCGGCTGAGGCGGTTGCGGATTTCGTCGGCGTGAGCGCCTTCAGGTTCGAGGGAGAGATATTCTTTGTAGTATTCGACGGCCTTTTCCGCGCTGCGTCCCGGGTTGTCGGGGTCGTCGAACAACTTCGCCATATAATACCAGGGCAGGCCGCATCCCTCGCCTCCGGGATTCAGCATCATCGCGGCCTTTAACTCCTCCTCCGCCGGTCCGTAAAATTTGTCCACTTCCAGGAAGTATTTGCCCCTGTACAGTCTGGCAGGATAGCAGTGTGGGTCAATCTGCTTCGCCTGGTCAAAATCCGCGCGCGCGGCCTTCATATATTCATCTTTCCCGGTTATCCCGGCAAGCGCGGCATTGACCAGTCCCCGCCGCGCCGGAAAGAACGCCGGCAGGTCTCCAGCCTTTTGCGCCACGGAGAGCGCGTTGTTGTAATAGACCAGGGAAAGCCTGAGTTCCGATTTCGCTTCCTCTGTCTGACCCGTCTTTATGTGTTCGGCGGCATCTTCTTGAAGTCTCTCGCCGTCCTCGAAGATGTCATAATAGAACGGCGCTTTCTTTTGCAGGCGCTCGACGCTGGCCGGGAATTCTCTGCGTCCGCCGCGACGTTCGGGGGAATCCGGATACCTTTCTCTTGTCAGAAGTTCAATGTCTCCGGCGGTGCGATTGTCGGACGGATGGGTCTTTTGCCAGGCGGGCAGGGCATCGAGAATGCGCATCGCGTCCGCCAGGGCATAAGGGTTATAGTATCCGGTGCGGAAGAGATAGAAGACGCCCCACTCGGCCGCATCGGCCTCCTCGTCGGGGGTGAACTCGAACGCGTGCAGCGCGACCGCGTCTTTCAGGCGCGGCATACGTCCGGTGCCGCAGTGGCGCAGCGTCACGTGCGCGACTTCGAGCGCGATTACCGCGGCCAGTTCGTCTTCCGTCCTGATTCTCTCCAGCAGGCCGCGCGTGACAAAAATCTTCCCCCCGGACAGGACGTAGGCGTTGGCTTCGCGCGAGTTGACCGCCGCAAAGGAAAAATCGAACTCGCGCGGGTGCCGGTCGGGTACCGCATTGACGATACGCGCGCCGACGCCGCCGATGTATGCCTGCAATTCCACGTCCGGGCAGAGACCGTTCACGGCGTTCTCAAATGCGGGTGCGACGAGACGCCCCCTCGTATTCTCCTGCTTTATCGTCAGCCTTCGCGGAATCTCCAGTTGGGACAGTTCCTGTTCCCGCCTGCATCCGCACAGGCCGACAAGGATTGGAACCAGAACGAGCAGGGGATAAAGTTTTTTCACCTGTCTTCTCCGATAACTATCGCTCCAGCAGTATGACGGCCTGGGCGGCGACGGCCTCGCCGCGGCCTATCTCGCCCATTCCCTCGCAGGTGCGGGGTTTCAGGTTGACCCGCTCCGCATCCACGTCGAGCAGTTCGGCAATCACCTTTATCATTCGTTTGAGGTGCCCGCCGATTTTGGGGTTTTCAAGGTGGATATTGACGTCGAGGTTCACCACTTTCCAGCCGCGCCGTTCGATGAGGCGGCGCACGCTCGATACAAGTTCGCCGCTTCGCACTCCCTTGTATGCCACGTCGGTGTCGGGGAAGTGCCCGCCGATGTTGCCTATGCCGGCCGCGCCGAGCATCGCGTCGCATATCGCGTGCATAACGACGTCGGCATCGGAGTGGCCCAGCGTCCCGGTAGCCGATTCAAGGGCGACCCCGCCGAGCCATAACTCCCGCCCCTCGACGAGACGGTGAATGTCGTAGCCGATGCCGACTCGCATCTCGCTCATTTCCTGCGCTCCGCAAATTTCCTGAATGCGCCCGGCAGACAGCCGAGTATGTCATCCGCCGTCATTGATATCTCGCCGTATTCGCTCGCGGCAATGTCGCCCGCAAGTCCGTGGATGTGCGCGCCGAGTCTTGCGGCGTCGAACGCCGAAAAGCCCTGCGCGAGAAACGCCGCTATTATGCCGGTCAGCACGTCGCCCGCGCCCGCGACGGCCATACCCGGGTTGCCGGTCTCGCAGACGAAGGTTTTTTCGCCCTGTGCGACCACCGTGTTCGCGCCTTTCAGCAATAATGTCAGCGAACGGTCCCTGACAAAACTCCCGGCACAGTGCACACGGTCGGCCTGAATCTTCTGAACGGAACAGAGGCAAAGGCGCGCCATCTCTCCCGGATGCGGGCTGAGCACGGTCGGCCGGTCCGCGGGGCACTTGTCGAAGACGTCCAAATCGTCCGAAAGGGCGTTCAGCCCGTCGGCGTCGACGACGAGCGGTTTTGCCAGCGAGGTAAAAAGCCGTCTGACCATTGCGGACGTTTCGCCGTCCCTGCCTATGCCGGGTCCGACCGCGACGGAATCGCACTTCTCCGCGAAATCCATAACGTCCTCCGCGGCCGCCTCGGAGAAACACGACCGGAGCGTTTCGCGGCAGGACAGAGTCATCACGCTCATCATCTGCGATGCAACGATGGGCTGAAGCGACTGGGGTACGGCGAGCGTGACCAGTCCGGCGCCCGCGCGCAGCGCGGCTATTCCTGCAAGGCAGGCGGCGCCCGTCATTCCAGGCGAACCGGCCGCGATGAGCACGTGGCCGAAGTCGCCCTTGTGCGCGTCGCGTTTTCGCGCGGGAATTACGGGCAGCGGCGAATCGGACGATTTACTCCCGGCGGGATTTTTCTTTTTCATCATCGTTCCTTTGAGGCAGTGAATTTATAAGCGCCGCGATATAGCCGGCGCCGAACCCATTGTCTATGTTTACCACCGCGACGCCGGCGGCGCAACTGTTAAGCATTGTAAGCAGCGGCGCGATGCCGCCGAAACTCGCGCCGTAGCCGACGCTCGTGGGCACGGCAATGACCGGCACGTCAACCAGCCCGCCGACCACGCTCGCCAGCGCGCCTTCCATACCGGCAACCACAACGAGCACTCTGGACCTTTGCAATTCCTCCGTCACGTCGAGCACTCTGTGTATCCCGGCGACGCCGATGTCGTAAACAACTGTAACGTTCGCGCCCATTATTTCCGCGGTCACGCGGGCCTCTTCCGCCACGGGTATGTCGGACGTGCCCGCAGTTACTATCGTTACCAGTCCGGTGCGCTCTATCTCGTCGCGCGAGACCGCGATGGCGCGGGCGCGTTCGTAGTATTTCGCGGTCGGGAATTTTTTGCGGAGCGCCCCGGCGGTCTCTTCGCTCAGCCTTGTCGCAAGCAGCCTGCCGCCCTGCGCGTACAGTTTGTCGGCGATCGCCAGTACGTCTTCGGACGACTTGTCCTGGCAGAAAATAACCTCCGGGAAGCCGCAGCGCAGCGAGCGATGGTGGTCCGGTTTCGCAAAGCCGAGGTCCTCGAACGGGAGGGACTTGAGCCTTGTGAGGGCGTCCCCGACGGAGACCTCTCCCTCTTTTATTTTCGTAAGCAGTTCTTCTAATGCGTCTTTGTTCAATGCGTATCCTCGGTGCGTTTGCAGCACGCCGGAAGTTTTCCCGACACCGTGAGCGGCGTGGCGGCGGTGATTTCGACCTGCGCAACTTTGCCGGTCAGTTCTTCCCCCGCCTCAAAGTGCGCGATGTAATTGTTGCTTGTGCGGCCGACGGCCATAGCCGGGTTCCTTGCGCTGGGGCCCTCGACGACGACCTCGACGGTTTTGCCGATGAGTTCCTTTCGCCTGCGGAGGCTGATTTTCTCCTGCGCTTCGAGCAGGATGTTGTTGCGCCGCTTCTTCTCTTTCGGCGGCACGTCGTCGGGAAGTTCCGCCGCGGCGGTGCCGGGACGCGGCGAATATTTGAAGACGAAGCAGTTCAGGAAGTCCGCGCTCTCGACGAGTTCCAGACTCGCCGCGAAATCCTTCTCCGTCTCGCCGGGAAAGCCGACGATGAAATCGCTCGCAATCTCGATGCCCGGCACGTTCGCGCGCGCGTAGTCGAGTATCTCCCCGTATCGAGCCGCGTCGTAGCCGCGTTTCATCGCCTTCAGAATTCGGTCGGAGCCGGACTGCGCGGGCAGGTGCAGGTATTCGCAGACCTTGTCGAGCGAGGCCATTGCGTCGAGTATCTTCTCGCTCATAGACGCCGGATGTGACGTTATGAAACGGATGCGCTGCAATCCTTCAATCTCGTTCATCCGGACAAGAAGGTCGGCCAGGTCCGCGCGCGGAGCGAGGTTCCTGCCGTAGCGGCTGACGTTCTGCCCGAGCAGCGTTATCTCGATGCAGCCGTCGTCCGCGAGGCGCCGCGCCTCTTCAACGACCTCGTCCACGGGCCGGCTTGTCTCCCTGCCGCGCACGAAAGGCACGACGCAGTATGAACAGAAATTGTCGCAGCCGCGCATAACGGCGATGCTCGCGCGGAAGGGACTCTCGCGCCGCGTTCCCTTCCGGGCGGGCGCGCGGTTTGTCTCTTCGACGGCAAGCACGTTTTCCCCGGCGAAGGCCCGGTTGATGAGTCCGGGGAGGCAATAGAACTGCCCCGGCCCGCAAATCAGGTTCACAAACGGCATCGAAGAGCGGATGTCCCTGTGCCGGTTGACCGCCATACAGCCGATGACGCCGACGACGAGACCCGGTTTCGCGCTCTTCAGCGCCTTCAGCAGGCCCAGTTGCGAAAACACCTTCTCTTCCGCATGCCTGCGGACGCTGCACGTGTTGAAGAGAATCACGTCGGCGTCGCCTTCTTCCGGCGTCGCAACGTACCCGTCGCCCAGCAGACTCGAGAGAATGAGTTCCGAGTCGAGGCGGTTCATCTGGCAGCCGAACGTCTTGAGCAGTATTTTTTTCCGGTCGTTCATATATAAAGGAGGTTGATAATATCCTCACGACAGCGTGAAGTCAAGGAACGCAAAATCGTCAACTAAGGGGTCTGCCCCCTTTGCTTGACGATACTGCGGAATCCGGCTGCGTTGACACTACGGCCCTGCGGTGATATAATGCACGAAGTTTCCACGCCACGATGCCGATACAATTCCTGAATGGCGCAGTATGTACGAACTTATTGTAAACAGCCGCTTTGCCGCAGCGCACAACCTGCGCGGTTACAAGGGCGCCTGCGAGAGACTGCACGGGCACAACTGGCGGGTGGAGGCCGTTCTGACCGCCGGGAAACTTGACGAGATAGGGATGGTCGCGGACTTCCGCGACGTCAAGAAGGCGCTGGGGGAAATTCTGGATGATTATGACCACCGCTATCTGAACGAACTGCCCCAATTTGAGAAAGCCAACCCGACTACCGAAAACATCGCAAGGTTCATTGCCGAAAGCCTTGCCGGGAAACTTCCCGACGGCGTGACGGTCAGGAGCATTGCAGTGTGGGAGTCCGAAAACTGCTGCGCAAGATATATTATTCCAGAATGATTCTGATACCGGAGTAGGATATGCTCTGTCATGCCTGCAAAAAGCGGAAAGCCACGGTGCGCGTCAGCGAGATGCAAAAGGACGGCAATCACACCGAGATACATCTGTGCGAGGAATGCGCCAAGCAGTACGGCGTATCCCTGAAGTTCTCGTTCAGCGAACTGCTCGGCAATCTGATAAGCAGTCAGCTGGGCACGCGTCCCGAGGACGCAAATCTCAAGTGTCCCAACTGCGGCCTGACGTATTCGGAGTTCCAGTCGGCCGGCAGGCTGGGCTGTCCGCAGGACTACGAGACATTCAGGCAGAATCTCGTGCCGCTTATCGAGCGCGTCCACAGCGGGCTTCAGCACGTCGGCAAGGCGCCGAAGAACGTCGGCCGCACCTACCGGGTTGAGCGGGAGATGAACAGGCTGCAAAAGGAACTGGAGACGGCCGTGGCCCGCGAAGACTACGAGAACGCCGCGCTCCTGCGCGACAAGATTCACAACCTCCGTCACGGCAGCAAAAAAAAGACCGGGCGGAAAAGTCATACTGAAGAGGTTGAACCCGATGACGCTTCCTGACCCACCGAACGGCACCGGCGAATGGCTTCGCGGCGAAGGTCCCGAAGTGGATATCGTTATAAGCAGCCGGGTGCGCCTGGCGAGGAATCTTGCCGGGCACCGGTTTCTCAACAGGTGCACGAATGAGGAGCAGAGGGAGATACACGACTTCGTTCGCGGGAAAATCGAAAAGGCGAAACTCGGCGACGACCTGATATATTACGACCTGGAGTCCGCAAACGCCATCGACAGGGAATATCTCGTAGAGCGCCATCTTATCAGCAAGGAACACGCCGAGGCCGATGGGCCGCGCGGCGTGGCCGTCTGTCGCCAGGAAGTTCTGAGCATAATGGTAAACGAAGAAGACCATATGCGCATGCAGATTCTCCAGTCGGGGCTCCGACTCAACGATGCGTGGGAGAGCCTCAACGCCGTGGACGACGTCCTTGCGACGCAACTGGATTTCGCGTTTTCTCCGACCTACGGCTACCTTACCGCCTGTCCGACCAACGTGGGCACCGCCGCGCGGGTTTCCGTGATGATGCATCTGCCCGCGCTGGAGTGGACGAAGCAGTTGCGCAAGGTCTTCAAGGCGGTTGCCAAAATGAATCTCGCCGTGCGCGGGCTTTACGGCGAAGGCACGAAGGCCAGCGGCGATTTCTACCAGATATCAAATCAGGTGACGCTCGGGAAAACAGAAGAAGAAATCATCGCCATCGTCGAAAGCGTGGTAAGGCAGATTATCCGCTACGAGCGCAAGGTCAGGGGGGCGCTTATCAATCAGAGCCGCGCAAACCTCGAAGACCGCGTGTGGCGCGCATACAGTATGTTGAAGAGCGCGCGCATCATTTCCTCCGAAGAGACGATGAGCCTGTTGAGCAGCCTGAGAATGGGCGTGAATCTGGGCCTTATCGAAGACATTAACATTGACACGATAAACGAACTTTTCATCCAGACCCAGCCGGCGCACCTGCAGAAACAGGAAGGACGCGAAATCAAGACCCAGGAACGCGACGTCGCGCGCGCCACGCTGATACGCTCGCGGCTTTCCGCGTGACCCGGTTTCCGGGAGGCTTGACCCGGGCCGGTCTGTGACGTATAACAGGTGCAACAATCTGCTGCTCCCCTCAGGGCGCGCTTGCAGAACGCAATCGCGGTTTGAGGGGTGCGCTTTTTTTTTGGCCCGGCTGCAACAATTGTAAGTACTCAAGTTGACTATCATTGGTGACAGTCACTAATCTACGCCCCGACTTCCGCATTGCAAAAGGATGACAGTCACCAATCTACGAATCTCACTCGCCGGGCTCGTTCGATTCTGTAATTGGTGACAGTCACCTTTTGCGTTTCAAACATCGGTGACAGTCACCTATACTGCCACCTTCACCCCACAACATTATACT
>JBDRIB010000133.1:0-4006 GCA_043816375.1 Planctomycetota bacterium | reverse complement strand
TCAGGGAAGCGCTGCTCGACCGGCGCTTCGTTCGCGAAGATGAATTTCAGACTTCCGGAACGGCATAAGCCGCCTCGTTAAGGAAGGCAAATTGCAGGAAATTTCGCTAAACATACTCGACATCGTCGAGAACTCGATACGAGCGGGCGCGCGGGTTGTGAAAATCGTGCTCAGGGACAACCAGAACGCCGGTACCCTCGTGGTAACCGTCGCCGACGACGGCCGCGGAATGACGCCCGACGAAAGCAGTAAAGCCTTCGACCCGTTTTACACAACGCTCGAGGGAAAACGCGTGGGCCTCGGACTGCCCCTGCTGAAGGAGTCCGCGGAACTCACCGGTGGCAGCGTGAAGATAAAATCAAGGTCCGGCTCGGGAACGAGCCTGACGGCTGTTTTCAACAGGCGTCACCTGGACTGTCCGCCACTCGGCGACATCGTCGCAACGCTCAAGACACTGCTAATCGGTTATCCCCGCGTGGATTTTCATTACGTGCATCGTCTCGGCCGCGAAGAGGTGGTGCTGGACACAAAGGCGCTGTCGCGGGAATACGGCAGGGAGTTTCGCGAGGACATCCCCGCGGTGTGCAGGGTGGTGGACAGCCTCGAACCTCTGCTCGTCCACTTCAAAGAGCACGAAACGGACTTCGAGACGACTCTTTTGCGGCGGGCGGAGAACAGGAAAATACCGGCAGGCGACTGATTCGGAGAAACGCAGATGACAAACAGGACAGCGAAAGACACTTGCACGGAAATCTCGGAGGAAGAACTTCTTGCCAGGCTTGATGAGCAACTGGAAGGATACAAGGGCGTACCCGGCGGACTGATACCGGCGCTGCATGTTACGCAGGGCCTGTTCGGCTACCTCCCGCGAGTTGCCCTCAGGCGCATCAGCGAGGCGCTGGACCTGCCGATGAGCGAGGTTTACGGGGTGGTATCTTTCTACCACTTTTTCACCACCCAACCGCGCGGCAGGCACACCATCAGGGTCTGCCTGGGCACGGCCTGCTACGTACGTGGCGGCAAGAGGGTGCTGGAAGCAATGAAAAAGAAACTCGGCATAGAGGTGGGGGAGACAACCCCCGACGGAGAATTCACGCTGGAAGTGGCACGCTGTTTCGGCGCCTGCGGACTCGCGCCGGCGGTGATGATTGATGACGACGTGTACCGCCGCGTGAAACCCGCGAAGGTCGGCGCGCTCCTGGTGCAACACCTGGAAAAGACTTCAAGGCCGGAAACGGCGGCTGTTTGAATCGGAGGCATTACAATGGCAAAGATACGCAGCCTTGCGGACCTGAGGAAAATCAAGGACGAAGTCCAGATTAAAAACGCGCTGCGCGAAGGCGGATATACCGCCTGCGTGACCGTGCATATGGGAACCTGCGGGATTGCATCAGGCGCAAGGGAAGTCATGCGGGTGCTGCTGGAAAACCTGGCGAACTCCAGACGCAAGGATATCCGGGCTACGACTTCGGGCTGCATCGGGCTGTGCAGCCACGAACCGCTCATAACCGTCGAACGCCTGAAAGAAGAACCCGTCAGATACGCGATGGTCGATTCAGAGAAAATGAACCGAATCTTCAAAGAACACGTAATCGGCGGCAAACCGGTTGTGGAATACGCACTCGTAATGGATATGGACACTGAGGACTGAACCAGCAATGAAAGAAAAACCAATAAAAAAGATGAGAGCGCATCTCCTGATGTGCTTCGGAACGAGTTGCCTCGCAGGCGGGGCACAACTTGTCAGGGAGGCCGTCCTCAAGGAACTCGAAAAACACGACCTGCTGGACGAGGTGGGTATTGTCGAGACCGGCTGCAACGGGTTTTGCGCAAACGGTCCCATCCTGGTGCTGTACCCCGGAGGATATTTCTATCAGCAACTCAAACCCGAGGACGCACCGGAACTCGTTGAAGAGCATATCCTCAAGGGCAGGCCGGTAAAACGCCTGATGTACGTCGATGCGAAAACGGAAAAGGCGATTCCCTATCTTCGCGACATACCTTTCTTCGGAAAGCAGGAAACGCGCGTGCTTCGCAACAAGGGAATGATATCGGCCGAAAACATCGAAGAGTACATCGCGCGCGAAGGCTACGAAGCGGCGTACAAGGCCATTATGGAAATGACGCCGCAGGAAATCACAGACCAGGTCAAGGAGGCCGGACTTCGAGGGCGCGGCGGAGGCGGCTTCCCCACCGGGCTGAAGTGGGAATTCGTCGCAAAGGAGAAATCCGACCGGAAATACGTGCTGTGCAACGCCGACGAGGGCGACCCGGGCGCCTTTATGGACCGCTCTCTGCTCGAGGCGGACCCCCACGCCGTCGTCGAGGGAATGATTATCGCCGCCCGTGCAGTCGGCGCCGACGCGGGATACGTCTATTGCCGCGCGGAATACCCGCTCGCGCTCGAGAGACTCGGCAAGGCCATCGCCTCGTGCAGGGATTACGGGCTTCTGGGCGAGAACATATTCGGCTCCGATTTCTCCTTTGACATAGAGATTGCAAAGGGAGCGGGGGCGTTTGTCTGCGGGGAAGAAACCGCATTAATACAATCTATTGAAGGCGGCCGCGGCGAACCCCGTCCCCGTCCGCCGTTCCCGGCCCATAAAGGCCTCTGGGGAAAACCCACCGTCCTGAACAATGTCGAGACATACGCCAACGTCCCGCTGATAATCCGCAACGGCGCGCAATGGTATTCGGAAATCGGCACCGAGAAGAGCAAAGGCACGAAAATCTTCGCGCTTACCGGCGCGGTGAACAACGTGGGCCTGGTCGAAGTGCCAATGGGCACGACGCTGGGTGAGATTGTTTACGACATAGGCGGGGGCATCAGGGACGGCAGAAATTTCAAGGCCGCACAGATAGGCGGACCCAGCGGCGGCTGCATCCCGAAAGAACATTTGAGTATGCCTGTTGACTACGAATCGGTGACCGAACTGGGCGCCATTATGGGTTCCGGCGGCCTGATAGTGATGGACGATACCACGTGTATGGTGGACCTGGCCCGCTTCTTCCTCGAATTCGTCCAGGACGAATCCTGCGGTAAATGCCCGCCGTGCCGCATCGGCACGAAACGAATGCTCGAAATACTCGAGCGCATAACACGGGGCGAAGGCGAGGAAGGCGATATCGAGAAACTTGAAAAACTGGCCTATCAGATAAAAGAGACCGCACTCTGCGGCCTGGGACAAACGGCGCCCAACCCGGTCCTCTCAACAATCAGGCACTTCCGGGAAGAGTACGAGGAACATATCCGCTATAAATATTGCCGCGCGGGAGTCTGCGCCGATTTGGTGAGGGCGCCGTGCCAGAACGAGTGCCCTGCGAAAGTGGATGTGCCCGGTTACATCAGCCTTATCGCGGAAGGACGTTACCGTGAAGCCCTGGAGTTGCACAGGGACCGCAACCCGTTCCCGTCGATATGCGCGCGCGTGTGCATGCACACCTGCGAGACGAAGTGCCGCAGGGCGCAACTGGATTCGCCGGTTGCGATACGAGCGCTCAAGCGGTTCCTGGCCGATACCGAGACGGAATACTACTCGATGCCGCGCGCAGTGGAAGACGAAAACAGGGCAAGGCGCCGGGTGGCGATAATCGGCGCCGGGCCTGCGGGTCTTTCGTGCGCGTATTTCCTGGCGCGAATCGGCTACAGGCCGGTCATCTTCGAGGCGCGCCCGGAGGCGGGAGGAATGCTCCGATACGGCATACCCGAATACCGGCTGCCCAAGAAAACGCTGCGCCGCGAAATCGAACTCATTCAAAACCTGGGAGTCGAGATAAAGACGGGCGTGAATATGGGAAAGGATTTCACAATAGAAGAACTCAAAGAGAACGGCTTTGAGGCGGTTTACCTGGCAATCGGGGCGTGGCAGAGCCTGCAACTCGGGGTCGGCAATGAAGACGCGAAAGGCGTTTACGGCGCGCTCGATTTCCTCGAAAAGACGAACACCGGCACGAACATCGGCAAACTTGGCAGGGTAACCGTCATCGGCGGCGGACACGCAGCGGT
>JBDRIB010000132.1:0-7244 GCA_043816375.1 Planctomycetota bacterium | reverse complement strand
AACGGTCAGGCTGAATGGATAAAACGGGTACCGGAAGAGCGTCACCAGCGAGGGCAGGCAATAGGACAGTTGTCTCAGGGTCCCCTTGCGGGCGAGCGCGACCCGCCGCGCCACCTCTCCGTCCAGGCCCGCCCCTGCCATCAGGAAGCCGTGCCTGCCGTTGAATGCGAAGCAGTCCATAACCTCGGTCTGCATCGCTTCGAGGCGCCGGTGGACTTCTTCGGGCTTCGCGGTCTGGTGCAGTTCGTTTGCAAGGCAGTTCGCCGTGCCCACCGGTACGATGCATACGGGTACGTGCCTGCCCTCCAGACCCGCGATGGCCTCGCTTATCGTTCCGTCGCCGCCGATGGCGACGATGACTTCGAGGTCCTCTCTTTTTTCCCTGGCGGCAATCTCCGCGTCGCCCCTGCCGCCGGTTTCGAGCAGTTCGGCTTCGAAGCCGTGCTCTTCGAGCGAGCGATTAATCATCGGCAGGAGGGCCTTGCCCTTTCCCGCGCCCGAGATGGGGTTCAGTATTACCAGCGCATGTCTGTTCACGTCACCTCGCCGGGAGTTCAGCCTGGAAAAACCGCGGAGCCGTTTATCCCGAGTTTATTGAGGGACAGAGGCTTGTCCGCCAATGTTTGTGGCGGACCGCAGAGAAGGCAAAAAGCCGACACATTATATTTGCCACGGATTACAAGGATTAAAGCATCCCAGGACCTGTTCTATTCTACGAATGCAAAAGGATGACAGTCACCAATCTACGAGTCTCGGTCGCAGCGCTCCCTCGGCTCCGTAATTGGTGACAGTCACCTTTTGCGTTGTAAATAGAACAGGTCCGCCGTAATGGTGACAGTCACCTTTCACGTTTCATTGGCAGTACAATCAACAATAGTTATCGGTTTTCTCTGCGCGCTCTGCGGCTCTGCGGTTTTCAGGCCTTTTTGAAAACGAGGGCGCCGTCTTTCTCGTCGACAATGATTTTATCGCCTTCCCGGAATTCGCCCTCGAGGAGTTTCATCGCGAGCACGTCCTGAATCTTGTGCTGTATCAGACGCCGCAGCGGCCGCGCGCCGTATTCGGGGTCGAAGCCTTCCTTCGCAAGCAGCGCCTTCGCGGCGTCGGTTACGTCGATGTCGATTCTTTTGTCCGCCAGGATTTTTTTGAGATTCCTGATTTGTATCTCGACAATCTCCTTCAGTTGTTCTTCTCCGAGGTAATTGAAGATGATGATTTCGTCAATGCGGTTGAGGAATTCGGGGCGGAAGTCCTTGCGCAACTCGGTCATAAGAAGTTTGCGCATATCGGCCCTGTCCGCTTCGTCTTCGTGGGATTTGAATCCCAGCGGCGCGTGGTTTTTGATGATGTCCGTGCCGACGTTCGACGTCATTATGACGACGGTGTTGTTGAAATTGACGGTGCGTCCCTGGCCGTCGGTCATTCTGCCGTCGTCGAGCATTTGCAGAAGCACGTTGAAGACTTCCGGGTGCGCCTTTTCCGTTTCGTCGAAGAGTATCACCGCGTATGGCCGGCGGCGGACCGCTTCGGTCAACTGTCCGCCTTCTTCGTAGCCGACGTATCCCGGCGGCGCGCCGATGAGCCGTGAGACCGTGTGCTTCTCCATATATTCGGACATATCGATGCGCACCATTGCGTCCTCGGTGTCGAAGAGGAATTCCGCCAGCGCGCGCGCGGTTTCGGTCTTGCCAACGCCCGTGGGACCGAGGAAGATGAACGAGCCGATGGGCCGGTCGGCGGACTGCAGGCCGGAGCGGCCGCGGCGCACGGCGTTTGCAACGGCACGGAGCGCCTCGTCCTGGCCGACGACGCGCTTCCTCAGGTTTTCCTCCATCTGCAGCAGTTTTTTCGCCTCGGACTCAAGCATTCGCGCGACGGGAATCCCGGTCCAGAGTGCGACGACCTTGGCGATGTCCTCCTCGTCCACTTCTTCCTTGAGCATCTTCTGCGACTTCTGCAATTCGGCCAGTTTGTCGTTTTCGGCCTTCAGTTCATTTTCGAGGTCGGGAATCGTTTTGTACTGAATCTCGGCGACCTTCTCCAAATCTCCCTGCCGGGTCAGGCGCTCGGCGTCGAGGCGCAACACTTCGAGTTTCTCCTTCGACTGCCTGATTTTCTGGATTGCGCTCTTCTCGTTCATCCAGTGCGCCTTCATCTGGTTGCCTTTTTCCTTGAGTTCCTCCAGTTCCTTTTCGAGTTTATCGAGCCGCTCCCTGCTGTCGCGGTCCTTTTCCTTCTGCAGCGCCTTGCGTTCGATTTCCAGTTGCATTATGCGGCGTTCGATGACGTCGAGTTCGATGGGCATACTGTCGATTTCGATGCGCAGGCGCGAGGCCGCCTCGTCCATCAAATCAATCGCCTTGTCGGGCAGGAAGCGCGAGGTGATGTACCGCCGCGACAGGTTCGCGGCGGCGACCAGGGCGGCGTCGGCGATTCGCACGCCGTGGTGGACTTCGTATTTTTCCTTGAGTCCGCGCAGTATGGCAATCGTATCGTCAACGCTCGGCTCGCCCACATAGACCGGCTGGAAGCGGCGCTCCAGGGCGGCGTCCTTTTCGACGTTTTTGCGGTATTCGTCGAGCGTCGTCGCGCCGATGCAGCGCAACTCGCCGCGCGCGAGGGCGGGCTTGAGCATATTAGCGGCGTCGGCGGCTCCCTCTGCGGCGCCGGCGCCGACGATAACGTGCAACTCGTCTATAAAAATGATAATGCGCCCCTCGGCGCGCGCGACGTCCTTCAGCACGGCCTTCATCCTGTCCTCAAACTCGCCGCGGTATTTCGTGCCCGCAATCATCCCGGCGATATCCAGCGCCATCACGCGCTTGTCCTTCAGCGACTCGGGCACGTCGCCGGCGACGATGCGCTGGGCGAGGCCTTCGGCGATGGCGGTCTTGCCGACGCCCGGCTCGCCGATAAGGACGGGATTGTTTTTCGTGCGGCGTGAGAGGACCTGCATAATGCGGCGGATTTCCATATCGCGGCCGATGACCGGGTCGAGTTTTCCGCGCCGCGCAAGGTCGGTCAGGTCGCGGCTGAAGCGTTCGAGCGCCTGGTATTTGTCTTCGGGGTTCTGGTCCGTGACGCGCTGCGTGCCGCGAACGTCGATGAGGGCCTTGTATATTCCGTCGCGGGTCAGGCCGTGTTTCAGCAGGATTTCCGCGGCGCGTGCGCCCTTCTGGTCGGCGATTGCGATGAGCAGATGCTCCGTGCTGACATACTCGTCCTTAAGCCGGTTCGCTTCCTTCTCCGCGGTTTCGAACACCCTGCGGGTTGCCTCGGCAAGGTAGAGTTGTCCCGCGCCGGTGACGGGAGGCACCGAGTGGAGCGCGTTTTCCAAATCCGCAAGCACCGTCTCGGGCGCGACGCCCAGGCGCTGGAGTATGGGGACGACGATGCCCTCCCGCTGATTGATAAGCGCAACGAGCAGGTGCTCCGGCAGGAGTTCCGTGTGGCCCCTTTCCTGTGCGGCGGCCTGGGCCTGCTGAACGGCTTCCTGTGATTTGATTGTAAATCTGTCGAATCTCATTTATTGCGTCTCTTCTATAATACTTTGTAGGGAAGGCCCTTCAGGGCCTTCCGATTCCGGCACGGTCTAAAGACCGTGCCCTACGGCATTATTTACGACAACACACTTTTTTGTAGGGGAAGGTCTTCAAGGCCTTCCGTTTTTCAGCACATACGAGGTCTCTACGGCAGGGCCTGAAGGCCCTGCCCTACGAATTTATTTGCGACAACATAATTTTTTGTAGGGAAGGGTCTTGAGACCCTTCCGGTTCCGGCACGGTCTTAAGACCGTGCCCTACTATTTTCTGCTCAATGGTTTCTAATCATTGCAATGCGCGTACGTCGCATATTTGTGAGCCGATCCAGGGATACTCGCGATAATCCTTGACCAGTCCGCTTCGCTCCGGGTTCGACACAATGTAATTCACCACCTCGGTCAGGTCCTCTTCTTCCCTCAGTACGTGGTCGTAGTAACTTGTCTGCCAGAGTTTTTTCCCGGTTATCTTCTTGTAGAAGTATCCGGTTCTTTGTTTGAATCTGTGAACGAAAATTTCCACGTCCGAATCGCTCGTCTTTCCAATCAAAAGCATATGCAAATGGTCGGGCATCACGCAATACGCTGCGACGGAATGACTCGTGTGTCCGGCGGCCTCGTACATTTCATACAGGACCCCTGATATCGTGTCCGGCTTAATAAAGGCGTGGTGATTTCCGTTTGTGCATATTGTAACAGAGTAAATATCCCGGCCGACATAGCATTCGTGGTCAAGGCGCGGACGTGGTTTTCGTTTGGGCAATTCCTTTTCTTCCCTGGAGTGCTTCATCATTTCGCGCTGCGTCGCTGATAATTTTTGCTGTTTCCGGGCTAATTCTATGATTGACAAATTGCTCACACGTATTGTCTGTGGCAAATCGTCCAATGGCATACCCTTGTCCTGCGAGACCGCGCTTTTGGGCTTTCGCGGAGGTATATTCCGGCGTGAGCCTGAAGAATTCTGCGTGGTCATAAATAGTCCCCTTTCCGTCTCATATGTTCGCCTCCGCTTGCCCGCTACCATATTGAGGTTTCCACGGCAGGGCCTGAAGGCCCTGCCCTACGAATTTATTTGCACAACATAATTTTTGTAGGAGAGGCCCTTCAGGGCCTTCCGATTCCGGCACGGTCTAAAGACCGTGCCCTACGGCATTATTTACGACAACACAATTTTTTGTAGGGGAAGGTCTTCAAGGCCTTCCGTTTTTCGGCACATACGAGGTCTCTACGGCAGGGCCTGAAGGCCCTGCCCTACGAATTTATTTGACAACACAATTTTTGTAGGGAAGGGTCTTGAGACCCTTCCGTCTTCCGGCACATACGGGCCGTCCGCAGGGACGGCACGGTCTTAAGACCGTGCCCTACTATTTTCCTCTCGGTTCCGGCAGGGCCTGAAAACCGTGCCCTACGAATTTCTCGGCCCGTACGGGCCTTACATCACCGGCGGCGGCGGGCGGCTTCGAGTTCCTCTTGCTCGCTTCTTATCTTGTCCAGTTGCCGTCGAAACACGTACTTGATGATTTTGTCGCGCACTCTTTCGGTGATGCCGACAAAGGCGGTGTGCGCGATTTTGCTGTCTCCCTCGTGCGTGATGCGCACGACCTCGCAGGTCAGATTGACCTGCGTCTTTTCGTCATCCAGGCCTGTATCGAAATTGATGTAATCGCCTCCCGAGACTTCGCCGGTCAGTTCGATAAGCGCGCCGCCCCCGCTGATGTTGGTGACAGTGCCCTCCTCCCAGTTCTCCACGCCGACAAACGCCTCAAGCGGCTTTTCGAGTTGTGCGGCGGCAAGGACCCGATACCTGACCGGTATTTCGGTTTCGATCCGGAAATGCCGCCTGAGTTGAATGCGCTCCATATCGCGCGAGTGCGCAATGAATACCAGCGGCAGCCGGCCGGAGAAGTTCTTCAGTATCCTGCTTGGGAACCTGTAAATCGCGTCGTTTTCCCGGACGAATTCCACAACAATCTTCGCCCCTTCCTCCAGCGCGTAGGTTTCGCCCTGTTTTTCCGGCACCGAAATCATTATTTCGCGTTCGGATACGCGCACGACGCTCGACAGCAGTTCCCACGCGGCGTCTCCGGAACCCGCGGTAATTTTCAGTTCCTGGTTGGGCGCCAGCGAGTGCGTGCTTCGGAAAAAGTGGCCGCGCGTCACATAATCAAGCCCCAGTTTCCGGCGCATGGACGAGATGAGGCTCGTGGTCTCGTCGACATCCTCCGTCGTTCCGCCCTCCCGCGCTATCTGTGCAATCTCCTGCTCCACGCACAGGTCGAAATTTGCCGGAGAGTTTATCCCGCTCACCGGGCTGTCGTCGGGCGCGTGACGAACCAGGCGCTTGAGCAGAGCGATTTCGGAAGGAATCAGCCGGTGCAGGGACACAATTGCATCGAACGTCCTCCACCGCCGTTCCCTGACCTGCCTGCGGTGGCGGTAGTAAGCGGTAATGTCGAACAGCACAAGGGACAGGAGCGCCGCGACCACGATGCACAGGGCTATTACAACCGCGGCAGGGTCGGGGTCCGAGATCCACTCAAACTCCCACCAGTTTGCCGCAAGAAAGGCCATCGCGCACATATTCCACTCCCCAGGAAAACAAAAGACAAAGGCAATCAACCGTAACGCGATAACTGGCCGACCGGCTGAAAATTATAACACCGCAACGGCGGTCGTCAAGTAGCGGGTTCCGCCCCTTCCGGCGACGGCTTGTCCGTGAGGCGGGGACAAGGCAAAACATTGGAACCACGAATGCACACGAATAAACACAAATAAAAAGGGGCAAAGCAAAACACTGAAACCACGAACTTGTCCGCCAATGTGTGTGGCCCCTACAGGCCACCCGTAGGGGTGGCGGATATACACGAACGGACACCAATGCCGCCGACTGCGCAACGAAGTGGGGTCCCGGCGGTTTTTGTCGGGGCTGATTTGTGTGAATTCGTGGTTTTGCATTTGTTTTGCTTCTGAAAAGGCCAGTCCTGTTTTTTCTCTGGGAAAAACACCGTCCTGGCCCCGATTTTTCCCGCCAAACCCTGCATATTTGCCCCCCATATATGGAGGGACTTATGAACAGGAAAACACAGAAAAAACAGAGTTAAAAATAGGGTCTGACCCTATTTTATGTATATTCACAATAATCGGTTATATCAAAAACCGAAATTAGGGTCTGACCCTGTTTTTGGGTTGTGCGGATACGGGAAGCGTATTTTGCGAACTATTAACCTGCATCTCTGAAGTTCTTTTTTGAAGCGTTCCCGAAGGATGCGTGCGGGCAAAAAAACACTTGACTGTAAAAATGTTAAATGATATAAGAGGAGTTCTCGATATATGTAATGTTCAACCCTGTTCACCCAGGGAAGGAGGTGACTTTGTAATGTCTGTAAGGATACAGGTGCGCGACAGGAACAGTCTGGAGTCCTCGTTGCGCGCTTTCAGCAAAATGTGCGCCAGAGAAGGCATTCTTAAGCAAATCAAGCAGAACTCGGCGTACGAAAAACCCAGCGTTAAAAGGAGACGAAGAAAGAAGGAGAAGGAGAAAGCGATACGCAAGGCTGAAAAAGAGCAGTTAAGATATTACCGATAGTTGTGAATCGCACGAAATCGGGACGGCGCATTTCAGGCCGTCCCGTTTTTTTTTGTCTGCATCGCGAAAGATAACGGTCACCAATCTACACCCTGACTTTCGCATTGCAAAAGGATGACA
>JBDRIB010000131.1:0-2316 GCA_043816375.1 Planctomycetota bacterium | reverse complement strand
AGTGATTGACCAGATTGCCCGCCTTGTATCACAGTGTTCCGAACACTCGAAGCATCGCGTCTCCGCAGTCGGCATAGGCTTTCCCGGCCCGCTAAACGCCGAAGAAGGTTTCATACTCTCGCCCCCCAATCTGCCTGCGCTAAAGCAGACTCCGCTCAAGAAAATGCTTGAGAAGAGACTTCGACTGCCGGTCTTTGTAGAAAACGACGCCAACGCGGCCGCCCTGGGAGAATACAGGTTCGGCGTCGGAAAGGGAGCCCACAGCCTGGTCTGTCTGACGCTTGGCACGGGCGTTGGCGGAGGAATTATCCTTAACGGCAATATATGGCATGGCGCAGGCGGCGTCGCAGGAGAGGCGGGACATATTAAGGTTGTCCCGGGCGGCAGGAAGTGCGGCTGCGGCGGTCGCGGGTGCCTGGAACAATATGCGTCAGCCACGGGACTCGTGCGCACCGCGAAAGACCGCCTGCGCAAAAACCGCAAATCCCTGATTCTGAAACTTGCCGGCGGCAAACCCGCAGGTATAACGGCGCTGACGATATTCCGCGCCGCCGGACGTGGCGACGCGCTGGCCGTGGAGGTGCTTCGCGGCGCCGCCGGTATGCTGGCACTGGCTATCGCGAACATACTGAGTTTCCTGAACCCGGAGATAGTTGTTATTGGAGGAGGTCTCGCAAACGCGGGTAAATATCTTTTCCAGCCGCTGCGCCGCCAGGTAGGACTTCAGACCCTCCCGGACGCCCGCAAGAACGTGAAAGTAGTGAAAGGAAAACTCGGCGACCGCGCCGGAATTCTCGGCGCAGCCGCCGTCGCCTTCTCCCGCCTGAAAATTTCAAAATAAAGAGGTCAGACCCCTTTGTTTTACAATTTTACATCATTATCCAGACCATAAGCCGCTTGACACGGGAATCGCGCTTCTGTAGTATTATTCACCCGCCCTAAACCCTTGCTGGTAAGGAATACAACAATGAAGAACGACAAAATTGTCATCGTCGGCGGCGTGGCTGCGGGTACAAAAGCGGCCGCAAAACTCCGACGAGAATTGCCAAACTCTCAAATCACAATCATCACCAGAGAAAAAAACATCTCATACGCAGGCTGCGGTCTGCCCTATTACATCGGTGGCCTGATTGAAGAGCGCGCCACACTCATCGCACGCACGCCTGAGGAATTCAAAAACCTGCTCGACATAGACGTTCTTACGGAACACGAAGCCGAGAGCGTTAACTGGCAGCAAAAGGTTCTGTCCGCTATGAACCTTCAAACAAAGGAAGTTGTCCAGTTTCCGTACGACGCGCTCATTGTTGCCACCGGCGCCAATCCGTTCGGGCCTCCCATCGAAGGGATGGATCTGAAGAACATATTCACGCTTCGCACCGTGGAGGACTCAGACGCAATAAAAGAGCAGGTCGTCTCGGGCAGCGTGAAAAACGCTCTCGTCGTAGGCGGAGGCTTTATCGGACTCGAAGTGGCCGAGAACCTGCACCACCGAGGCATAAAAACCACAATCATCGAAATGCTCGAGCACATCCTGCCCGGCTTCGACAAGGAAATCGCCCTGCTCGCACAAAAGCACATCTGCAACAAGGGAGTCGAAGTGGTAACCGGGGAGAAAGTCATCGAGTTCAAGGGTAACGATAAAGGAGCGGTGGTCGGCGCCATCACGGACAAGGGACGGGAAATCAAAACCGACCTCGTTCTGTGGTCAATAGGAGTGAGGCCCAATGTTGAGTTTGCGAAGAAATGTCACGTGGAACTGGGCTCGACCGGGGCAATACGCGTCAACAGGCAAATGCAAACCAACATCCCCGCCATTTACGCCGTGGGCGACTGCGCGGAGTGTTTCCACCGGATAACAAACAATCCGGTGTGGTTTCCGATGGGCTCGACGGCGAACAAGATGGGCCGGGTGGCCGCGATGAACATCAGCGGAAACAGGGACGAGATGGCGGGCGTTCTGGGCACGACAATCGTCCAACTCTTCGGAATGAACATCGGGAGAACAGGGCTTTCAACCCGGGTCGCACGCGAACATGGTTTTGACCTGGAGACCGTCGTCGTTCCCTCGCACGACCGGGCGCACTACTATCCCGGAGCGAAGTTGATAACGCTTAAACTCATTGTCGCAAAGAAAACCCACCGCGTCCTCGGCGCGCAGGCCATAGGAGAAGGCAACGTAGACAAGCCTATTGATATTATTGTCACGCTGATATCCCTGTATGGCACCGTCAATGATTTGACGAAGATGGATTTTGCGTATGCGCCGCCGTTTTCGCCCGCAATGTCCGTTGTGATTACCGCCGCCAATGTGATGCT
>JBDRIB010000130.1:0-2093 GCA_043816375.1 Planctomycetota bacterium | reverse complement strand
GTCCGAACTGCACGACGGTCACCTGATGTCCGTTGTCGCGGTGGAACCGCAAGGCATTTTCAAGATAAAGCGGGGCGAACAAAAAGCCCGAATAAGGCACGCGAATCACAGGCGCTTCCGCGGTTGCGTCTGTTGATGCCGTCCCGTCGTTTTTGAAATCAGCGCAAAGATTACGAACGCGCCGCTCGGGGTCTTGCGGAAGGCGAAGGCCGACCACCTCGTGCGCGGCGTAAAACTGCCGCGCGGTTTCGTCCAGTCCGCCTGTGTCGAAGAGCAGCGGCTCACTGTCTTTGTATATGAGGATGGCGGTCACGCGCTTTCGCCCTCGATGCATTCGTTTTTCCAGGTTGCGGGCTGCCGCAGCACGGCGATTATCGATTTATTGGTGTTCGGAAGAACGGTGAACCTGCAGGCGGAGTTGTTGAACTCGGCCGGCCAGAACCAGAGCGGCTCGTCGTTCTGCCCGTGAAAGGCGCACGTTATGAAGTAATTCCCCGGACCGCACAGAAACGGCGCGATGCGCACGGTAATGACCCCCTTGCGGTAGAATTGTTTCATATCGAAGTCTTCGTCGTAAGACCTGTAGTTGTAAACTATGACGCCGTCTTCCCGGGTAATGGAGAAGTTCAGGATAGGCTCGGGGAAATCCTCGTGGTCCGCTTCGTAGAAGAACTTGATGGTAAGCGGGTTGCCGGTGTCGAACCAGTATTGCTCCTGGCCCGTCTCGTTGTACAGTTTGCAGGCGTTGAGCCGCAGGCCGCCCTTTCCCATAAAGGCGCCTTCCTTTTTTTCCAGGCGCGTGGCGTGCTTTTTCGTCTCCTCCCTGAGGAAGTCCAGGTATTTGTCGAAGGACTCGTCGGCCGGACCGTCGTGCATTACCCTGCCCGCCTCCAGCCAGATTGCCCTGTCGCACAACTGGTGCGTGAGCGCGTAGTCGTGCGAGACGAAAAGGAGATTTCTCGCCTTCCTCTTCAAATGGTAAATCCTGTCCAGGCATTTGCGCGCGAAGGCGGCGTCGCCGACGGAAAGCGCCTCGTCAATCACCAGTATGTCGGGCTCGATGCAGGTCGATACGGCGAAGGAGAGGCGCATCTGCATCCCCGTCGAGTAAGTCCTGACCGGGTCGTTCATCACGTCGGCCAGTTCGCTGAACTCGACTATCTCCTGATATTTCGATTCCAGTTGTTTGCCGGTCAATCCGAGCATCCGTCCCATTATGTAAACGTTGTATTTTCCGGTGAAATCCCTGCACAGCCCGGCGCCAAGCGCCATCAGCGCGTTCACCCTGCCGCGGACGGTTATGCTCCCGGCGGTGTGGTTTGAGATATTGCTGATTATCTTCAACAGCGTCGTCTTGCCCGCGCCGTTGCGTCCTATCAGCCCCAGGCTTTCTCCCTTTTTCACCGTGAAGTTCACGTCTCCCAGCGCCCTGTGATAACGGCACCGCTTCATACGCCCGAAGGTGGCCTTCTCAATCAGCCTGTCGAGAGGGCTGTTGTAGATTTTGTAATCCTTGCAGAGGTTTTCCGCCTTGATGATAATCTCGCTCACAATTCATCCCTCACTGTCTGTTTCAATGTGTGGAAAACCCATCCGCCCAGCAGCAGGCTCACCGTCGCGATAATCACCAGAAGCCCCATATCGAAAGAGTCCGGGAACTCGCCGTAGTATATGATTTGCTGGTAAGGTCTTATCAGGTACACCAGCGGGTTGAACGCCATCACGGTTTTGAATGTCGGGCCCAGATTGTCCATCGTATAGAATATCGGGGTGGCGAAAACCCCCAGCATCAGAAAGAGCGAAAGTATCCTTTCAATGTCTTTCAGAAAGACCGCGACGACCGACACAAGCCATGAAACTCCGAGAAGCATCATTCCCTGCAAGACCAGAAGAACCGGAATCAAAAGCCAGGATACGGAGGCGTGTCCGCGTGCCGCGTTCAGACCAAGCACGACAATCAACGCGGGCAACTGGCTGACAAAGCACACCAGGACCTGCTTGGCCGAGAGCAGTTCAACGGGAAAGACTATCTTCACAAAGAGCGACTGGTTCTCATTGACAAGCGTGCTCGAAGAGGAAACCACCTCCGCCAG
>JBDRIB010000129.1:0-3152 GCA_043816375.1 Planctomycetota bacterium | reverse complement strand
CGAGGCCGTCGAGTTGCACCACACGGCGTGGGAAAAGGCCCGTGAAGCCGCAAAGTACAACCCGGCTGTCGTGGCGCTCGTACAACTGGCCGATACCCTGGCCAAGGCGTGGTCGTCTGATATCCCGTCGGAAGTGAACGTGTCCGAACCCGCCGACGAGATGATGGATTTCCTCGCGCTGCGCGAAGGCTCGATTGAAGCCGCGCGCCGCTCACTCGACGAATCATACGCCGGACTGGAAGATGCACTCCTGGGCAAAATAAGAGATAGTGTCCCGAATGAAGCGGGCGAGAGAGCCGCCCCGGACGCCCTGGCAGGGACAAAAGTGGGGATTGTCGACGACGCCCCTCCGCGAATCGACCCCCTACGGCTCTTCCTCGAAGCGAGAAACGCCTCCCCCCTGCCCATCAAACCGGACGAGGCGGAAAAGTTTGCGCCGGAGTGCGACTCGCTGGTTTACAGGCTGAGAAAGCCCGTCCAGAAGACGCCCGCTTTCACGCTGCTGAGAAAGTTGGAGCAGGACAGCGCGCGGAAGATTCCCGCCGTGCTCGTGGTGCAGAGAAAAGAAGACATCGAACTCATCAGGACAAAGCCTGAAGTAAAAGCGAAGGTGCTGAAATATCCGTACAGCCTGGCCGTTATCGCGGACCTGCTGACGGAAACCGCGGAAGCCGAAACAACCCCGGTGTAATCGAATTGCTATGACTCTGGACCTGCTGACAAAACCACAGGGCGCGCGCCTCGAAACGAAAACAAGGCGTCGCCCGCGCCTGCTCAGGTGGGCCGTGAGAGCAATCGTCGCCCTGACGGGCATGGTCGTCCTCACCGGGCTGAGCGTGCTCCTCTTTCCCGGTTTATGGCTCGGGATAGTCGCCGACTTAATGCTCGGCGACGAACGCATAGGCAAGCCCCCCACCGACCCCGCGGCCGCAATCAACGCGGAGATAAAAATCAGCACGCTTCGCAACATCCTGCACAACGGCGTCGAAGCCGTTACCCCGCCCGACATCGTCTTCAGCGAACTCGAAATAAACTCCTACATCGAGATGAAGGTCAAGGACGCACAAAACGACGAGTGGTCCGAATACCCCCGGAACCTCTCCTCCCGCGAGGAAACGCTCCACAGCACCGCCGAGGCCCTGGAGAACCTCCAGGTCGCGCTGGGCGACAGGAGCCTTACCGTTGCGGGAAACGTCAACCTGAAACAGGTCGCGCCGCTCATCAAGACACGCACCGGCCAGGAACTGCCGGAAGAATTCCAGCGCACCGTAGTCTTTCGCGCCGCCTTTTCGGTGCACACAACGGACAATGTGCTTCGGATAGAAACCGCATCACTGATTATCGGGCGCACATCCCTGCGCAAGTTTGCGCCGGTCCGCGCAATGGGCGTCGTTTCCGAGAAGATTGAAACCTGGCTCAGGCAGAAAATCGCCGCCCAGATGCCGCAGGGTTTCCAGCAACTCTCTGCGGACGAGACGTCGTTCCGGCTGCCAGAAAACGTCGGCGACATCAGCGTCTCGCCCGGCGGCATCCGTTTGAAATTCCAGAACGCGAAGTCGGAAGGCACAAACCCCTGACCTCGCGTTTTCAGCGCGAATGAAGTTGAAGTAATCGGCGATTGTGATATAATATTGGCGCTGGTTTTATTCCGCATTCAATGCCGAGGAACATCCGAGTTGCCTGACCAATACCTGGTGGCTGCCCTGATATGTCTTTTTGGGGGCGGCCTGTTCTCTCTGGCGGAAGGAGCCCTGAGAGGTCTGTCCGGCAAGAGGCTTGAGAACCTGCTCCGGAGTGAATCCGTCCGGGGCGGACGCTTCACGTCGTTTTACTACCGCAGGACCGAGATTGTCCTTACCGCACGTCTGATTGCTTTCACGGGATTGCTGGCCTGGATTGCCGTTGCCCTCTGGAAATACCTGGGCCTCGACGAGAGCGGCTCTCTGTCTTTTCTGAAGTTGCTTGAAGTGCTCGCCGCGGCAACGGCCATAGCGGTAATTGCGGGACGTATCATCCCCCTCCGCATCGGGAGGCGGCTCTCCGCGCGTTTTCCCGCGACATTTCTTGTGTGGCTGCGCACAATATGGATGGTGCTGATGCCTCTGATATGGCTGCACCGGGCCGTCTCGAATCTGGCGGACAGGACCTTCGGCCCGAGCCGTGAAGAATCCGAAGAGGAACGAATCACCGAGGAGGTGATGTCCGCCGTGGCCGAAGGAGAGCGCGCGGACGTTATCGAGGAAGAGCAGAAGGAGATGATAAAAAGCATCCTCGAGTTCGGAGACGCCGATGTCTCGGAGATAATGACCCCGCGCGTGAATATGGTCAGCATCGCCGCCGACACACCGATAGACGAGGCGGTGAAGTTTTGCGCGGAACACCAATTCTCGCGCATACCGGCTTTTCAGGAAACGCGCGACAACATCACCGGCATCCTTTACGTAAAGGACCTCCTGAGACACATCAACGGCGGGCAGACCGAAAAAAGCGACACCATCAGGCCCATCCTGCGCGAGCCGCTGCTTGTGCCGGAAACAAAAAAGGCCCGGGACCTGCTCCAGGAATTCCAGAAGAAGAAAATTCACGCGGCCATCGTCCTCGATGAATACGGCGGAACCGCGGGAATCGTCACCCTGGAGGACGTCCTGGAAGAAATCGTCGGCGAAATCCGCGACGAACACGAGGTGGGCGAGGAACCGACAATCGTGCGCGTCTCGGAAGACGTCGTCGAAGTCAAGGCAACCGCCCACGTCGATGAGGTCAACGAAGCGCTCAATACCGACCTGCCCGAAAGCCCCGAATATGAAACCATCGCCGGCCTGATATTCGACATCCTGGGCAGGGTGCCCACGCAGAATGAAAAAATAAACTGCAACAACTCCGAAATCACCATACTCAGAAGCGACAGGAGAAGAATTCACCGTGTCCGCATCTCGGTCAAACAGGCTTAGGGGTCAGACTTCAACTTTTTAAACTTTAGCGAATGGTCGGTGACCATCACCAATTACAACGCAAAAGGTGACTGTCACCAATTACGGAGTCGAGGGAGCGCTGCGACCGAGACTCGTAGATTGGTGACTGTCATCCTTTTGCAATGCGAAAGTCGGGGCGTAGATTGGTGACTGTCACCGTGAGATGCTAAAGTTTAAAAA
>JBDRIB010000128.1:0-4596 GCA_043816375.1 Planctomycetota bacterium | reverse complement strand
TTGTGTATAGAAACTGCGCCGTCGTCGGTCGAGTAACGGTTCAGGATTTAGGGACAGGTATTGGCAAGATGGAACGTTGCCGCGTCGGGAGTGTTGATGAAGCCTGTCCCGAGCGAGAATATTCTGAAGCACGGCTCTCTTGGGAGAGCAGGTTCTTTTATCGTGACGGAGGACGTTCATGGCCAAGGAGACATTTAAGCGCACAAAGCCACACGTCAATGTCGGTACCATCGGACATATTGACCACGGGAAGACTACTCTTACCGCGGCGATGACGAGGATATTGGCGACAAAAAATCTCGCCAAGGAAATCAAGTTCGAGGATATTGACAAGGCGCCCGAAGAGAAGGCCCGAGGCATCACCATCCAGACCTGCCACGTGGAGTATGAGTCTGAAAAACGTCACTATGCGCACGTGGACTGCCCCGGCCACGCCGATTATATCAAGAATATGATTACCGGCGCGGCGCAGATGGATGGGGCGATTATCGTGGTGGGCGCTGATGACGGGCCGATGCCCCAGACCAGGGAGCACATCCTCCTGGCCAGACAGGTGGGCGTGCCCGCCATTGTGGTGTACCTGAACAAGATTGATTTGGTTGACGACCCGGAATTGATTGAACTGATTGAGGTTGAAATACGCGAACTGCTTTCTTCCTATGATTACCCGGGCGACGATATTCCCATCATCAAGGGTAGTGCTCTCAAGGCCGGTCAGGCCGACCCGAAGGACGCCAATGACCCCGACGTCAAGTCCATCTTTGAGTTGGTCAAGGCCCTGGACGAGTATATCCCCGAGCCGGTACGCGACGTGGATAAGCCGTTCCTTATGCCCATCGAGGACGTGTTCAGCATCGAGGGTCGCGGCACCGTCGGTACGGGCCGCGTGGAGCGCGGGCAAATCAAGGTCGGCAATGATGTCGAAATCATAGGCCTGAGCAAGGAAATTCGCAAGACCGTCGTGACGGGCGTCGAGATGTTTAACAAGACGCTCGACGAGGCGCGTGCGGGCGATAACGCCGGCGTGCTGCTGCGCGGCATCAAGAAGGATGACCTCTTGCGCGGCCAGGTGCTTGCCATTCCCGGCAGTATCACGCCGCATACCGTGTTTGAAGGACAGGTTTATATTCTGAAGAAAGAAGAGGGCGGGCGCCACACGCCGTTCTTTAACGGCTACAAGCCGCAGTTTTACTTCCGTACGACGGACGTGACGGGTACTGCGGATCTCCTCGGCGAGGCGGAGATGGTTATGCCGGGGGATAATGTCCTGCTCAAGATTAATCTTATTTACCCCATTGCGATGGAAGAGGGGCTGCGCTTCGCTATCCGCGAGGGCGGGAAGACCGTTGGCGCGGGCGTTGTCACCAAGATAATCGAGTGACCGAACGACGGGGCGCTTGCCCCGCGAACTACATTTGACGTGAGATATGGCTAAAGAGAAGGCACGTAATTACGTTACCCTGGAATGCACTGTGTGCAAGCAGCGCAATTACCGGACATCCAAGAAGATCAAGGGTAAGCCGTACAAGGTCGAGGTGAAGAAGTACTGCAAGTTCGACCGTAAGCACACATTGCACAAGGAACGAAGAAGGTAGGCGGGCGCCGGCGGTCCGGTTTCAGGCGCGGCGTCCGGTTTGCCGGCGGTTTTGTTGAGGATTGAATAGACAAAGTAACCTGACGTTGCCCATTGGGCCCTGTTTTTTCCGCGTGATTCGTTCGCGGCGCATTACATTGCTATTCAAATCTCAATAGTGCTGCCTTCCGCCCGCCACATCCGGCGGATGGGGGGGAATCTTTTGAAATACGTCTCTGTCCTTACCCGATGCGGTTGGGGCGGGGGGGGGGCTTTTTTTTGTTGCGGAACGTGTAGAAACAGGTCAGTAGCTCAACTGGCAGAGCAGTTGATTCCAAATCAACCGGTTGGGGGTTCGAATCCCTCCTGACCTGCCAGATGCTGCAAGAATGTGTCGATGGCAAAAGAACGACGCATATTTCAGATATACAAGCGCGGTCAGGGGGCCTGGGCCAGGATCCTCCTGGCGTCGGTGCTGGGGCTGTTTCTGCTGTGGATGCTGAACAGTATCGACAGCAGCATCTTGCCGACCTGGGACCTGCTTGAGGAAAAGGAGATCGCGCTTGACTCGAAGGACGGCAAACTTGAACTTGCCGTGGGAGACGTTGATGGGCTTCCGGCCAACGCGGGCAAACTCGACGTCGAGGTAATCCCCAGCGGGAGCAACAAGGGCGAGCGTTCCAGACTCACAAAGGAAGAGGTAAAGGAACAAATCGAGGCCGGCAAGAAGGTAATACTGGTGAACAACGTAATGGTATCGCACCTGCTGACGCCGGAGGACCTCAGGCGAATAAGAGAATACAAGCGCGCCGAAGAGACGATTCCCGTGCGCGACCTCGAGAGAGCCGCGGGCACGGAGTACTTTCAACTCAGCAGGCTGGAAGCCGAGGTTGGGACAGGCAAGGCGCTTGAACTCGCGGGCAATGTCTCGGTTCCGACGTGGTGGCACCTCAACCTGGTCACAGTGCCCGCCATTGAGGTGGATTTGACATACGGCAACCTCGTGTTGGTAGTAGTCTTCCTGCTCGCGGCGTTCGGGATTTACAAACTGGTCAACCGCCCCCGGGCAAGCGACTTCCTGATAGAGACCGAGAGCGAACTCAAGCGCGTGGACTGGCCCACAAGGCTGGAGGTCTTCGCCTCGACAAAAGTCGTCGTGACGATGGTCATAATCTTTCTTGTACTGATGTTCACATACGACCTCATTTACGGTTTGGTGATAGGCTGGGTCGAGCAGATATTCTTCTGACAATCGAGGGCACAACGCAGTGGCAAAAGAGTGGTATATCCTTCGCGTGCACAGCGGCCAGGAAGAACAGATTCGCGACGGTCTTGAAAAAAGAGTCAGGACCTTCGGAATGGAAGAGCTGGTTGAAAAGGTTCTCGTGCCGACCGAGCGCGTAAGCGAGATTAAAGGCGGAAAAAAAAGAGTAACCCGGAAAAAACTCTATCCGGGCTACATTATGGTCAATATGGAAATCACGGAAGAATCCTGGTTTCTGGTCAAGGAGACCCCCGGCATCGGCGACTTCGTCGGACCATATCATCAGCCCGCGCCGATGAACCCCGAAGAAGTCGAGAAAATACTGGCCCAGACCGAGGCCACCGAAGAAACGCCGAAGGTGAAAATCGGCGTCGAAAAAGGTGACGCCGTCAAGATAAAGGAAGGACCGTTCGAAAACTTCGACGGCGTGATAGAAGAAGTCACCCCCGACAAGGGAATGGTCAAGGTTATCGTGACAATCTTCGGACGACCCACACCGGTCGTCCTGGAATACTGGCAACTCGAAAGAATCTAAGTCCGAGGCGACCGCCGCGGCTGTAAGCCGGTTTCGGCAAGGGTCGCCGGAAACAGACGGAAAGCACACGTATGGCAAAGGCAAAAAAGGCGCGAGGCAAAGAAATAATCGCGAGGGTAAAACTCCAGTGCCCCGGCGGTCAGGCCACTCCTGCACCGCCCGTCGGGCCTGCGCTGGGACAGCACGGAGTGAACATCGGCGAATTCGTCCGGAAGTTCAACGACGACACAAAAGACCAGCCGGGAATGATAATACCGGCGGAAGTAACGGTCTATTCCGACAAGACATTTTCGTATGTTCTCAAGTCGCCCCCGGCGGCGGTGCTGCTCAAGCGCGCCGCAGGCATTGCCAAAGGCTCCAGCACGCCGGACAAGGAAAAGGCGGGCACCGTAAGCCCGGAACAGATTAAGGAGATAGCCGGCATAAAGATGAAGGACCTCAATGCTCCTTCGCTGGAAGCCGCGGCAAAAATCATAGCGGGCACCGCGCGCTCTATGGGCGTCGATGTCGCCGAAGGAGGCGCCCCCGCACAAACCGCGCAAACAGACGAGACGGAAACCGAGGCAAAATGAGCAGACACGGCAAGAAATACAAGAAGTCGCTGAACACCATAGACCGCGCGAAAAAACACGAAATATCCGAAGCGCTGGACATTCTGGCCACGTTTGAAAAGCCGAAATTCGACGAGACCGTGGAAATCGGCATAAAACTGGGCATCGACCCCAAACAGGCCGACCAGATAGTCCGCGGCTCGTTCACCCTGCCGCACGGCCTGGGCAAAGAAAAGCGCGTCATCGTCTTCGCCGAAGGCGCAAAGGCCGACGAGGCAAAGAGCGCTGGCGCGGCGGAAGTCGGCAGCGACGACCTGATAGAGAAAATTTCGGGCGGCTGGATGGACTTCGACGTCGCCCTCGCCGTACCCGACCAGATGAAAAAGGTCGGCAAGATAGCCCGCCTGCTCGGGCCGCAGGGCAAAATGCCTTCGCCGAAGACCGGCACCGTCACCAACGACATCGAGCAGACGGTAAAAGAGTTCAAGGCGGGCAAGATTGAATACAGGAACGACGCCGATGGAAATCTGCACGCGCCCGTCGGCAAACGCTCGTTTCCCAGGGAAAAACTGAAAGAGAACATCGAGGCGTTTATCGAGCACATTCGCAAGAAACGCCCGGCATCTTCAAAGGGCGTGTTCATGCGAAGCGCAGCGCTCTCGGCCACTATGAG
>JBDRIB010000127.1:0-6357 GCA_043816375.1 Planctomycetota bacterium | reverse complement strand
GCTCGATTTGACCGTCCCTGATCAACTCGGCTCCGGCGGCGGCGAGATGCCGGTGAACCTGAAGTTCGACACACTCAAAGACTTCAGGCCTGAGTCCATCGCCCGCCAGGTTCCCCAGTTGCGCTTGTTCAGTTTGAGTTCTCTGTCAAGAATTTCTGCTATGTCGGCATCGGTGTATATGATGCGCGGCGTGACGAAGATGATGAGGTTCATCTTGAGGATGTTGTGACTCTTGGACTTGAAGAAATAGCCCAGCAGCGGGATGTCGCCGAGAAACGGGACCTTGCGTATCTGTTCGGTGTCGCGCTCGGTAATCAGACCGCCGATGACCGCGGTCTGGTTGCTTTTGAGCATCATATTCGTGACGAGCGACGAGGTCGCCACCTGCGGCAGGTCGATTGAGACCAGGCTGCCGGTTGCGGTTTCCGTGCTGGTGAACCTGTCGAAACCCTGTATCGGAGAAGTTGTTCCCACAAGCGTCTCCGACTCCGGGATGACGGTCATCATTATCATATCCGGCGTTGCGTTGCCGTTGGCGTCTCTCTCGCCCTCGACGACGTGGGGTATGACGAACAACTGGAAGCCGGTGTCAACGGGCGACTTGGGGTCTTCCTCGATTGAGAACGACAGCCCGCCCTGGTTGTTGGTGGCCGCGACGGTTCTTGCGTAGCGAACGCGCCGGCCGACGAATATCGTGGCCTCCTTGTGGTCAAGCGTCATTATCTGAGGCCGCTGAATAATCTCGGTGGCCGCGTCGTTCTTGAGCATTCGCAAGGTCGCCTGCAATTGCGAGAAGTCGAGCGAGCCGAATGTATATGGAATTCGGTCTGCGGCTCCGTCCTGGTCAGGGTCGATGAACAGGCCCAGGTCGGAACCGGATCCAATCCCGGCCGCGCCTACCCTGCCCCGCGACGAGATGGCTCCGAAGACCGAACCCACCCAGTTCTGCGCCGCGGAAAAAGGAAACCGTATGAAGGTCGAAGACCCGCTTGCAAAGGCCGTAATGCCGTTTGAGAAGTCGATGCCGAATTCGAAGAAGTCGGTATTGCTCGTCGTGACGAACTTGACGTCTATCATCACCTGGTAGGGACTGCGGTCAATCTCTTTGATGATACCAGTGATTTGTTCGATCTTGGGTTTCACGTCGGTGATAATCAGGCTGTTCGTTGACGACACGTATTCGATATGCCCGATGGTCTTCTCCGGGTCCTCGGGGTCCCGCGTGAGCATCTCCTTGAGGGCGAGCAGAACGGGGAAGCGGCTTTCCGGGCTGTCCTCGTATTTAAGCGGGTCGTATTTCTTCGTGTTGTCGGGATGAATCGCCACCTGCGCGTCGATAACGGCCGTGTAGGGCGGATCGGGGCGGAGGTACTTCAGTTCTATCTTGGTCGTGACCAGTTGCTTTCGAAGCGTCGCGGTCGAGGCGATGCGATAAAGGTTGGCGCCTTCCCTGACGACCTCGTAGCCTCCTGCGCTCGCCACGGCGCGAAGCGACTCCTCAAAATCAACGCCCTCGATGTGAATCGTTATCTCCTTATCCTCAACGTCATGGTCAATGACGACGTTCTTGTCGCTGGACCTGGCAAGCACATAGATGGCGAGACTGAGTTTTGTCTTTCTAAAAGTAATCTTCGGCGCGGCGATTATCTCGATGGTGTTGCTGTTGACAACTCTCACGTCAGCGCCGATTTGCTCCACCAGAATCGCGAAGTGCTCGCGCCAGTCCTGCGGATATTGCAGGTCGATTGTTATCGGCATATCTTTGAACTGGCCCGGCAGAATGTTAATGCCGGCTATGTCCTGGAGTTCCTTTGTGATTTCGTGGAACGGCCTGTCGGTCCCGACCAGTTTATACTGGTCGTAGTCCCTGGCCGCCAGAGAAGACAGTTTGTCGCGTATTGTCTGGCCTCCGGCCGCCTGGGGGGCCAGAATGGCGATCAGCAGCCACGCGAGTACAACAAGGTACACTTTTCGGGGTCGCATTATGTGCTCCTTAAGAGTTCTGTAGCCGTCAAACGGCCCCTTTTCAACAGGAGCCAAATCCCGTTATCTCCCCGCCGGCGCGGGGAGGTTTACAAACCGGTCATCAGGCGAACAACCCGCCGAAGGCCGGCAAACCCCGTTTTCAAGCCTGCCGCCCCGGCTCCCCGGCCGATGGAACGGCATCCTCGGACGGGCCGGGCAACTTCTCCTCGTTACCGCCCGGGTCCTGTCCTTCATCCGGGAAAGGAACTCCTTCGGACGGAGGCAGGAAAGGCTGCGCTCCGCCGGGGTCCCCCGGAGGCGAGATATTCAGGGTTATTCGTTCTCCCTTGTAAATTACCACCATATTTTCGTTGTCAACGTCGATGCTCTCGACGCGGAATTTCACTCCCCCCAGTTCCGCCTCTTCTCCTTCCTCTACAAAGGTATCGTTGTTGAGGATGGCAATCGGCTTTTTGATTCTCACGAAGCCCGAAACGTTGACGCCGGCCTCCAGCAATTCCAGCCGTATCTTCGCGCGTTCCGAGAACTTTCCGGAGTTTATTGAAAGAGTTTCTATCTTCTCCTTCAATTCATCTCCGAACGCCTTGACTCCGGTCAGTTCCTTCTGCACGCGATTATCCAGCGCGATTACGCCGGCGTAATTCTCCGCCTCGAACAACTCCTCCATTCGCGCTATCGCCGTTTCGGACCGGATGATGGCGCGTTTGGCCGCGGCTTCCTTAATCTCGCCAATTTCCTTTTTGGCCTCGTTGTAAACCTCGCCTATGCGCACGAAGTACTGCTGCTTGGTGAAGCGCTTTCCGTATATCTCCTCGATGGC
The DNA here is from genome assembly GCA_043816375.1 of Planctomycetota bacterium. Classification (GTDB taxonomy): domain Bacteria; phylum Planctomycetota; class B129-G9; order B129-G9; family B129-G9; genus JBDRIB01. The sequence continues at coordinate 3,551 of JBDRIB010000127.1, read as the reverse complement.
GATGTAATTTTTCAGCGCCTCGTCTGTCATGCCGGTTATGATGAACTGCTTCATCCCCTGGAGCATGCTTTCGGCCGCGACCAGCAGCCTGTGCTGTTCTTCTTCGGTAAGGTGGTGCTTTCGAACGGATGCGTCCGCCCCGAGCGGCACAAGGGCTACTGCGAACGGGTCGCGGCGGCCTTTGCGCTCGAAATCGAAGCCTCGGGTGACGAACATTTCTTCGGGGACTTCGCGCTCCCCTTCGACTGCGGGCGGTTTTTCCCCGCCTCGGTTGTACGTGTAGGTGACGATTCTTATCGTGATGAACTTGCCGGTAATCGACGCCAGGCGCTTGTCCTTCGGGACGGTCATCTCGAAGGCGCACGTGTTGATGAAGCGAATGTGATTCTCCAGCAGGTTGATGAATCTGCCGAACTCGTAGTAGTTGCCCTGGGCATTTATCAGGTAGGGATGCGCGGTGAAGGCCGCATTCGGGTCTTCCTCCTTCTGCCGGAGGCCCACCACGCGCTTCTCCTCGTCCGGCTGAAAGCCGGTTACTTTTATCGCCCTGCTTCCCTCGCGGGTTCCGTATGCAATTTCATCGAGGTTCTTGACCAGGTTGGCGATTTCCTGGTCGTTGGGGAGAATTCGGACCATCCTTTCCACTTCGATTTCCAGGGATGCGATTTCCTTGCGGAGTTTCGGCAGTTCGCGCTCTTTGCGCACGAGGTCGTCGCGCCGGATTCCGAGGTCGTCTATCTCGCCATGAAGCGAGCCGGCGAGGCTGACCCCGTAGAACAACCCGCCGCTCAGCGCCAGCAGCACCCCTGTCATAACCAGCACAGACAGGATGGTCAGTTGTTTCTCTGTCAGTTTTTTGCGTTCAGTGCCCATTATTGCCCTCCCTCAGGGCAAATTACCGCGACGGCGCGCCGCGGGGTTTTTCTTGCAGGCCTTTGTTCCCTTCCGACTGGATGGGCTTAAGGCTAAGTTCCAGCACGAACTTCGTGGCAACTCCCTCCTCGTACTCCTGGAATTTCTCCTCGTCCAGGTACAGTTCCACCAGTTTTATCGATTCGAAAACTTCGAAGAAGTCTTCCCTGTCCGGCATATCGCGCTCGAGAGCGCGGATGAAGTCGCTCACCTTGCTGACTTCCGGGCCCGCCGTGTAGCCCTCGATGACCAGTTTGGGCCCGGACGGCTCGCCGGTTCTGGCGCGCTTCTTGGGCTGCTCGAGGTACAGGTTTGTCAGCCACATCTCGGGCGGAATCATATCCCACAACTGGTCGAGTTGCTTCGCCCAGATGATTCGCGTCCCGCTTATCTCGTCTATGGTGGCCTTGCGGTTCTGGAAATCGCGTTTCTGCTGTACAAGGGTGTTGTATTCCTGTCGAACCTTGCCGATTACTTCGGCCTGGTATATTTCCCTGTCCAGCGCGTGCTTGTTCGCTTCGAGGCCGGGAATCGTGGAAAGGAAATAGGTCAGCCCCACCACCAGCATAACGCAGTTCACGGCCACCCCCGCGTAGATTATGAGCCTTCGCGGCAGGGGCGTCGCGCCTATCGAGCGCAGTTCTGCGGGAATCAGGTTCACCGAAATCATAGGTGTCCACCCATCAAATGTTCATCCTTGAAGCCAGCCCCAGGGCAATCGCCGTGCGAGGGCCGACATCCTGTATAACTTCCGCATCGAAACTGCCGGCTTGCACCGGCACCTCAGCCAGCGGATTCCAGACCTTCGTGGATTTGCGGAACTTCACCTCAAACGCCTCCGCTAGCCCCCGGAGCAGCGAACCGCCGCCGGTAAGCAGCACCTCGCTCACCTCCGCTTCAAACTGATTCTCGAAATAGTCAAATGACAACTGAATCTCATTTCCCAGGTCTTCTATCGTCAGGCCGACAGCGCCTTCAAGTTCTTCCTTTGGAGTCGAGGGATTGAGTTTCATTCCCTCGGCCTCGTTGAAGTTGAGCCCCTTGTACCGCGATATCGAGTTGGTGAAATCGTTCCCGCCGACATAGATTTCGCGCGTGAACATAGAGATACGGCCGCGCGCGATATTGATGTTGGTCTTGCTCGCGCCGATATCCACTATGCCCACGACTTTTGACGCACCGCCTTCCCCAGCGGGCGGAGCCGTATCAAGGGCGGACGCGCGAACAAAGCGGTATGAATTGCCCAGCGCAAAGGCATCCACGTCCACCACCGCGGGCTGAAAACCGGCCTGGCTCAGCGTGTTGATGTGCTGAACTATGAGGTCGCGCTTGGCGGCCACGAGGAGCACCTTCATCTCTGCGCCGCGACGCCCCTTCTCGGGCGCGCCTTCGAGGCACTGAGAGTCGATGACCACCTCGTCCATCCCGAAAGGAATGTATTTCTCCGCCTCGTATTTCATCGCGGTGCGCAATTCCGCCGCCGTCATCGGCTGCATGGTGATGTATCGCACCACGACCGACCTGCCGGATACCGAAGAGATGGTGCGCATGGTTTTGAACTTTGATTCTTGCGCGAGCTGGCGCAGCGTCTCCACCGCAGCCTGTTCGGAAACGAGGGGTTTGGCGGCAAGTCGGGTAACGGCGAAACCGCCTCCGGTGCGAGTCAGTTCCACCGCTTTTATCTCTCGAGACCCGATATCCAGGCCCAGAATGCTCTGGTTCTTTTTGCGAAACTGAAACATTGCCTTTCCCGTTCAGGAAGGAACTGCTTCTCATACCACCCGTCTCGCCCCTGCCGAATCAATCAAGGCAAAAGGGCTGACGACATAGAAATGAAAGTGATAAACGTGGAAAGATGAAAAAACGGATTTGAATATCGGCCGGTTAGTCTGTCATTTAGCAATATAATGCAACTCTTGTATCGGCTCGGTGCAGCCGGTTATTTAGCAAAAACAAAAAAATCTTCCCCGTCCGCTTCCGAAGAAAAACGCGAGCAAAAAGGGGCGGCCGCATTTTTCGTGTTGATGAGCGGCAATTGACAGACGCCGCCCGGTCTGCTATCCTGCCGCCCCGGGCAACAGCGAACGGTGACTGTCACCAATTACGGAGCAAAAGGTGACTGTCACTAATTACGGAATCGACCCCGACTTTGTCGGGGGAGATTCGTAGATTGGTGACTGTCATCCTTTTGCAATGCGAAAGTCGGGGCGTAGATTAGAACCGCTCCCTCAGATGAGCAAATTGCATATAAACCGACAGGCGCATCCAAAACTGCTCCGGTCGCAAACACTGACAGTTGCCGTAGGGACCTCGGCAATCCAGGAGCGCCGCAATGACGAAAATCGGCCTGGTCGGCCTGCCGCAATCCGGCAAGACAACGATATTCGACGCGCTGACGGGCCTGCACAGAGAGACAGGCTTCGCGGCCGCGGCGCATCCGCACGTCAACATCGCCTCCATCCGCATACCCGACGAACGCTTCGAAAAACTGTGTGAAATCCTGAAGCCGAAAAAATCGGTCCCCGCCCACATCGACATCATCGACGTCCCGGGCGTTTCACCCGACGCCGACTCGAAGAAGTACGAGAGCGGAAAATCGCCCGAAGAACTGCTCGCCGCCCTGCGCGAGGCGGACGCGC
>JBDRIB010000126.1:0-3576 GCA_043816375.1 Planctomycetota bacterium | reverse complement strand
AGATAATCCTGTGTGACTCGAATAAAACAGGACTGCGTGGGCTATACATCTCATCTGGGCAGTAATGAATATAACGACCAGTAGGCTGCATGCTGTAGCGACCTATGTCACGTCCTTCCAAGTAAGGCTTATCCTCGGAAGTCTTCCGCCTCGCGCGAATCAGCCGATCCTTGCCACCTTTTCCTTTTCCTTTTGCACACGACCGAAGGCCGAAGGTCACATAGCAAATATCTCCTAATTGCCAGCTTTGGCGGGCAATTCTGTCACATATGACTTTGATTGGTGATAAAAGGTCTACTTTAAGGCTTTTACCTCTATTTGTAGTTACCGCTTCCTGCGGCCAGTCTCTCAAGGGAGGATTCATTAGATCCTTCACATTACAAGGGGCGTAGATGCGAATTTTATGGCCAGAAGGTTTCCGTTTACTGCAAACGAGTATGCAGTTTTTGACGATAGCCCCTTTGAAAACTTTTAGATTTGATAAATCAGCAACAATCTCTATTGCTGTGTGCTCGACCAAAAGAGCACGTAGGCTTTCGCAGTTAGGCTGATGAAGTGTCTGAATGGGAATTATGAAGCTAGTTAAACCGTTTCTTCTTAGCAATTGTACCGCTCTCTCAAAGAACAGCAGGTATATGTCCCAAACGTGTTTGGCACACGCGTATACGCTTTCGAGATAATCTGCTTCTTGCGGGTGATCTTGCTTGAAGTACCTGACTCGCACATACGGCGGGTTGCCGATGACGGCGTCGAAGCCGCCTTTTCGTTTTTTCTCTGTGGCCTCCGTCCCTCGACTGCGCTCGGGATAAACTCCTCTGCGGCCAAATATATCAGGGAATTCCGCCGCCCAGTCGAAGGCGTTTATGCGCCTCATCTCTTCCGCGTCGGTGATGAGTTGCCCGTCGAAGTAGTCCGGCCCGATGAGCGAGTTGCCGCACTTGATGTTGTCGCTCAGGTCGGGAAGCGCGCGCTCGTGAAAAAGACGCTGCTGCTGTTCGAGCGTCTCGCCGCTCTCGCCCTCCAGCACCTTCAGCAATAAACTGAGTTTCGTCACCTCGACGGCCTGGCCGTCTATGTCCACGCCGTAGATGTTGTTCAGGAGTATGCGTTTCTTCTCCGCTGTGGTCAGTTTCCACTGGCCCGATTTGTCGCGGTAAATCAGTTTTCGCAGACGGGGGGTCAGACCCTTCCCGTCGCTTCGCTCCTCCTCAGCGTCTGACCCCCTTGCCTGCAAATAATAGTCGCGGTGGTAATTGAGCAGATACGTGTATGCCCCGATGAGGAACGAGCCGGAGCCGCAGGCGGGGTCGAGGATGCGCAGTTTCGAAATCTGCGTCGGCGTCTTTCCTTCGCACAGTTTGCCGACGGTGTTTTTGACGATGTAATCGACGATGTATTTCGGCGTGTAATAGACGCCGCCGGCCTTTTTGACCTCGGGCTTGTCTTCGACCTTCGCCTGGTGGCCCCTTGTGAGGCGGATTACCTTGCCGAGGAACTGCTCATAGACGTTGCCGAGGATTTCGGCGGGGAGGACGGAGAACTCGTACGGGCAGTCGGGATAATAGAGTCCGCCGATGATGTTTTTCAGAGTTGCGTCGTCGATGTTCAGGCTCGGCGTGAGCAAATCCGGCTCGCCTCGGCTTCTCTCTTTCGAGAAGTAGAACAGGCCGGAGTTGTATTTCTCGTCGGCGCGTTCGTAGAGCGTGCAGAGGTTCGAGTAGATTCCGCCGTCTTCGATGAAATTTTGCAGTTGTCCGTATTGTTCGATGCCGCGGTCTTCGCACATTCGGAGGAAGATGATTCGGTCGATGGTGCGCTGGACGGCGAAGTTGAGTTCATCGACGGTTAGTCTTCGGTTTCGCAGGGCGATATTGCGGGCGAGCGCGAACCGCCATTTTTCGATTTCGGCGAGGAATTCCCTGTCAACTTCCGCCGTGCCGCGCTTTCGCTTCGTCGATTCGACGTACTTGTCGAACGAGCCCTGCTCGATGGCCTGTTTCGAGAAGACGCCGGCTATTTCGCGCCATTGCTCCGGATAGTCTTGCCACTTCAGGTATAAGATGCGCGCGATTGCGGGCCTGTCGGTTTTTTTCGGGCGGATGCGGCAGTCGTAGATGGCGAACTCTTCGAAATCGGTCAAAATGCTCAGCGGCAGTTTTGCGCTCCACGCATAGCGGCGCAACTGGTATGCAGGGGTAGCGACCGTTGCGATGTCGATGGATGGTTTCTTGGTTTCGACGAAGAACTTTCGCGTGCCGCCGATGCGGAAGCAGTAGTCGGGCGCTTTTGTGCCGCCGTCCGCCTTGAGCGATGCTTCGTGGATGACGTCCTTGTATGCCTCGGCCTTTCCTGCGCGGTTCGCCGTATCCCAGCCGAGCGCTTCGAAGAAGGGGTCGATGAATTCCTTGCGGAGTTGCGCTTCCTTGTAGCGGGATTCGCGGTAGGAGTCGATGTTTCGCCCGAACTGTTCGACCAGCCGGGTGATTTCTGCGGGACAATCGGCCAAATGTCATCCTCCTGAAAGACGGCCTGTCGGAGAATGGATTCTATTTCGCGGAGAGGCGCGTGTCAAAAACAAAAAACTGCGATAATCAAAAACTCAACAGGGATGTAAAAAAGTATAGAAATATAGAAGTGTAAGAGTTCCGTGGAGCCGTAGTGCCGTCCATACGGACGGCCCGTATGGGCCGTAGTTGAGAAGTACAATCCTGTTAATCTTGCCTGCCCGTCCCTACGGACGGGCCTGTATGGGCCCGTATGGGTGTATCCCTGTTAAATCAAGGTCATCCCGAAGGGTCGGGATTGCCCGTTGCCTTCTTCTGCCTTCTGCCTTACTTTGACCTGTGACCTTTGACCTTTGACCTTGCTTCCGGTCTGTCTTCGCCGCGGCCCATCCGGAGGCGTTTCTGGATGCGGCGGCGGATGAAGAAGTAGGGGCGGGTGAGGAAGCGGTGTATTCTTATCGCGGGGCTTGTGCGCCTGCCTCGGATGTATTCTTCTTCGGTGACGAGGTCGCTGCGGAGTTTGCGTTTGTGCTTGTAGAAGTGGTACCAGTCTTCGCGCTGCGCGATTCGGAAGAGCGGGCGCGTGAGCCACCTGAACGGCGCGACCCATAAATCGGGACACCAGGAAATCTGGAAGTCGATGATGTGCGGGCTGCCGTCTTCGCCGACGAGCACGTTTTCCGGCTTTTCGATGTCAATGTGGGCGACGCCTGCGCTATGCACTTCATCGAGTATTTTCGCAAGGCCGTCGAAGTAGTCGTCCGGGATGTGTTCGGCGCGGTTGAGGGTTTCGCCGGGGACGAATTCGCGGATGAAGCCGAAGCGCCCGATTTTGCCGACGATTCGGGGTACGCCGCTGATGTGTTTCAGGCAGTCGTGTATGTTCAGTTCGCGTTTGGCCAGGAAGCGCGCTATCCACTCGCGCACGAAGTTGCGGCAGGGGTACAACTGGCTCGCCTTTACGATGAACCTGCCTGCAGGGCCTTCGTAGATGCGGGTGATTGCGTAGAAATCGTCCTTGAGCACGTCAACGCAGCGATGCGGCCGGCCCCTGATGTCGATTACATCGGGG
>JBDRIB010000125.1:0-4290 GCA_043816375.1 Planctomycetota bacterium | reverse complement strand
CTGAAAACATCTAATCCAATAACCCGTTTCTGCGAGGAAGGTTATGAGGGCTCTGCGAAAAACCATCCTTGTTGTACTAGCAATCTTGGTATTGGGGATTCTGGCAGGAGGCGGGTATATTGGCTATCATTATCTTGCTTACAGACCCATTAAGTTTTCATCTGAAGGATGGAAGCAGGGTGATAGCGTAACTCGCGGCAGAATGTTGGGAGACCTTCGCAGATCGGGTATCCTCATCGGCAAAACAAAACAACAAGTAACGGATTTGTTGGGACCACCGAACAGGGAAATGAAGGATACCGCTATAACCCTGATCGATGGGGAACATAGGGCACCATACGTTTATTCTTATAGGGTTACGATCTGCTGGGGGATGATCTATCATCCCATTGGCGAATATAGTGTAATGCTCGATTTGACATTTGATGAAAATGGCATTTGTACCGAGACCTATGTGTTTGATTAGTTGTTCTTGCCGTATCGCTAGAAGGCTCTCTTCGACAGAGAGAGGCTATAACTCCTCGACGAAGCCGCAGAAAAACTCCCCGAAGTAATTGTCCCAACCAAACCGCCTCAAAAAGCAGGAGAGTAATCCCCGCCGAAGGCGGAGTGTAGAAGTATAGGAGTGTAGGGGTGTAGAAGTGTAGAAGTTCCGTGGAACCGTGGTGCCGTAGTTAAAAAGTATAATCCTGTCTATCCTGTATATCCCTGTTAGTGTCTTCTCTGTCCCTCGACAAGGCTCGGGATAAACTCTCTCCGCGTCTCTGCGGTTTAACAGAAATCATTCGATTCCCCATTTGGGGATGTAGTCTTTCTTGACGACGACTTCGTCCGGGCTGATGTCGCCGGCCTTTGCGATGAGGTTGAGCAGTTCGATGATGTCGCGGTCTTCCTGGCGTTCCTTGAGGGCCTGCCGGATGACCGGGAACACGTCGGCGTATTTGCCCTTGTCGGCCCAGAAACTCTTGCGCAGGATTTCGGCGAACTCCGCAATGCCCGCGGCGAGGCGGAACTCGGTCGATGCCGCCTCGAATGATTTCGCGAAGTCCTGCGTGCCGATTTCGCGTTTGACCTCGGTTACCTCGTCCGTCTCGGGGTCCTTGTGACGGATGTGAAGCGTCGCGACGCGGCCGGAATTTGCGTTCTTGCTGAACCTTATTTCGTAGAGCGCGGTCGCGGACTGCCCGGCGCCGACTGCGCCGCCGCCGACTTTATCTTCGCGGAAATCCTCGTCGGCAATCCTCCGGTTCTCGTATCCAATCAGCCTGTACCGCTCGACGACTTCCGGATTGAAATCGACCTGCAACTTCACGTCCCTTGCGATAACCTGAAGCGTGCCGGTGAGGTTGTCAACGAAAACGCGCTTCGCTTCTTCGAGCGTGTCCACGTAGGCGTAATGCCCGTTGCCCTTGTCGCCCAGTTGTTCCAGCAGCACGTCGTTGTAGTTGCCCATTCCGAAGCCGACGGCCGAAAGGCAGATTCCTTTCTTTGCCATCTCTTCGATTCTGTTGAATATGCTATCGGGTCCGGTGCGGCCGACGTTTGCCACGCCGTCTGAGCAGAGGATAACGCGGTTGACGGCGCCTTTTTCGAAAATGCCGTCGGCCATCTTGTAGCCTTCGACGATTCCTTCCTCCGCGTTGGTCGAGCCGTCCGGGCGGAGCGATTCGATGGCGCTGATGATTCTGTCCTTGTGTTCGAGCGACGTCGGGTCGAGGACTTTTCTCGCGCGCGTCCCGTATTCGACGATTCCGATTCTGTCGTATCTGTCCAACTGGTCGACGAGCAGGCGCAGCGCTTTCTTCACCAGTTCGAGGCGATTTTCCATATCCATCGAGCCGGACGTGTCGATGACGAAGACCAGGTTTGCGTTTTTGCGTTCCTCGACGGCGATTTCTCGTCCCTTGATTCCGATTCGGAGCAGGTGGTAGTTGCTGCCGAACTTCGACGGCGCGCCTTCGAGGTATATTGCGAAGGCATCGTCCTTCGGCGGGGCGTAGCGGTAGTCGAAGTAGTTTACGAATTCCTCCACGCGCGCCGCTTCGTCCGGCGGGACGTGGCCGCGGTTCAGGTAGCTGCGGCACACCGTGTACGAGCCTGTATCCACGTCGATTGCGAATGTGGACAGTTTGTCGTCGTCGGTGTAGATGAACGGGTTGACGCCGTAGTGTTTGAAGAACATCGCGTCGAACGCCGCGTCGTTCGGGGGCTTCCAGCCGGGAAGGGGCGGTTGTTCACTGTATCTTGCGTCGTATGTTTTCAGGCCTCCCAGATTATCACGTGTCTGCGGAACGCCGCGCTCAGATGCCTTTCTTCCACAACTCAGCAGTAAAGTCGTCGCGGCGCACAAAACGAATACCAGCACGGCAACCGACGCAATCTGAAATTTCCTGGTTTTTATAGTCTGCTCCTTGTCAAACTTATGTTGTAGGGAAGGCTTCAAGGCCTCCCGGTTGCGCGATACGTCGGGAAAAGTTCAGCCCCTTTCGCTTTCGTTATCATTCTGTTCATTATCTTCTTCACCCTCGCTTTCGCGATTGCCCGTCTCGGCCTTCTTCTCGCGGTATTCCCCATACCAGTTCTTGAGTTCCCGCACCTTCCTGTCTTTGTCAAAACCCCAGATAAGTACGGGGATGTCTGCCAGAAGCCCAACACCCCTGATGGCTTCCCCGCGACAAAGATCATTGGTGTCGTCCAAAGCCTCAACTAATACAGGAAGGAATCTCTCGCTTCTGACGGAAACAAGGGTTTCGATCGCCGTCAATCGCGTATTCCAATTTCTATCCTTCGTGCGGGCGATAACCAGTCTCTCCTCTTCCTTGTCACCCAGTTTAATTAAGGCCGCGCCAAATCTTTCGACATCCATCTCAAAGAGTTTTTCCTCAGAGGCGGCTGCTTTTCGCGCACTACGAATAGCTTTGACTACCCTTTGGTCGCTGTGTGATTTGGTATTCCCCAGCCACATACACATAAAAGACACAAGAGATGCAGGGCGCAATTTGGGCAGATACTTCAGAACGATTTCGACCTCATCAACGGTCCCGTCACTATAAATACGGTACCACACAACGTCGATATCAAACGATTCCTTAAGGATTTTGTTGAGATGCTCCTTCACACCGAGTCGTGCCAGAGCCATTACATAGTACATCTTGGCATCCAGTTTGGATTGGCGCTTCAATCCTTCCTCAAGTGGCTTCACGGCACGTTTGTCTCCGATCCTGCCGAGTGATCGGGCAGCCATATCACTGTATTCCCTGTTCTTGAGAAGACTGATTAGATCCGGCACGCTCGTGCCGTCCTTCAGGTTTCCCAAGGCCACAATAGCCTTTTCCACAAATTCGCCCTTGAGGTGGGAGCGAATTATCTCTGCATCTTCTGCAGTTCCACATTTGCCAAGAACCTCAATAGCCACAGCTGTGGCCTCGTCGGCACCGTTTCTGTCCCCGGCGAGGACACGAAACGCAGGCAGAGCCTTTGATCCAAAATTGTGGAAGGCGTACCACACGGTAATGCTTTTTACAGGGTGAGGCTTTACATGCTCAATAACCTTTGCGGCAGCCGAGGCGACTTCAACGTCTTCATCCTCAAGCAGTGGTTTGAGAACCTCTACGACGCCCGAGCCCATCTCAATTAGTCTTTCTTTGGCGTCCTCGTAATTGCCCGGGTTTTTTGCGATTTCCAATGCCTCGCTCTTCTGCTTCTCGGAGAGTGCCGGAGGCACGAGCATCTTCACGAAGTAATCCAGAGCGCGTTTGTTCTTAAAACGCAAGAGTGTGTCGAGACAGTAACGTGATACCGACGCTTTCTTGCTCTTCATGCCCTCGACAAGCGCCGGTATGAACTTCTCTCGGGGGAACGATACAAGCGCCTGCGACATCTCCTGGTTTATCTTCCAGTCCTCATCCGTTCCTTCGGCTTCCCAAAGTCTTACTATTCCGAGCAGGTCTTCTTTGCTTTTAAGTACTTCAAGTTTTGCCTTGGCCTCCGGATTCAGTTCCGCGCTGGGCGGTATCCTGTGATTGACGGGTTCTCTGCCATCAGAACAGCCCGCAACGACAAGGACGAGCATAAGGAAAACAGTAATCGGTCTCATAGTCTCCTCCGCGGAGAGCCAATTGCCGGTACGACAGTTTCGCGCGCACAATATGGCAGGTTAATCGTCAATTCCTTCGGTACTTTCATCGCTTTGCCTGATGTTGTTCGCTTTTGCAACGAGGCTGAGGAGTTCTATCACGTCCGCGTCGTCTTCGCGTTCTTCCAGGATTTTCCGTATGTCGGGGAGGATGT
>JBDRIB010000124.1:0-34309 GCA_043816375.1 Planctomycetota bacterium | reverse complement strand
GAACCAGGTGAAGATTGCCAGCAGGTGTGCGAGCATGGCCATTGTCCTGTCTTCCCTGACCAGCCACGTGCCGTCCTCGGCCATCGGCGTGTTGTACCACTTGCCGTTATACCAGTACCAGCCGGGCGGCGGATAGTAGTATTGCTGCGGGCCTCCGGGCGGCGGGGGCTGCTGGTATCCCTGCCCGCCGGGCGGCGGCGGAGGCTGCCCGGTGGCGGTGCTCCGTATCCACCTGCTGCGCCAAACGACGGCGGAGGTGGTGGACTCCATCCTTTCTCTTCACGGGGGTGCTCTTGTTCCCGGTCTTCCTGTGACATCTCTTCTCCCTTACGAGTGAGCATCCTGGCAAAGGTGACAGTCATCTTTACCAGGACAGAGTAACGCGGGGCAGAGGGGTTTTCAAGCAAAAAGGCGGACAAGAAAGAATAAGTATAGAAGTGTAGGGGTGTAGAAGTGTAGGAGTTATTTATCTGCGTTTATCTGTGTGTATCTGTGGTTTCAGGTTTTCTCCGCGTCCTCTGCGTCTCGGCGGTGATAAAAATAATTTTTTTTGAAAAAGTCGCTTGACACGTCTCGTTTTTGTTATAAAATATAAAATGTAAAGTGCCGGGGAAGCATCTTGAAGATTTGAGAGGGGAAGCACGCCTTCGGAGCAAGCTTAATGTCCCCTCGAAAACTCTTCAAAATCGGAGAGGTTATGAGATACACCGGCCTCTCCCGCCAAACCGTTCATAACTACACGATGATGGGGCTGATAGTTCCGGCGGAAAGAACCGAGTCGGGACACAGGCTTTATCCTGAGGATGTTTTCGAAGACATCGAACTTATCGAACGGTTGAAAAGACATCACACTCTGGCGGAGGTCAAGACACTTCTGAAAAAGTTGAAGCGTCAGCGCGGCTCGTCCCGGCCGTCTGCATCTGGTTGAGCGTAATGCCGCGCCCGGCCCATTCGGGTTTGCTGGAAACGGCGGGCAGGAACGATGAAATCGATAATTTCCGGAAAAGTGAAGGTCTTCTGGCCGTTCGCGGCGTTCGTCGTGGCCGCCATCCTCGTTGTTTCATTTCTCAGGGCACAGCGCGACATATCCGGCGGACCGTCCGAACTGGAACTGCGCCAGGGGCGCTACAAAATACTACTGCAGAACGTCCGCAATTATACCGACCGGAAGGAATATCACGAGGCGGCGGACGTCTGCGATACCGTCGAAAAAGAATACTCCGACCTTATCAGGCCCGCCGACCGGCTTGATATCGCCCGCGCCATACACCGCATCTATCCAAACGCACTCAAGCGGATTAACGCCCATCTCGACCTTTTCTTCGAGCACTTCAAGGGACAGGACGAGGAGAAGGAAGGATACGCCCTCCGCGGCGAGATGTGCAACCTGGCCGGCGAATACGAAAAAGCGGTGGAACTGCTCGAACGCGCCATTCACGGCGAACCGAAGAGCAAGGACCACGCGCGCGTGTATATGGAACTGGGCCGTGCATACTTTGAGTTGGGCGAATATTCCAAAGCCGCAGGCCCGCTGGAGGATGTGGGGTTGTACTCGATACAGCCTCGGGCCATCGCCGTCGCGAATTTCCTGCTGGGCCAGATACGAACGGGCATCTTCGACAAATCACAAATACCCGCCGACGCGGAAGCCGCGATTGCCAACTTCGATTACAACCGGTACCAGCCCCTGTATCCCGACCTCCGTTACGCCTCGCGCGTCAGGATAGCGGATATCCTGCTCGCGCTCGGAAAGTACGACCAGGCGGGCGAAGCCTACCTGTCCGCGCTGGATGTCCTGCCGTCCGTGAAACAGATGCAGACATATCTGGAAGAATCTCCGGGCGCGGGCAAAGACGAACTCCTGCGATTGCAGGTCATCGGGAAACAGCCGGAGTATATGGGGGACGAGGAGCAGGCGACCAGACTCGAACGCGTCATAGCGCACCTTGTCGCCGAAGGAAACGAAGACGGGGCGGCACGGCTGCTGTGCCGAATCGCTCCCTACCTCGAGGACAAATGTTCGGAGTACCGGCGCGCGGCCATTCTGTTCGAGCGCTGCGCCCGGAGACTCGACCTGGAAATCCGCGAGGAGAAAGAAGAAATCAGCCGCCTGTCCGTGATGCTTCTCGGCACGATAGGCAACGACCGGCTTGCGCAGAAGCGGAACTTTGTCGTCGAGGCGGAACAGTCCCGCAACGACTACCTGCGCCTGGCCGCCGAATACAACGAAAAGGCGTTCGACGAAGACCCTTATTCTTCCGCAATCAGCGCAAACCCGCTCCAGCATCCGCTGTGGAAGTCCGCCCTGCTGCATATCGAGCGCGGGGCGCCGGCCACGGCCGAGCGCGTGCTGTTGAAAATAACATCGCCCCGTTACATCTTCCCGACCGTCCTGACCGTCAGCGCGCGAATGTCCCTCGGCGAGATTTATCGAAAGAGCGGGCGCTTCGAGAATGCCCTGCGAATTTTCCGGTACGTCCGCGGCGAGCAGGGCGGTCCCGAGGCGAAGGGCCGTGCCGACTTCCTCGGAAAGGCGGCGCTGGAAGAAGCGCTCACCCTGGCGGACCTCGGCCGGATGGACGAGGCGGAAGCGGTGCTGAAGGACCTCCTGAGAGATGACAACACCTTCGGGATTGGCATTTACTCGAAGGTCTGGTGGGAGGGAACGTTCGTCCTGGGCCGCCTGTATTACAACCGCGCGCTCGCCGCGAGTTCGGACAGGATGCAGGCGTTCATTCAGGCATCCGACCTTCTGCGCGATGCGGTAATTCGCTATCGCGACCTCGCCGAGCCTGAAACGATTTACAAGTCGACCTTCTATCTCGCCGACTGCCTGCACCAGGCCGCCATCGAGGCGATAAGCAAGCAGGAAAAGAGCCGCGCGCTGCTGCTTTTTCGCGAGGCGAGGCAGTTTTTCGAACAGGTGATATCCTTCGACTCGTCCGCCCTGGACATCAGCCCGCTTTACTACCGCAACAGCAGGCTGCTGTACGCGGACACCTTTTTCTTTGATGCGCGCCTGAGTGAAGACGAGGCGCACCGGAAGGAAATGTATGCGCGCGCCATCCAGGAATACACCTCCGTCACCGACGCGCTGCACGGCACCGAGCAGGGCGCCTGGGCGCTTGTGCAGATGGGAAACGTTTACAAGATGCTCGGCAACACCGTCGAGGCCGACAGGCAGTTCGACAAGGCCGCCTCGGCGATTGCGAAACTGGAAGACAACTCCGATGAAATGAGCAACAACCCGGAAGGCTTCGACCGCGCCTACGTCGAACTCCTTCTGAAATGGTTCAGAAACCGCAGCAGTTAAACGATTTTTTTCGGTTATCCGTACGGGAAATCGTTGATGACGCAAAAGAACAACGAGCCTGAATACGTGGATGAATCCTCCTGCCGGACACTTCTGGACGAGATGGAGCGGCAACTCGAACTCTACAGGGAGATGTCCGCTCTCTCCGGCAGCCAGATATCCGCGCTCCCGTCAGACGACACGTCCGCATTTTCCGAAATCACGCACCGCAGGCACGACCTCGCACGGGAAGTAGAACGCCTGCACCTCCAGATGCTCCAGAGGTGCGAACGCTGGAAGGGCGACGGCGTCGAACTGCCGCCGGACGCCGCGCGCGAGGTCGAGGCTCTCGCCGCGCGACTCGCCGAAGAAGTCGGGCGGCTCATCGAAGCAGAGCAGCACTGCCAGACCGAAGGACGTCTGAAACACGGCGAGATATGTGAAAAAATGCGGAAGATGTTCACCGGGCGAAAAATCGTCAGGAACTACGGCAGGTCGTCGCAGCCGAAACCCCCTCGCTTTTTCGACAGGCAGAAATGAAGACTCTACAGGAACAAATCGTTTCAACGGAAGAACTGGCGGGGATATTCAAACTCTTCAACGAGACCACCGGCCGCCTTGAAGAGTCGCACAAGAGCCTGCAAAAGCGGGTCGAGGAATTGCAGAAAGAACTCGCGGAAAAAAACGAAGAACTCGAACGCAAGAAACGCCTCGCCGCTCTGGGCGAGATGGCCGCCGCCGTCGCACACGAAATACGCAATCCGCTGGGCGGAATCGGGCTTTGCGCAGGCCTGCTGAAACGCGAACTCGCCGACGAGCGAAACGGCGGACTGGTCGAGAAAATAATATCGGGCGTGAATAATCTCAACAGTGTCGTGGAGGGGATGCTCGTTTTTACGCGCAACATAGTTCCCCGCTGCGTTCAGTGCGACCTGGCGGAAGTGGTTCGGCAGGCGATTTCTTCGCTGGAGCGCGACATCAAAAGCAGCCGCACCGCCGTGGTGCTCGTCGCGCCGAAAAACGAAATCAGCGTCCGGGCCGACTGCGCGCTCCTGGGTCGCGCCTTTTCAAACATTATTGAGAACGCGATACAGGCGATTAACGGCGGAGGGCGCGTCGAGGTGCGCCTGACCGCGTGCCCGGACGGCGGCGCCGAAATTGCCTTCGAGGACAGCGGCCCCGGCATAAGCGATGACATCATTGAGAAAGTCTTCAACCCGTTATTCACCGAACGCGGGGGAGGCACGGGCCTCGGGCTGGCAATAGTCCATCGTATTGTGGAAGCGCACGGCGGCCGGGTCATTGCGGAAAACATGCGGGACGGCGGCGCGAAGTTTACCGTCCTTCTCCCGCACGCAAGCGGCAGTCAAAAATCCCGACCCGTACAGGCCGGGACGGGTTCTGCGCATCGTGGCCGCGCGGCGCCCGCGATTCCGTAACTGACTCGAGTTGACCGACTTTTAAGTTTCACGTTTCGAGAGGGGAAACGCATGCCGGACGGGCCCACCGTTATCGTCGTTGACGACAAGGACCTTATGCGCGATTCGCTGGCGGAGACGCTCCGCCGCGCCGGATACGAGGTTTTGCCCTTTGCCTCCGGCGAGAAAGCGCTTGAAGCCGTCCGGCAGAGAAACGTCGACGCCGTCATCACCGACCTCAAGATGCCGGGCCTGAGCGGGCTAGACGTCCTTGGCCGTTGCAGGCAGATTGCGCCGGAACTGCCGGTCATCCTCATCACCGCGTTCGGCACGGTCGAGAGCGCGGTCACCGCGATGAAGCGCGGAGCCTTCGACTACATCAAAAAACCCTTCGAGCCCGACGAGATAGAACTCATCGTCAAAAACGCGGTCGAAAGAAAATCACTCCTTAGCGAAAACGAATGCCTTCGCGCGAAACTCAACGAACAGGACGACCGGCCGATGATTGTCGGCGTGAGCGAAGCGATGAAGGATGTCGTCGGGAAAATCGGAAAAATCGCGCCCATCTCATCCACCATTCTCATCTACGGCGAGTCCGGCACCGGCAAGGAAATAATCGCGCGCGAGATACATATGGCAAGTTCGCGGCGCGACAAGCCGATGCTCGCGGTCAACTGTGCGGCGCTGTCGGCGGGCCTTCTTGAAAGCGAACTCTTCGGCCACGAAAAGGGCGCGTTTACCGGCGCCGACCGGATGCGCAAGGGCCGCTTCGAACTGGCCGACGGCGGGACGCTGCTGCTGGACGAGGTGAGCGAAATCGACATAAATTTGCAGGCGAAACTCCTGCGCGTGCTCCAGGAGAAATCCTTCGAGCGCGTCGGCAGCAGCGCCTCGCGCAGGGTCGATGTCCGCGTGATTGCCACGACCAACCGCGATTTGCCGGCGGCCGTGCGGGATGGAAGATTCCGCGAGGACCTCTATTTCCGCCTCAACGTCCTGCCGCTTCGCATGCCGCCCCTGCGCGAGCATATGGAGGACCTGTCCGCTCTCATCGAGCATTTTATGGCGAGGTTCAACAAGGCGATCGGAAAGAGAATTCGCTCCATTGACGACGACGCCGTTGACCTGCTGCGCCGCTACCGCTGGCCGGGGAACATCCGCGAACTCGAGAACATCATCGAGCGCGCGACGGTGCTGGCGGCCGGCGATATCATCACCGCGAAGGACATCTCGCCGTCGCTCGACAGCGGCCGCGCCATATCGGCGGGTGACGAGATGGAGATTATGACCGTGGAGGAAATGGAAAGAAGACTCACCATCAGGGTGCTGGAACGTTACGGCTGGCACCAGAAGCGCAGCGCCGAGGTGCTCGGCGTCGGCGTGAGGACTCTGCGTGAAAAGATGAAGAAATGGGACCTGAGCGGGCGGCAGAAACTGCCTGCCTGAGGAAGAAATTGCCAGCAGTCCGACTCCGCGTAAATCTGCGGCGGATTCGGCCACGGAAGCGCCGGCGTAACCTTTGCATTGACAAGTCGTTAAAAGAGGCACAGGGGAGATGCTTTGTTCGGGGTTCTGGCACGCGGTTTGCCAGAGACAGTACCGGGAGAAACTATGCAATCAGGAGCGGTATGATGTATTTCAAGGCGATGTTCGATCAGGGCACGATACCTGTTCTGGAAAAAATCATCAGTTTCACGGAAGCGCGCCATCAGGTAATCGCAAACAATATTGCAAACATTGACACGCCCAACTATCGAAGGCGCGACCTGCCCGTCAGCGAGTTCCAGAACGCACTCGTGAAATCCATCGAGCACCGCAGGGCGACGAATCCCAGAATATTTGACTTCCTTGCGACGGACAATGTGGCGGCGAACGAACTCGGCGGCGTCACGGCAAATGTCGTTACGGCGCCCCCGTCGCCGCTCGACATTCTCCGCCACGACAACAACAACGTGAGCATCGACCGCGAAATGGCGGAACTGGCGAAGAATACTCTGCTGCACAACGGAATGGTGCAGATACTTTCGAAAGAGTTCCAGATGCTGGAAACCGCTATCTCCGAGAGAATTACGAGATGACCTGTAATATTTATCCGGTGACAGTCACCGGAGTCTACGGGAGAAAATAATGCTTTCAGCACTAGACACAAGCGCGTCGGCCCTGTCGGCCGAAAGGATTCGGCTCAACGTCATCGCCAACAACCTGGCTAACGTGAACAGCCGCGACCTCGCAACCGGCCTGCCGTACAGGCGGCGCGGCGTTATATTCACGCTCGGTTCGGCGTTGGGGCCGCAAAACGGTGTTTCGGTCAAGGAGACATACGAGGACCAGACCCAGTTTCCAATCCGCTACGAGCCGGGCCACCCGCTGGCGGACAAAGAGACGGGTATGCTGAAGGTGTCGAACGTCAACCCGATAGTGGAAATGATGGATATGCTTGAAGCCACACGGGCCTACGAGGCCAACGTAACGGCCATGGACGCGGCCAAGAGTATCTTGACCACGAGTTTCAGGATTATTATGTAATCCGCCTTCGGGCCGCATTAACGGGAGGAAAGCATGGCTGACAGTTTCGACTTTAAGATTTCCGATGTGCTCCGGTCGATGAGGCCGGAAGGCGCGCCCGGCGGCATGCCTCTGCCGACGAAGCAGGGAGCGGTGCCGGAAAAGTCGTTCAAGGACGTCCTGAGCGACAAGATAAACGAGGTCAACAATCTCCTGCTGCAAAAAGACCGCGCGGTCGAAGCCCTGGCTACGGGCAAGACCGAGAACGTTGCGGAAGTTCTTACCGCCGTCGAGAAGGCCGACATAGCCTTCAAGGCGCTTATGCAGATTCGAAACAAACTGGTCGAGGCGTATAAGGAAGTCGAGCGGATGCAGGTCTGACGCGTTTTCTTCTTTGTAGATATGTTCGTGACAGTCACCAATCTACGAAACTCGTTCACTGTGTTCACGAGTTTCCGTAATTGGTGACAGTCACCAAAGACAGTCACCGAAGTCACTGAACCGAAACGATTGTCGCTTGAGAGAGGGGTGTTATGAAGTTCAAGGAAATCTTCGAGATGTTCGGCACGCGGGTCAAGGATGTTCTCGGCAAACTGAGTCCCTCGCAGCGAATGAGCATCGCCCTGCTGGCGGGGGTGGTCGTGCTGAGTGTCATCATCCTTATCTTCGTCAGTCTCTCCGGCCCGGGAGGAGACTGGGAGAAACTGTTTTACGTCCCGCTCGAGCCCGAACGACAGCAGTACGTCATAAGCAAACTGGGAACGGCTGAATTCAAGATTGAAGACGAATGCATAATGGTTCGCTCCGAGAACCGGGCACGCCTTGCCGCGATTTTCCATCAGGACCCGGAAGTCGTCGGCGAGCCGGACTGGTTCGAGGCGCTTTTCGAGCAGAATTTCATGGAGACCGACGCGCAGCGCGGAATCAAGTTGAACTACGCCATCGAGAAGCGGCTCAGCGCAATCATAGGTTACTTCAAGGATGTAAAGCGCGCGTATGTCGGCATCAATCCCGGCGATTCGACCGCATTTCTCAATCATGATTTGCGAAAACCCACCGCCTCGGTAACCGTCGAACTTCGCTCCGGGATAAATGAACTCGGCAGGGAAACCGTGACATCCATAGCCAGGACCGTGGCCGGGCAGATAAAGGGACTGAACCCGCAGGATGTAAGCATCGCCGATTTCGGCGGAAATTACTATCACGTGCCTTCAAACGACGACGAACAGCCCGACGCCGACTTTCGACTCAGGGTCGTGCGCAATGTCACTTCCTTTTTCGACGACAGGGTCCGTCAACTGTTCAAGCACTATCCCGGCTTCGGGGTCGCCACGTACGTGAAAATAGACTGGAAGTCGGTCCAGGAACGA
Organism: Planctomycetota bacterium; assembly: GCA_043816375.1. Taxonomy (GTDB): domain Bacteria; phylum Planctomycetota; class B129-G9; order B129-G9; family B129-G9; genus JBDRIB01. Next base: position 25,724 of record JBDRIB010000124.1, on the reverse strand, counting down.
ATCTTCACCGCGCCCGGTGCCGACGACCTCCCGAAGGAAAAAAAGACCGAGAGCAGCACCAGCGGGCAACCGGAAATCGGAGGCGCGCCCGGCGTCAGCGCTAACACCGAAGACGGAGGCGTGGGCGTCTCCGGCGATGTCTCATCCGGCAGGGGCGGCCAGCCGGCCAGCGCCAAGACGGAGATAAAATACGAACGCCCCCTGACCGACAAGATTTCGGAAGCGGAGAAACTAATCATCTCAAAGCCGGGCGATTACACCGACATCACCGTTACCGTAAGCGTTCCATACAACATTCTGGTCAGGCCGCTTGACGACAAAAGGCCCGTACCGGAAGACCCGGCGGAGAGGGACAAGATTGTTCAGGAAAGCATTGACAGCATAAAGCAGCAAATCAAAGGCCCGACCGGCATCACGGACCTGACGAAAATAATCGTGGCCGCCAGTCACGCCATCTCGCCCCCGGAAGTCCCGGGAGAGTCGGTGGTCCAGCAGATATGGGACTTCGGCCGTCCGCTTGTCGGAAAGGTGCTCCTGGCGGGGTTTGCGCTGGCCGCGCTGTTCCTCGTGGCCTCCTTTGTAAAGAAGAATATTCCGAAGCCGCAGCAGATACCTATTGAAGAGATAGAAGAGAAGATTGAGAAGGAAGTTGCGAAGGAGAAAAAGGACTTCCTCGCCGAACTTGAAAAGATGGACGAAAGCGAGATGAAGGCGGTTCAGGTCAAGGACCGCGTGGAGGAAATGGTGAAAGAAAATCCGGAAAGCGCGGCCGGTCTCCTGAAGACCTGGATATACAAGGAGGAGTGAGCGATGGCTGAAGCCAAGACCAAAGTCACCGGCCTTCGCAAGACCGCTATCCTTCTGCTCAACCTCGAAAAGGAGATCGCGGCGAAGGTTATGGCCAAACTGAGCCGCGAGGAAATTGAGCGCGTCAGCCTTGAGATAGCCAGGCTCAAGGACGTCACGAAGGAAGAGCGCGACAGCATTATGGAGGAATTCTACCACCTGAACGTCGCATCCCGCTATGTGGCGCAGGGCGGAATGACTTACGCGCGCGAACTCCTGGAACAATCCGTCGGAAAGGCGGAGTCCGAAGAGATATTCAGCGTGCTCAAGGATTCGATACAGCAGGCGCCGTTCTCCTTCCTGCGCAAGGCGGAAAGCGAAAACATCCTCACATTTATCCAGGAAGAACATCCGCAGACCATCGCGCTCATCATCTCCTATCTGCCGTCGAAGAAGGCGAGTGAAATCCTGGGCGGGCTGCCGGCAAAGAAACAAATCGACGTCGTGAAACGCGTGGCGAATATGGAACACACCTCGCCGGAGGTCATCGCAAACGTGGAAAAAAGCCTCGAAATCCGCCTCTCCTCCATAGTCGGGCAGGAATTCCAGGAGGTCGGCGGCATCGAGCGTCTCGCGGAGGTTCTCAACTTCGCCGACCGGGCCACTGAAAAGAACATCCTCGGAAACCTTGAAGAAGAAGACCCCAACCTCGTTGACCAGATACGCAGGCTGATGTTCGTCTTCGAGGACATCATCCTCGTCAACGACAAGGGCATCCAGGCAATGCTCAAGGAGGTGGACAACAACACCCTCGCGCTCGCTCTCAAGACCGCGTCCGACGAACTCAAGAAGAAGATATTCGACAATATGTCCGAGCGCGCCGCAACGCTCATCAACGAGGAGATGGAGTTTATGGGGCCGGTCCGAATCTCCGACGTGGAGGCCGCTCAGCGAACGGTCGTCGACACCATCCGTCGCCTCGAAGAGTCGGGCGAGGCAATCATACAGGGACGCGGCGGGGAGGACCAGATTGTCTCCTAAAATCATCAAGAACGAACGGGACGCCTACGGGATTTCTCAGGGGACCTTCAGTCTGCGCGACATAGGGGAGGAGTGCGAGCAAATCCTCGCAGATACCAGGCGCGAGGCCGAAGAAATCCGGCGGCAGGCCGCGCAGATTTTCGAACAGGCAAAGCAGGCCCTCGCCGACGTCAGGGCACGCGCAAAGACCCTGGAAGATGAAGCCAGGAAACGCGGCTTTGAAGAAGGAAAGCAGGAGGGAATAAAGGAAGGCATCCCCGTCGGCACGAAGCAGGGCAGGGAGGAAGAGGTAAAACACGTTATGGAAAAGACGGAAAACCTGCGCGAGAATCTCCAGCAGATTCTCGCACAGACCGAAGTGAAACGCGAAAGCCTCTTCGCGGATGCCAGGAAAAGCATCCTGCGCTTCGCAATCAAGGTCGCGGAAAAAATCGTCAGGGCCCGCGTGGAAGTCGACGACGAAGCCGTTCTACGCAACATCGAGGCCGCCGTGGACCTCATCGCACAGGAACGAAAATTGCAGATATGCATCAACCCGTCCGAGGCCGAAGTGGTCCAGGAATACGTGCCGCACCTGAAGAGCAGTTCCCCCAGATTCGAGAGCATCCACATCACGCCCGATGAGAGCATCGGACGCGGATGCTGCATCGTTCGCACCGAAGCCGGACAGGTTGACGCAACCGTTCAGACGCAATTCGAAGAAATAGAGAAACAACTCATACAAGAATGATGCAAAACGCCGAAAAAACACTGCCCGCCGATGCCGCGGATATTTTCGCGGAAGAGGAAGCGCTGCTTGAAGACATAATACCCCGGCGAGTCGAAGGCGAGGTAACCGAGATAGTCGGTCTCATTATCAAGTGCCGAGGCCTGGCCGTCCCCGTCGGGAGCCTGTGCGCAATCCTGCCGGCGCAGGGCGCGCACACTGTTCACGCCGAAGTGGTCGGATTTCACGACAACTGCACGCTGCTGATGCCGCTGGGCGAGATGACTGGCATCTCCCTGCACGACAGGGTCCGCTGCATCTCGCGGCAGCAGCGCATCAGGGTCTCAGATTTGCTGCTCGGACGCATCCTCGACGGCCGGGGCAACCCTGTCGACGGAAAGGAATCCCTCTTTGGCTGTTCGTACCGGCAGGTTCAACGTATCCCGCCGCGGCCGATGACAAGACCCCGCATTCGAGAGCCCATCGGCACCGGCATAAGAGCCATCGACGGTCTGCTGGCCAGCGGCAAGGGGCAGAGAATGGGTATCTTCTCAGGCTCCGGCGTGGGGAAAAGCATCCTTCTGGGAATGATTGCACGGGGCACATCGGCCAGGGTCAACGTCATTGCGCTGATTGGCGAGCGCGGCCGCGAAGTCAAGGAATTTATCCAGAAGGACCTGGGCGAAGAGGGGCTGAAACGCAGCGTCGTGGTCGTATCAACATCCGACGAGCCCGCGCTTGTGCGAATCAAGGGCGCTTATGTCGCAATTACCATCGCCGAGTACTTCCGCGACAAGGGCCACGACGTTCTCTTTATGATGGATTCCGTCACGAGAATGGCGATGGCGTTGCGCGAAATCGGCCTCTCGGCCGGCGAGCCGCCGACGACAAAGGGCTATCCGCCGTCCGTCTTCTCCGTGCTCCCGCGCTTCCTCGAGCGCTCGGGACAGTCTTCCAGAGGCTCGATTACCGGCTTCTACACCGTGCTCGTCGAGGCCGACGACATGAACGAGCCCATCTCCGACGCGGTGCGGAGCATCGTCGACGGGCACGTCTGGCTGTCGCGGCCACTGGCGGCGCGTGCGCACTATCCGGCCATCTCCGTGCTCGACAGCGTCAGCAGGCTTATGACGGAGGTCACGCCGCCCGAACAGCAGGCCGCCGCAAAAAAAATCATCAGGCTGATGGCCGTCTATAAAGAGGCGGAAGACCTTATCAACATCGGCGCGTACGTCCGCGGCAGCAACCCGCTCATTGACACGGCAATCAGGCATATGCCGGCCATAAACGAATTTCTGCGGCAGGAAATCAACGCGACATTCTCGCTGGAAGAAAGCAGGGACGAGGTCATCCGCATCGCAGCGGCAATAGAAGACGGGAAGAAACCGGACGCCGGGGAGCAAAAGTAACTGTCACCAATTACGAGGGACCGGTTCTATTTACAAGCAAAAGGTAAGCAAAAGGTGACTGTCACCAATTACGGAATCGAGCGAGCCTGGCGAGCGAGATTTGTAGATTGGTGACTGTCATCCTTTTGCAGTGCGAAAGTCTGGGTGTAGAACAGAACCGGTCCCGGGATGCTCCGGGACAGTCCCCGGCGAGATTCGTAGATTAGTGACTGTCACCGTAAGAGAACGATGAAAAAATTCAAGTTCCAATTCGAACCGGTCCTGACTCTGCGAGAGCAGGCCGAGAGGCTGAAACAGAAGGAGTTCGCCTCGGCGCTCCAGGTGCTGCGCCGCTGCCGCGAGAGCATAGTTGAAACACTCAAGGCAATGGAAGAAACCCGCAGCGGCATGCGCGCCGCCGAACGCCGCGAAGTCGATATGAACGTCGTTCTCGCGCACCGTCGTTATCTCAACCACCTGGAGATGCGGCTGTCGGCGCTCGGCAGGGAGCACGAGGCCCTGGCCGGGAAGACCGAGGAGAAACGGCTGGAACTTGTCGAAGCCGCGAAAAAAAAGAAATCGCTGGAAAAACTGCGTGAAAAACGCATCGCCGACTACAACTACGAAGCGGCGCGCGAGGAAGTCAAATTCTTTGACGAGATTGGCTCCGTTCGCTTCGCAATCGCCGGGAAGAGAAGTTAACGGCGACTGTCGCCGTTCGATGCGCGGACGGCGGGGGAGGTTGAACAATGAAAAAGAAACTTGGTTTGCTGCGCAACATCGCGGCGGTACTTTGCGCCGTAATATTGATGGCAGTCGGCGGCGTGTTTGCCTCGGGCGCGCTCACAGTAGAGAAGGCCGGTTATATGGTTGAGGTGCTGGAAGGCAAACTGCCCGCGCCGCCGGAAAAACCAAAAAGGCTGACCCGGGAGGAGGCGCAGACGGAGTCGGAAAAAATCCTCGCGGATGTCATTGAACTCCGCGAATTGTGGGAGAGGAAACTCGAAGAGAAGCCGATGGAAACCAGCCGCTTTACTTCTTATCTCGTAACCCTTCGGTCTACGCTGAAGCAAATGATGGACGACATCGACACGAGAACCGGAAAACTGGACGCCGAAATCCTGGCCTTCGAGGAGGAACGCGACAAGTTCGAACAGGCCCTCAGGGACGAGGGTTTCGAGAAACAACTCGAGGTCATAGGCAAACTCGAGGCCGAACAGGCCGCCGCGACAATCCGCGACTGGGAAGACGAGGACATACTCCGCCTGTTCAGGCAGATGAAGTCTTCGAAACTGGGCGAGATAATCACGGAGCTCAACCGCTTCCCCGCCAAAGAAGGACAGGGCACAAGGGGGTCGGAATTGTTGAAGCAACTGGATGAATTCACGATGGCCTCCACCGACGGAGCCGCGGCAGGGAACGGGCAGGCTTCGCGGGAGACGCCGTAAAGGAGAAGTTGCCGCCGTTTTCGCGGCGTCAACTGTTACTGTTTTTGATTATTTTGCAAATGGAGCACGAAAGGTGACTCCGCCTGCCCGCCCGAGCCGCCCGTACGGGCGGCCAGGGAGGCGGACAAGTGTCATCCTTTCGCAGGAACGAAACATTCGAGAGGGGTTGTCCTGAGAGAGTTGACTGTCGAAGGTTAAACGGTCCGGAGTCGCTTCCCCCCAAGACTTCGGCCGCGGACCTTTGGAATTCAACTCGATCCGGGCTGCCCCGTTTTTTATGGGATACACGGACGGTGACTGACACTAATCTACGGATACAACTGAGGCCTACAAATGCAAGTCTTACAACGGAAACGACCCGTTTCAGGTTTCAAGTTACAGGTTTCAGGTAAACCATTTTTCGCTACCTGAAACTTGAAGCCTGAAACCTGAAACTTCTCTTAAAGTGACACTTGTCCGCCAATGTATTTGGCAGAGTCACCGAAAAGTCAATTAACTTAAGTAAGAAGATTACTAATACAACCGGCCCTTCCCGGGCCTTACAAACTGTCGCCCCGATAAGTCGGGGTTGAACGAAAGGGGGTGATAGCCTATGACAGAAACGGGAAATATCGAGCAGAGCGCCCGCATCGGCGCGATGTACGGCGGCGAGGCAAATGCCGCGCTCGCCCTGCAAATGCCGGGAGACAGCGCCACGGTCGGTCTCGCATCGACCTTTGAAGGAATGTTGAGCGCATTAATACCGGGCTCCGGAGGTGATGAGGCTGCGAATGCAGGGAAGGAGTCGCTCACTCCCCGCTTTGAAGCGCATCACAGAGACGAAAACGGATTTTTGTCCCGAAGGGCTGCCGCAAATGTAGAAGAAAGGCAGCCCGCCACTGAAAGCCCTGCGCATGGCAGGGAAGTCACGATGCGAGAACGCCCCAAAGCGCCCGATACGGCTGGAACGGAGCCGGCGGTTAACGACCCGCCGTATAACGACCAGCCGATGCAAACCGGCGAGGTTGACGCCGGGCCGCAGGAGTCTGCAGTCGAACCGATGGCTTCGGAAGCCCAAAACGCTGCGGACCAGGCACCGGTCAGCCAGCCGGCGGCAGGCGGCGACGTGCTGCTTTCCGCTGATGTGACGCAAGTCCCTCTCGGGACCGGGATGTCGGCGGAAAACGCGGACGCTTCAGCAACCGGTAACACTGCGACGGATGCGGCCGCACAGCAGCCGCCCGGACAGGCTGCGGTGCTCACTCCTGATGCGCAGACGGTCGAATTCAAGGGGGACGGGGTTCCCGGCCTCCAGACGCTTCCTCTGCAGGAGAGTCCTGGTGCGGACACCACTGTGATTATGCGCCAGGCACAGCAAGCCGCGTCGCAAGCCGGGGCGAACGCCGCGACGGACGGCGCGCTCACGGCGCAGACCGGTGGAGAGACAGGCGCGCAGACGCAGGCGGAACAGACTCAGACCGCGTCCGCAAGCGCCGCCTCGAACCTTGTCGCGCCGGAAGCGCAGCCTCAGGTCGAAGTCGCGCCCGAGGCCGGGCTTTTATCCGCCGCGAAGGATGCAGCGCCGGTCGTGCTTGCCTCTTCGGGAACCGGCGCCGACGAGCAGCCGGTCCGCCCGTACGGGCAGGACGCGGCGACGTCGTCCTTCGGCGTAATCGGTGCGCAGAAGACCACGGCCGATACCGGCGCCAAAACCGACGGCGGCACCTTGTCCAACAACACCGCCGGCGAGGGACGCGATTCGGGTGCGGCACGCAGCACGGCATCCGTTGGAACCGTTTCGGAAGGGACGAACTTTGCATCGAAGTTGTCCAAAACCGAAACCGGCGCACGCGCGAACCAGGCCGAGACTATTGAAAAAATAGTCCGCTCAATTCGCGTCGCGGTCGAGCGCGGCGAAAGCAGAGTAAGGATACTGCTGGAGCCGCCGCGGCTGGGAAGCGTGCGAATCCAGATGGCCATCAAAGACGGCGTGCTTAACGCATCGTTTGAAACGCAGACACCGGCCGCCCGTCACGTAATCACGCAGAACCTTGCTCACCTCAGAGCCGCCCTGGAGGAACAGGGCATCGAGGTGGGCGAATTCTCGGTGAGCGTGGAGGGCGAAAACGACAGCAGACAGTTGTCCGAAGAGAGCGAACGCTATGAGATGGGACCGGCAGGAGGCCTGGGCTTGTTCGCAGGAAGCGAGGACGAGGATGACGAGTACGACATCTTCGCCGAGCAGAGACGTCTCACGGCAAGCGCTTCGGTTCTGGACATGTTTGTTTAAGAAAGTGAGGTTCACATTATGAGCGATATATCAAGTGTAAGCACGGCAGCGAGCACGAGCGGCACGACACAACTTACATCGGAGAGTGACCGCGCAACCATTTCACGTGGGGAGTTCCTCGAAATCCTCATAGCGGAACTGACATACCAGGACCCGTTCGAACCGATGAGCAACTCGGAGTTTGCCCAGCAAATCGCGCAGATAGAGTCGATGCGCTCCAGCGAAGAGTTGACCGAGGGAATAGGCGCGCTGCTGAAGCAGCAGCAGATAACCTCGGCCGGCGCGCTCATCGGCAAAACCGTCTACGGTGGAACGGAAAATGGCGGGCTGATTGAAGGAGTTGTCGATAGCGTGACCGTCGATAGCAGCGGAGTGTACCTGGCGATCGACGGCTATTACGTCCCGCTGAACAACGTGTTTGAAATCAGCCCCGAACAGTCGTCAGAGGAAGAGACATAGCAGGGAGACTTCTCAATGACTGAAAGCATATCCCCACTCAGCATAAGGGCGCTGCAAACCGCGCCGATTGAAACGCGCGGGCCGAAGGCCTGCGACGGAGAGCGGTTTGAAGCGCTGCTGGACAGAGCGGTGCAGGAAAGCCGCGGAGTGAAGTTCTCCGCCCACGCCCGGACAAGACTCGCCGGACGCGGCATTGAACTGACCGAGGCCGACCGGCGGCGGATTGAGCGGGGCGCCGAGATGGCCCGCGCGAAGGGATCGCGCGACGCACTGCTTGTGATGGATCACATCGGGTTTATCTTAAATGTAAAAAACGAGACCGTGCTGACGGCGCTCGACACGAACGAGATGAACAGCCGTGTCGTGACGAATATCGACAGCGCGGTATTCCTTTAACCTCTTGATGGGTGAAGGCCGGACCCCCCGACAAGTCGGGGGGAGGCCAGGGCTGCGGAACGACTGAAGCAGCCGGACCGTCCGTACGGGCGGGAAACACCCGGGAAGGAGCAACACATATGGCTTTGATTAGAGCGCTTAACACGGGCATATCCGGCCTGAGAGCGCAGCAGGAGCGCACAAGCGTCATTGGCAACAACATAGCCAATGTCGATACGGTGGGCTTCAAGCAGGCCCGTGTAAATTTCGAGACAATGCTGAGCCAGACAGTGCACTTCGGCACCGCGCCCCAGGGCAACCTGGGCGGGATTGACCCGATGCAGATTGGACTGGGCACGCTGGTCGGCTCGGTTGACCGCGACTTCAGCCGCGGCTCGCTCGAGGCAACGGGACTCACGGGAGACCTGGCCATCGAGGACAGCGGCGAACTTGCGTCAAGTTTCTTCGTGCTCACGGACGAGAGCGGCGCGGAGGTTTACAGCAGGGACGGGTCGTTCGGCATCAACCCGCTAAGCCTGCTGCACAACCCGTCGAACGGATACATAGTCCAGGGATGGATGGCCGACTTCAACACGTTCACCATCGTCACCGGAGGACCGACCGAGAATATCAGCGTCCCCGTCGGCGACCTGAGAATCGCGCGGGAAACCGATAACGCGACCTTCGACGGCAATCTGAACGGCTCCGGCGATACGGCCACCGCTGGCACGGTGCTCGAATCCGAGGTTCTCTACTCGGACGCGGGCGTGACACCGGCGTTGCTGGCGACGTTGCTTACCGACTTGCAAACGGCGACGACTGACCTGAACCTGAGCATAGGCGACGTAATTACGCTGGACGCCGAGAAGGGCTCACGCACGCTGCCGGCCGCAACCTTTACCGTCGGCGACCCGCCGCCGACCGGAGGCAGCACGCTGGCCGACCTGATTGCCTGGGTGGAAGACGTTATGGGCATCAATTCCACCGCCGCCAACCAGACCATTTCCGCGCCGCGGATTAATCCGGTGACGCTGGAAGAGGTCAACGGCACAATCGACACCGGCACCACGTACACGGTTACCACCAGTACTCTGCAGAACTCGGCCACAAACTTCTCAACGGCCGGCGTGCAGGTGGGGGACTTTATCAGGCTGCTGAACGGCGACGCGGGCGGCCAGATTGTCCAGATTGCCTCGCTAAGCACTACCACCAATCCGAACGACACGCTCAACTTCTCCACGGCGCTGACCGCGCTGCCCGTAACCGGCGATATGTTCGCCATTCACGAGGCGGCTGAAGTCAGTCTCGGTGGAGTGGGCGCGGGACTGGATTCGGCCAGTGCCGCCGGGGTGATTCGCATCTCGGGCAATTCCGGCGTTACGAACGCCCTTACGAACCTCGAGATAACCGGCGACGGCGCGCATCTTTTCCAGTTCAGCACAACCACCGAGGCCGCCGGCGAAAGCACGCGTAGCAACGTGCTGGTTTACGATTCACTGGGCACGCCTCGCACCGTGGAGTTGACCTTCGTAAAGCAGGGCACAACGTCCACCGGCAATCAGTTCCGCTGGTTCGCCGAATCGGAGGACAATTTCGGCAACGACAGGGTTGTCGGCAGCGGCCTGGTTTCCTTCGACCTGGACGGGCAGTATCTGTCGAACCCGGTCACGCAGATAAGCATCGACCTGACCGGAACCGGCGCGGACCCGGCTTTCACCTTCGACATCGATATGACAGGTGTGACCGGCTTCAGCCAGGACGAGGACGCCAACGGCGTCATCTCCAACCTCTCGGATGTCGCAATGATTGAACAGGACGGCTTCGAGGAAGGCACGATGATTGACTGGGGCGTCGGCGCGGACGGCGTTATCACCGGGATTTTCAGCAACGGCCAGACGCGCACTATCGGCCAGATAGTGCTGGCGCGCTTCGCCAACCCGGACGGGCTTCTGGACCAGGGCGGCAACGTCTATACCGTCGGCGTGAATTCCGGAATGGCGATAACCGGCTCGCCGGGCGAGTTCGGACGCGGGGTTATCCAGAGCGGCTACCTGGAAGAGAGCAACGTTGACCTGGCATACCAGTTCACCGAACTCATTGTCAGCCAGCGCGCGTTCCAGGCCAACGCCCGGACGATAACCACGGCCGACCAGATGCTCCAGGAACTGGTGAACCTGATTTGACACTTGTAAAGTAAAGGGGGCAGACCCCTTTATTTTGCAAAAATGATGAGAGAAAGTCTTACCTCCTGAGGGGGCCGGGTTTCGGCCCGGCCCCCCGGGGGGAGTGCATACTCCGTATGTGAGGTGAGCAATGATAAAACTGACGCGCTTCAACGGGAACGAGTTTGTGCTTAACTGCGAACTCATCAAGTTCATAGAAGAAACGCCCGATACTATAATTACGCTGATAGACCAGGAGAAGATAATTGTCGCGGAGAGCGCGGACGATGTGGTCCACAGGGCAATCGCGTTCAAGCGGGCGGTACGCCTGTTTCCTGAGGACTGAAAACGCTCTCTACCAGTCATTGTCCTGGAGTGCATACACGGATATGACTGAAAAGGTCAATCTGCAAAAGGCGGAGGAGCCGGCATGGACATAGCGACGATTATGGGCATCATCCTCGGTATAGGGGTTTTGCTCTACGGTATTGTTGATGCGAAGGGGGGGCAGGAGTTCATCAGCCCCGCATCTTTCGCCATCACAATCGGCGGCGCTGTGGCCGCCACTATTATAAGTCTGCCGCTTGCCAAGATGAAGGGCGCGGTAGGCGTCGTGAAAAAGGCGTTCCTCACCAAGGCGCAGGCACCGCAGGAACTCATAAAAAAACTTGTGGGTTTTGCGGAAGTCGCAAGGCGCGACGGGATACTGGCCCTTGAGGAGGCGTCGAAAGAGGTTGAGGACGAGTTTATGGTAAAGGGCCTGCAACTGGCCGTTGACGGCGCCGACCCCGAACTGATTCACGACATAATGAACACGGAACTCGAGAATCTGGGCGAACGGCACAGGGTGGGCCGGAAGGTATTCGAACAGATGGGAAAATACGCTCCTGCGTTCGGAATGATAGGAACTCTCGTAGGCCTTGTGGCTTTGCTGAAAAACCTTGACGACCCGGCGGCAGTGGGGCCGGCGATGGCCGTCGCGCTGATAACGACTCTTTACGGAGCCATTGCCGCTAACTTCATATTCATACCCATTGCGGACAAACTAACGCTTCGCAGCAAGGAAGAGTCGGTACTGAAAGAGATTGTCATACAGGGTGTTATGGCGATTCAGTCGGGCGACAACCCGCGCATCGTCGAGCAGAAACTGACTATATTCCTGGAGCCGAAACTGCGCGCCCTGAAGGAGGCGGCCTGACGTTCTGACCGTCTTACAGAGAAAGCCTTCGGGCTTCAAAAGACGGAGACGTGGATGTCTCTGCTGCGAATGAGAAAGCGAAAATGCCGAAGAAAAAGAAACCGCCCGTAGAAGAGCACGAAGAAGGAGCGCCGGCATGGGTGGTGACCTTCGGAGATATGATGACGCTTCTGCTGTGTTTCTTCGTCGTGCTTTTCAGTATGTCGGAGATAAAACAGGAGAAGTTCGACATCGTTGCCGCCGCGATACGCGAATTCTTCGACTACGGCACCGGTTCGCCGAAACAACAGGACATTTCGCAGAGAAAAGACACTTTCAAGGACGAGTTGAAAGAGTACCTTCAGAAAGTGCAGACGGATGAGGCGGGCAAGGTGACCGCGCGCGAGGGAGTCCAGGGCAGGAACATCAATGTCCGCAAGGTGCGCGAGGGACTTAAGGTAACCGTGGGCGCAAAGGCGCTGTTCGACGTGGGCAGCGCGCGTCTGCACGTCGAAGACCCCGAGGTGGTCGAGACGCTCAACGAACTTGCAAAAGAACTGCTCGGCTATCACCTGAAGATATCGGTGGCCGGTTTTGCCTCGTTCAAGGAGGCCGGCAAGATTATCGATCCGGGAGTCAAGAACCTGAGGGAGTTGTCGGTTAAACGCGCCGAGGCCGTATGGGACTTTCTTGTCAACCGGGTTGACAAGCAACTGCGCATCCCGGACCAGAGAATAGATATCGTCGGCAAGGGACCGTTCGGGTACCAAAGGAGCAGTAATCCTCGAGACGAGGACGCCGGTGCCAGAAGCGTGGAAATAACCGTGACAGAGGAAAGAGTGTTTCTTGAGGGAGAGCGATACAGGCCGCAATGACGGAAGAAAGGAGCCTGCAATGCCGGAACAGAAAGCACCACAAGAAAAAGCGAAAGTCGAAGACAAGGGCGCGGAGGGGGCCGCTGTAAAGCAGGCTATGTTCTCGAAAAAGGGGTTGATGATAATGGTCGTGGCCCTCCTGGTGGAAGGCGTCATTGCCGCCGCGCTTTCCAGCGCAATGAGCAAGGGCTCGGTCAGCGAGGCCGCGCCGGAAAGAACAATCGGACTTACCCGCATCAACAGGGACTACATCGAGATTGACGGGCCGGTGGTTGCGGTGACCAAAGGCGTCGGCGGACACGCAACCTGCAGTGTCAGAAAAATTCACATTGTCATCGATTCCAGCCTCTCCCCCGAAGACCGCGAGATACTCGAATACAATATCGATAAAATGAAAATATTAATCAAACAAAGACTCACCGACTACCTCAAGCAGGAAGGCTATGAACGTCTTATGCAGGGCAGCAATACGCGCCAGGTCATTCAAAACAGACTGAGAGAGGACATCATCCGCCTTCTGGGTGTCACCGAACGGGAAATCAGGGAAGTTGAACTGGACGAACCCATCTTCTGATTTCGCCGATTTTTTCAGCACGAGACTTGCTTTTGCAACTCCTCCTGCTATACTAATCCAATACCTACACGCCATCCCTTTAGAAAAGGGACATCCTTATGTCCGAAGAAGGCAACAAAGTCTCTCAAGACGATGTCGATGCGCTCCTGAAGCAGGGCTCCGAGCCGCAGCAGGAAGGAGGAGCGGAGCCGGAACAGCCCGCCGAGCCGACCGATGCCGGCGACAAGTCGATAACCGACGATGAACTCGATAAAGTGCTCGCACAGGCCACCTCTCAGTCCGCTTCGCAGGGAGAGCTGGAGCCCCCGCCGGAAGAGGCCAGACCCTTCAACTTTCAGAATGTCAAACCCGCAGATGCCAAAGAGCAGGAACGCAATATCCAGATGCTGATGGATGTGGATATGAGCCTCCGCGTCGAACTCGGCCGCCGAAAAATGAACATCGAAGAGATACTCCGCCTCGGACAGGGTGCCGTGGTCGAACTCGACAAACTCGCCGGAGACCCGCTCGACATACTCGTCAACGACCGTCTTGTGGCCCACGGGGAAGTGCTCGTCCTCAACGACAACTTCTGCATCCGCGTCACAAGCATCGTCCCGCCCGAAGAAAGCCGAAAGGCTTAGCAAGGCAGCCCCGACACAAACCGTCTGGATTCCGCTTCGCTCCAAAGCCAGAAGAAGGCAATGGTTCTAATTACAACGCAAAAGGTGACTGTCACCAATTACCCATTCGGACCCTGACCCGTACGGGGAACGGGCGGCCCCGACATTCATATAAAAATAATGCGAAAGTCGGGGCGTAGATTAGAACCGTTTCTCAAATGAGCAAATTGCACAAATTCACCGCCGAGGCGCAGAGAGTGCAGAGAAAGGCAACAGGCAACGGGCAACAGAGATTTTTGCTTTGTCCCTCTGTCCCTGTGCCCCTTTGCCCCTTGATTATTCGTGTTTATTCGTGTGCATCCGACACACACCTCGCCGGACAAGTTCGTGGTTCCAGGGTTTTCCCTCTCCTGTTTTGGCAAATGATGCAAAAAAATCACAAAAAAACCGGATTATCGCTTGACTTTATACGTTATAAAGTGTAAAGTTAGAATAGAAGTTTATGCAATATTGAGAGGGGCAAAATTGATTATCGCGCAAAGGAAAGCGATTCTCGCCGCCGTGGCATTTCTGGTGTTGCTTGCCGTGATTTTCCTGCTTGCATTGCCGGAAGCCTACGGCCAAACACCGGCTAATACAGTCCCGCCGGAATCTCCCGCATCCGAAGCGGCTGAAGGAAGCCCCCCGGAGGCCGGGACCCCGCCGCAACCCGATGAGGCCATACCAGACAGCGAGCTGACTCCTGCTGCAAGCCAGGACCCCGGCGATATCCCCCTCGGTGCCCGGCAGGTGGACAGGCCCCTCGGGGAAGGCTCCGCCAGCGCCGACTCTTCATTTATGAATGTTACGCTCGAACTCTTTCTCTATCTCGGTGCGATAGTCGTGCTGATTGTGCTGATACTGGTGTTCTTCAAGAGAATCATTCCGGGCAGTCACCGCCTGTTCCAGTCAAAGGTGGTCGAGGTGCTCGGCCGGACGTATCTTGCGCCGAAGCAGGGGCTGTTTCTGGTGAAACTCGCCGACCGCATTCTCGTTCTCGGCGTGACCGGCAATTCGATAAATGTGCTGACCGAAATAACGGAGGAGGAAGAAGTCGCGAAGATAAGAGAACTCACCGGCCGCTCGCGTCCGGAGAGCATCACCGCGGCGTTTCGCTCCATCTTCAGCCGCAAGCGCCGCGACTTCGACGAAGCGCTCTCCGACAATATGACGGGGGACGGCACGCAGCGCGAACTCGGCAAAATCAAATCAATGATTTCGAACTGGAAGGAAAGATATTCCGAAGGCCCCGCCGGCACCTGAGATGCGGCAGTGAGGCAGCGGCATCGGGCCTCCGGCGGCTTATCTGGTTAAGCGAAGATTTAACTCTGTGTATCTGCGAGAGGGGCTAACTTGAAATCGGCAAGCGAAAAATCGCACAACGCCGGATTGTCCATACCGCGAATTGTCCTGTTCGGTGCATTCCTCCTGTTTTTCGTCCCTGTCTCCGCGTTTGCGGGACTGGTCGGCGACGACGGCTCCCTGCTGGACCCCGACAATCCCGACGAAGTCGCGACCGTGCTTGAAATCGTCGTTGTCCTCACCATCCTCTCGGTCGCGCCGGCGATTCTGATACTGACCACGTCCTTCACGCGGATTGTCGTCGTGCTCGCGTTTCTCAGGCACGCCCTTGCCACGCAGCAACTGCCTCCCAACCATATCATCATCGGCCTGTCGCTGCTGCTTACCGTCGTGGTGATGGGCCCGACCTGGGAGCAGATGTACCAGACCGGCTTCAAGCCCTTTATGGACAGGGAAATCTCCATCCGCGAGGCGCTGCATCGCGCGGAGAGTCCGATGAGGGACTTTATGTTCAACCAGACCCGCATCACCGACGTCGAACTTATGATGAGTCTGGCGCAAAAGTCCATCCCGGAGAACGCAACCCGCAAGGACGTCCCGACCCATCTGCTCGTTGGCTCCTTCGTGCTCAGCGAACTGACGCGCGCCTTTACGATGGGCTTTGTTCTTTACCTGCCGTTCGTTGTCATTGACCTGGTGATTTCGACGACTCTTATCTCGATGGGCATGCTGGTTCTGCCGCCCATTTTGATTTCCCTGCCGTTCAAGATTCTTCTGTTCGTGCTGGTGGACGGCTGGTCGCTGATAGTCAAGTCGCTCGTGTCCAGTTTTTACGTTCACGCCCCTCCGTGACCGGGGCGCGGTATGCCGGAAAATACGGCTGACGGAGAAATCGCAATGGATCCAGTACAGACGGCGGTTGACCTTACACGCAGCGCCTTTCTGGTGGCCATCAAGATAGCGCTTCCGCTGCTCGTGTCGGGCCTGATTATCGGCGTTATCGTCAGCGTGCTGCAGGCCGCGACCTCGGTGCAGGAGCAGACTCTGACGTTCGTGCCGAAGATTCTGGTCGTCGCCTTCACGGCGTATCTGATGCTGCCGTGGATGGCGCGCCTGCTTATAGACTTTTCCAAAGACCTGATTGAGCGAATGCCGCTCTTCTTCAGCGGTTGACAAAGGGGTCAGACGCACCCCTGCCGCAGCGCGAAAAATCTGAACGAAATGCGCGAACGATGGAAGACACAATCTCGGTACTGACCGACTTCAGGGCGTTCTTGCTAATCGCCTTCCGGATAAGCGGGCTGGCGATGACCGCGCCGTTTTTCAGCAATGCCTCGATTCCTCGTCAGATAAAGGTAGGGCTGACTATTGCGCTGGCGGTGGTGGTTTTTCCCACCGTCGACAGGAGCGGCCTTGTCGTGCCGGACAATACGGCGGGCTACCTTGCCGCCGTACTGGCCGAGATAGCGGTCGGGGCGGTTATCGGGCTGGTTGCCTCGCTTATTTTCGCGGCTATACAACTGGCAGGCTTTATTGCCGCGAGGCAGGTGGGGCTGGCCATCGCGCACATTTACGACCCGTTTACCCGCCGGCAAACGTCGATTGTAAGCCAGGTGTATTTCTTTTTCGCGCTGACCATTTTCCTGATGGCGGGCGGGCACCACATGATATTGCGCACGGTCGTGACGAGTTTCAATGTCGTGCCGCTGGCGGGCTTCTCGCCCGGGCGCGCTCTGGGTGTTGAGATCAGCACGAATATGGCGGGGCAGATGTTTGCAGCCGCCATCAGGCTCTCCGCTCCGGCGGTCATCACGTTGATGATGTCGACGATGGTTATGGCCATCATCGCCCGCACCGTGCCCGAGATGAACATATTCAATATCGGCTTCGCGGTGCGCCTCGGGCTGGGCCTGGGGGTGCTCACGCTTATGATGCCCGCGCTGGGCGCGGCATTTCAGGTGCTGTTCAGCAACCTGGGAGACAATTTGCGCGTCCTTCTCGACACAATGCGCGCACCGTAGTCCGGAATATCTTACGGTGACAGTCACTAATCTACGAATCTCGCTCGCGCTGCTCGCTCGATTCCGTAATTAGTGACAGTCACCAATATGAGGCAAACTGAATCGTAAATGGCTGACGAGACACAAGGCGAACGAACGGAACCGGCGTCGCCGCGCAAGCGGCACGAGGCCCGTGAACGCGGCCAGGTAGGCAAGAGCCAGGACCTTAACACCGCGGTCATACTGCTCGCGGCGTTGCTGATGCTGAATTTCCTGGGCAACGATCTTCTCGAAGGCCTCGGCGCGCTTGTTGCGAGCGCTCTGTCCAATCTGCACACGGTGCCGATGACCGTCGACACGCTGCACTCCTATGCCGGCGCGGGGACGCTGTGGGTTGTCCGGATGTTGCTGCCGCTGCTCATAGGTCTCTTTGTCCTGGCACTCGGGATTAGTCTCCTCCAGGTCGGTCCGGGGCTGAGCCTGAAAGTCTTTGTGCCGAAGGCCTCGCGCTTCAATCCGATTTCCGGCATGAAGCGGATATTCTCCAGTCGCGGCGGGGTCAAACTCATTATGGCCCTTATTAAGGTCGTCATCGTCGGCGCGGTGCTCTACTGGACAATCTCCGACAGGCTGAACGAAATCGTACCGACAATGCAACTGAGCGTCGGCGCGATACTGATTTATCTTGCCGACTCCTGCTACACGGTCGGTCTCCGTATCGCCGTCGCCCTTCTCATCCTCGCCATCCTGGACTTTTCTTTCCAGCGCTGGAAGCACGAGCAGGACATTAAGATGACCAAACAGGAGGTCAAGGACGAACTCAGGCGCTACGAGGGGGACCCGAAGATAAAGGAGCGGCGTCTCCGCTCCCAGCGCGCTATCGCCTACCAGCGAATGATGCAGCAGGTGCCTCAGGCCGATGTCGTCGTTACCAACCCGACCGAACTCGCCATCGCGCTGAGATACAAGCGCGAAGCGATGGCCGCGCCTCGCGTCGTCGCAAAGGGCGCCGGACACATCGCGCGCAAGATTCGCGAAATCGCCGTCGCAAACGGCATCCCGATAGTCGAAAAGAAACCGCTCGCACAGGTGCTGTACCGTACCGTGCAGGTGGGTCAGGAAATTCCGTCCGACCTGTACCAGGCCGTCGCGGAGGTATTGGCCTATGTCTATGAACTCGGGAGGCAGAAGGCGTGGGCCTCGTGACGCGGCGAAGTATTCAGACGGTGACAGTCACCGAACACGGTGCGTACGGCTGATATGACCGTTGTTATTTAAAGATTGCATACTGACAGGGCAGTGAGCAATGCCGGATTTAGCAGAATCAAGAACGTTTAATCTTTTCCAGAAGAACCTGGACCTCATTCTGGTAGTCGCGGTGCTCGGCACGCTGCTGGCAATCGTTATGCCGCTGTCGCCGTTTCTGCTTGACTTCCTGCTTATTATCAACATATCGCTGGCCATCATTATCCTGTTCACATCCATCTACGTCAGCGAGCCGCTCGGTTTTTCCGTCTTCCCCACGATGCTGCTGATGACCACGTTTTACAGGCTCGCGCTGAACATCGCATCGACGCGTCTCATACTGGGCAATGTTGAACCGAAAGAGCCCCCGATGTTTGCGGGAAAGGTGCTCTACGCGTTCGGGGCCTTCGTCGGCGCCAACAGCCCGGTCGTCGGATTCATTATCTTCATTATTCTCATCGTCATCCAGTTCGTCGTCATCACCAAAGGCGCCACGCGAATCAGCGAAGTCGCCGCGCGATTCACGTTGGACGGAATGCCCGGCAAGCAGTTGAGCGTCGACGCCGACCTTAACGCCGGTCTGATTAACGAACACGAAGCCCGCGAACGCCGCGACAAACTTACGCGCGAGGCCGACTTTTACGGCGCTATGGACGGCGCGAGCAAATTCGTCCGCGGCGATGCAATAGCCGGAATCATCATCACAATCATCAACATCGTCGGCGGACTCATTATCGGCTACGTGTACTTCGGCGACCTGGCAAAGGCGGCCCGCGTCTTTACGATACTTACCATCGGCGACGGGCTTGTCAGCCAGATACCGGCGCTGCTCATCTCCATCGCCGCGGGCATCATTGTCTCACGAGCCGGTGCGAAAAAGAACCTGGGGCAGGATTTCTTCCAGCAGATATTCTCTCAGCCTCGTTCGCTTTTTGTCGCTGCGACGTTCCTGTTCCTGATGGCCTTTGCCGGCCTGCCCGTGCCGCAAATCGCCGTGGTGATGGGCATCTGCAGCCTGGCCGCATATCTCCTCATCATCAGCAAAAAGCAGGCGGTGAAGCGCGAAGTCACGCTCAAGGAACAGGAAACTCCCAAAAAACCGGAGCACGTCGAGGCGCTGCTGCACATCGACCCGATGGGACTGGAGGTCGGATACCAGATTATCAAACTCGTCGACACCTCGCAGGGCGGGGACCTTCTGCACCGCGTCACGATGATCCGCCGGCAGATTGCCCTTGAACTCGGCATAATCGTGCCGCCCGTGCGCATACGCGATAATATGCAACTCGACCCGAGGGCCTACCAGATAAAGATTAGAGGAAACGTCGTCGCCAAAGGCACCGCGGTGCCGGACGGTTTCCTTGCGATGGATGCCGGCACCGTTACCGGGCCTGTCGAGGGCGAGAAGACAAAGGAACCCGCCTTCGGCCTGCCCGCGTTCTGGATAACCGAAGCGCAAAAACAGCGCGCTGAAGCGCTGGGCTACACCGTCGTCGATGCAGTCAGCGTCATAGCGACTCACCTCTCGGAGATTATCAAGTCGCACGCCGCCGAAATCCTGTCGCGCGAGGACGTAAACAGTCTTCTCGAAAATCTCAAGGAATCCGCGCCGGTCCTCGTGAAGGAAGTCGTGCCGGAAGTGATGAAGCCCGCCGAAATCCAGCGCGTCCTGCAGAACATCCTGCGCGAGCGCGTCTCTATACGGGACCTGTCCGCAATACTCGAGACACTCGGCGAGTACGGCGCAAAGACGAAGGACCCGGAAATTCTCACCGAGTACGTGCGGAACTCGCTTGCGCGCTCCATCTGCGAACAGCACAAGGACAAGGACGGC
Organism: Planctomycetota bacterium; assembly: GCA_043816375.1. GTDB lineage: Bacteria > Planctomycetota > B129-G9 > B129-G9 > B129-G9 > JBDRIB01. Next base: position 5,442 of record JBDRIB010000124.1, on the reverse strand, counting down.
AAACTCCACGTCGTGACGCTCGACCCGAAACTGGAAGACAGAATCAACTCCGGCATCGAACGCACCGAACGCGGCACGTTCCTCACGCTCACCCCGCAGCAGATAACCGACATCGTGAAGGCGATTACCGCGGAGATAGAAAAACTCGTCTCCGCCGGGCACCTGCCCATTGTCCTCTGTGCGCCGCAGATACGAGCGCAATTGAAGAAGATACTCGACACGACAAAGGCGAACATCGCCGTCCTGTCTTACAACGAAATTGTTTCAGACGCTAACGTACAATCACTCGGAACGGTGGAGTACAAAGAATGAACATAAAGACCTACCACGCGCCGACAATGAGAGAAGCGCTCGAAATGGCGAAGTCCGACCTCGGCGGTGACGCCGTTATTCTCCACACGCGATGCCTGAAAAGGGGCGGATTCTTCGGCTTCGGCGGCAGGGAAGAGGTTGAGATTACCGCTTCCAGCGATGTGCGCGTTCTCCCGCGCGGGCCGGAAGTCCGGACCCGCAAGGTGCCCCGCGCGGTCGAGCGCGCTTACAACCCGCCCGCAGAAAACACTTCAGAAGGCGGCGTTGCAACGCTCCAGCAGGAAGTTGACTCGATAAAAACACTTCTGATGGACTACGTCGCCGGGCAGGAGAAGAAGATACTGGGCAAGGCGCCGGGCGAACTGACCGCTCTGTACAAACTGCTCCTCCGTCGCGGCATACATCCGGACCTGTCGCGCGACATTATCAGGCGTCTGAAAAAACCCGCCTCCAAAAATGAGGAGAAAGAGAATCCCGGGCACTTCGAACTGCTCCGCAGCACGATAGCCGGTCTGATAAAAACCTCGCCGCCCATTGCGGCCCTGGATGACGGGCCGATGGTGGCGGCGCTCATAGGCCCCACGGGCGTGGGAAAGACCACGACTGTCGCAAAACTGGCCGCGAACTTCAAACTTGTGCAGGGCCTCGACGTCGGCCTGGTCACGCTCGACACCTATCGTATCGCGGCGGTGCAGCAACTGAAAACATACGCGGATATCATCGGCATACCCGTTAATGTAATCCTCACCCCGGAAGAACTCAGGCAGGCGCGCAAGACCTTCGCCGGGAAAGACATAATCCTTGTCGACACCGCCGGCCGCAGCCAGCGTGACGCCAAAAGGATGGACGAACTGCAGGTCTTCCTCGACGCGGGGAATTTCGACCAGATTCATCTTGTCGTAAGCGCCGCGACGAACGATGCGAACCTCGAAGACATTATGAAGCGCTTCGCGCCGCTGGCGACCGACCACATCATCGTCAGCAAGATGGACGAGGCCGCCTGTCCCGGTCACGTATTGCGCGTCGTGCTGGAATCGGACAAGCGCCTGTCATACGTAACCACGGGCCAGGAAGTGCCGGACGACATCGAAGCGGCCGATGCCCAACGCTTCACAACAATGATACTACCGGAGCAGGGGGGAAGCGAGTGATAACGGACCAGGCTGCAAAACTTCGCGCGATGGTCGCCGAGATGGAGCGGAACGCCCCGCCCTCGCGGGCGGTCGGGCAGCGGACGGGCTGTGCGCGGACTCTGGCGGTTACCAGCGGCAAGGGAGGGGTCGGCAAGACGAACCTGTCGCTTAATCTGGCTATTGCCGTCTCCCGTCTGGGGCACAGGGTTGTGCTTCTGGACGCGGATTTCGGGCTGGCCAATGTGGACGTGCTTGCGAACCTGCGCACGCGTTACAACATCTCCCACGTGATAGACGGCTCCCGCAATATCATCGACATCGTTACCGAAGGGCCGGAGGGAGTACTTGTAGTGCCGGGCGCATCGGGCCTTTCGGAACTGGCCGATTTGGGCGAGGACCAGCGCGAGCGGCTGATAGCGCAACTCGATTATCTGGGGACGATGGCCGACCTTCTGATAATCGACACGGCTGCGGGAATCTCGCAGAATGTCCTCCGCTTCCTCGCGGCGGCCGACGAAATCGTGGTTCTCGTGACGCCGGAGCCGACCTCCATAATTGATTCCTACGCAACAGTAAAGGTTCTTACCCGGGAAGCCGATTATGGATATATACACCTTGTCGTAAACATGGTGAGCGGCCGGAAAGAGGCCGACGCCGTGGCCGGGCATTTTATGCGCGTTGCAAGGGACTTTCTCCGCGTTCCGGTGAACTACGCCGGTTACGTGCTCCGCGACCCTGCGCTCGAGGACGCCGTGCGGAGACGCACGCCCCTGCTTCTGCAACACCCGAAATCGCAGGCCGCGGCGTGCGTGGCTCAAGTGCTGCGCGGGCTCGGCGTGCGCAGGATTTCCGAACGCAGCAAGGGGGACGGGTTCTTCCGCAAATTCTTCTCGGCGTTTTCTAGGTCCAGGCAATGACCAAGCGTTTCCCCGGTTTTCTGGCGGTCTTTGCATTTTTTGTGGTCTGTGTGTGCGGGCTGGTTATGGATGTTCCCGTGGAGCAGGTGTGCCTGCGCGCGCTGGTTGCGATGGCCGTTTTCTTCTTCCTCGGTCTGGCCGTCGGGACGATTGTGAACCGCATCCTGCTGGACAGCATGTTCGGCGAAGAAGAGACGAGCCGGACCTTCGAGACGCTGGTCGACAAGAGCGCTGTGTCCGAGGAGCAGAATAAAGGTAAGACAGCCGCCGACAAGACGGGCTGACCGAACGGCAATGTTTTCTGTTGCAAAAACGACTTCCTGCTACTATATTGACTGCGTGGAGAAATGTTAACCACACAAAAGACAAAACGCACGAGAAAAAAAACCGTTGTGGCCAATCGCGCGAAAAAAATGAAAGAGTCGTCAACCGCCGGGGTGAAGGTTCCCGAAGAAGAAATCGTTTACTGGAAGCAGTACAGTCGCAACAAGGACCCGCAGTCCAGGAACTTTCTGGTCGAGCGCTACCTGCCGCTGGTGCGCTACGTCGCCGAGCGCCTGCTGGCCAAGTTGCCGCAGAGCGTGGAACTGGACGACCTTAACAGCGCGGGCATCTTCGGACTGCTTCAGGCCATCGACGGTTTCGACATTCGCAGGGGGGTGAAGTTCGAAACCTACTGCGTGAACCGCGTCCGCGGCGCCATCCTCGACGAACTGCGCAACCTGGACTGGGTGCCGCGCCTCGTCCGCACCAAGGGCCACAAACTGAGCAACGCATACCGCGAACTTGAAATCAAACTCGGCCGCATTCCGACCGACGCCGAAATGGCAAAAAAACTCGGCCTCTCGCTCGTTGAGTATGACGAAATGGTGCGCGAGGCAAGCGCCACCTCCATCGTCTCCCTCAGCGAAAAAATGCAGAACGAGGACGACGACAAGGCCCTCACCAAACTCCATATGGTCGAAAACCAGAAAGGCAAGTCACCCACCGAGCACATCCAGCGCCGCGAACTCGTCGAATACCTCACCCGCGGCCTCTCGCATAAAGAGAAACTGATAATGGTGCTTTATTACTACGAGGAACTCACGATGCGCGAAATCGGTGCGATAATTGATTTGAGCGAGTCGCGTGTCTGCCAGATACATTCCAAAATCGTTATACGCCTCAAGCACCAGTTGCGCTCCATCCGCCGCGAACTCGCAACTTAGGCAGATTGACCGGCATTGTGCTGCCATCGGTGACAGTCACCGCAAAGATCATCTCTTTTTGTACAATCTCCTCAGGGCGCGAATGTAGTTGCCGAAATTGCTCTCCATCTCCTTGAGCGTGTCGCCGCCGAATTTCTCGCGCATTGCCCGTGCGATTTCAAACGCAACGACCGCCTCCCCGACGACCGATACGGCGGGCACTACGCAGATATCCGCCCGTTCCGCCGCCGTCCTCGCTTTCTTTCCGGTTCTTACATCAACCGAGGCGCGCGGCGCGCCCGTGGTGGGGACGGGCTTGACCGCGGCGCGGAGGACTATCGGCTGTCCGTTGCTCATCCCGCCCTCGATGCCGCCGGCGTAATTGCCTTCGCGGCGCGGGGCCTTTGCGCGGCCCGCCCCGGGTACAATCGCATCGTGCGCTTTCGAACCCTTCATCCCGGCCAGCGAAAAGCCGCCGCCAATCTCCACTCCCTTCACGGACGGGATTGCCACTATCGCGGCGGCCAGGCGCGCGTCGAGCCGCTCGTCCCACTGCATGGGACTGCCCAGGCCGGGCGGCACTCCTTCCGCGCGAACTGCAAACTCGCCCCCGAGCGTGTCGCCGGACCTGCGGGCCGACTCTATCAACTTCTCCGCGGCCGTGTCGTGCTTCGGTGCGAGGCTGTATATCTTCGAGCGGTTTCTCAGCGCCCTTGCCCGTTCGAGGGACGCAACACGCGCAACCGGCGACAGCGTCGCTATCCGCACGACGTATCCCAGGACATCGACCCCGAAACGGCCCAGGAGAACTCCGGCGAGAGCGCCCGCGACGCAGCGCGCCACGGTCTCGCGCCCTCCGGCTCTTTCAGCGACGGGCCGGGCGTCCCTGAGCAGATACTTCGCGGTTCCCGCCAAATCGGCGTGGCCCGGACGCGGGGCGGTGATGGGGGGGATGTCTTTGTCGATGCGGTAGTCGCGGTTCGCCACGAGCACTGCGACCGGCGCGCCCGTGGTTCGGCCCCGGTAGATGCCGGAGATGATATCGACGGCGTCGTCCTCCATCGACATTCGCGAACTGCGACCGGCCGGGGTGCGGCGTCTTTTGAGTATTTCGTCGGCGAAGTCCGGCCGCACCGGCATTCCCTCGGGCAGTCCCTCCACGACGGCGAGCATATATCGCCCGTGAGATTCGCCTGCGGTGCGGTACTGTAGCAAGGGGTTGCTCCGGATTGGCTGTTTGACTTACCGGGTTCCTTTGCGGCCCGGAGCCGGATATCTGCAGGGTTCGCGTGTGAATCCCCGCCTAATTTCTCAAGGCTTCCAGGATGGTGCCTTTCTGGCCGACTCTTACCTTCTCAGTGAGTGGCTTTACCAGGCCTCCCGACCACAGGACGTTATAGTGGTCGCCGTGTGTGAATTCGAAGTCTTCATCACTGAGTTTTCCGTTCCTGTCCTCGTCATCATCGCAAACAAGAGGGACCGACTCATCCGTCGGGTCCTGACCAACGTCGTACCACTCCTCTTCCGGATGTGGACCGTTCTCTATATTCCAGTTGTAACGCGCAGCATAAGAGATGCCGGTGGGTGGAACGGTATCTTCATCCCAGTCATCTTTGGGGTCCGGGTCGTCCTCTCTTCTGGGCGCTAGACCGATTTTATTGGCTATCGCTTCAGTGAACATTGCACCGTCATTCGCCGCGTCCTCCGGGCAAATGAAAAAATCCCCGGCGTCTTCAAACGAGACTATCCTGGTATAGTATAGCGATGCGAGAAACAGGTCGCCGGACACATCGGGATAACGTCCGTATCTTTGCTGGTAGATTATCAGCCCGCTATAGATGTTTTTTTGCAGGTTGTTTATGCAACGCGTATCATTATGGGTGTTTTTTACAG
>JBDRIB010000123.1:0-3768 GCA_043816375.1 Planctomycetota bacterium | reverse complement strand
ACCCCGGATATAGTATAATACTCACCAAACTAACATAATGGAATCCTATCCGTAAAAGGACGCAGCACAGAACATGGCCGACAAAAACAACCAAACCACCCATCCATGAGTCCCACCCGTGCCCGGATCAATAGTAAATAGTCAATCATCAATAATAAATCTGGACATCCCCTCTTCTCCTGGTCCCCTCCGACCTGATCCCCTGATACCCCGATCCGCTCTTGTCTCTCTGTCTCCTGTCTCCTGCCTGCCCCGGCGTAGCCTTGTGCGAAGCCGGGTGTCTTCTACCCATACCTCCTGTCCTGCCCATCTTGCCAGGAATCCACGACTCAATTATGCAAAACAAACCCAATTTCCTCATGCCCAAAACCAATGCAACCTCTTGTGCCGCAAAGAGTTACACCAATATTCCGCTCCGCGCCGCCCCAGGAAAACAAACCCAATCAAACCCAACCTGTCGCGGCGAAGCCTATGGCAAAGCCGGACCTGTCGCGGCGAAGCCGGACCTGTCGCGGCGAAGCCTCTGGCGAAGCCGGATCAAACCAAATTTCCCCTCCGTTTACGCAATCCGCGATACGCAATACGCAATACGCGATACGACCTCCGGCATACGAACCCAGATTTTGCTTTCAATTCCCTATGGAAACAATAACCTGTATGGCGTTTCGGAAGATAAGGAGGCCGAGACTATGAAGGTCAGTATCGAAAACAAAGTCTTAGAGCTTATTGAGGCGACATAACAGAGATGGCGATTGATGCCGTCGTAAACGCCGCAAATGCACAACTGATCTTAGGAGGCGGGGTGGCCGGGGCAATCAGGAGAAAAGGCGGGCCCAAAATCCAGGCAGAGTGCCACAAGATCGGCGGAACATTTGTCGGAGGCGCCGTGATAACGACCGGCGGCGACTTGAAGGCAAAATACGTCATCCACGCCGTAGGACCCCGCATGGGAGAAGGAAATGAGGACGAGAAGCTGAGAAATGCCACTTTGAACTCGCTCAATGCAGCCGAGGAGAACAATCTCAAGAGCATAGCCTTCCCCGCAATTAGCACCGGAATCTTCGGCTTCCCAATCCAGCGCTGCGCTGAAATAATGCTCCGCACTGCCATCGAATATCTCAAAGGCCCAACCGCCCTGGAAAGGATTGTCTTCTGTCTCTTCGGACGCTCCGATTATCTTCTTTTTGCAAAGCAGCTTGAGCGGGAGACCTCCGGATGAAGGCGATGGTGTTGGATAAGCCGGGCCTTATCGAGCACAATCGGCTGAGGCTCGCCGAATTGCCCAGGCCCGCGCCAGCCGAAAACGAGATACTCGTCAAGGTCTCGTGCTGCGGCGTGTGCCATACCGACCTCGACGAAATCGAGGGCAGGCTCCCACCGACGAAATGGCCAATAGTCCTGGGCCACCAGATAGTGGGGACAGTAGCCGACAAAGGCAGCTCCGCCGCCAGATTCGGCATTGAGCAGCGGGTCGGAATAACTTGGTTCTACTCCAGTTGTGGCAAATGCAGTTTCTGCCAATCCGGCTGCGAAAACCTCTGCGACCACGCCAAATGGACCGGAAAGGATGCCGGCGAGTGGATTATTGCACAGGTGATGGTTTCGCGGACGAAATAATCTTTTTTTGGAAAAACTTATTTGTTTATGGTTGAATCCGTCCACCCAATGTGGTATTTTATCGGTGTAGTTGAAATCAGGCTCAGAGTTGTTGCAGGGGCGCGCGAGTCTCAGGTGGCGGACGCCAACCTGGGCAAGATAGCGACGCTTTTGGGAAGGTGTGGTAATGGAGACGAAATTCAACGTCTTTGAGATCTTCCAAATAGCCGAGAAAATCGAACATGACGGGGCCAAGTTTTACCTAAGAGCGGCGGAGCTGTTCGATGATTCGGAGCGAAGGGATATTTTCTACAAACTCGCCAACTGGAAAGCCAAGCACGAGAAAGCATTGGCGCAGAGAAGAAAGCAATTCTCAGAAAAGACAGGCCAATTCGGGACCTTCGATCCGGACAACTACGTACTGTCCAATCCGCACGTGATGGCCGGCCTTGCGGAGTTCGCCACCAAGCCCAGTTTACACAGGCAAATGACTGGGCACGAAGGAAAAAAGGAGATATTTGAAAGCGCAATAAGCAGATCGAAACAGGCCATAGTGTTCTTCCGGGGTTTGAAGGATTTCTCCAAAGACCCGGAAAGTCGGGCCACTATTGAACAGATTATTGAAGAGGAGATTACGCACATTCGTCTCCTTTTGGAAGAACTGAGACCGCAATAAACTATTAAACAGAAATGAGCGGCTTTTCAGTAAGTTGACTACACCTGTCGGCACATTAAGGGGGTTGGCTTCATGGAGTCAGAAAAGAAAGGATTCTTGGAACGGGAGGAAGGTAAATCGTGCGCAGAACTGCTTGAAAAGCTCAAGGAGCAGCTATGTTCATCCAATGCTTCAGTCAGGCGCCAGGCGGCCTTTAGCTTGTCGTGGATGCAGGAAGACGGGCTGGAAATCCTCAAGGCGGCTATCTTCGGCGACCATCCTGAAAGCACGAAGAATGCGGCGGCATACGGGCTGAGAAAGATGAGAGGCAGGATGAAAAAACTGGCCTTGGACGTTTTCAAAAAGGGCCTCAAGCAACGGGACAGTTCAATCAAAGACGTCTGCTCGCATGCTTTGGAGATGATGGGAGAAGCCGGCGCAAAGCCTCCAAAGAAGAAGGCGGCGGCAAGACACCGAATACAGGATGTCCCGCCCAAACGCAAGCCTCGAGGAAAGATTGCCTTGCAGCGACCAAACCCGAATCGTCGTTGATTCGAAGAAACCTGTAGCACTTCGTCACGTGCAATTTTGCGGGTCAAAACCTGCGGTAAAACCGCAGGCTAAATACTTTGCGCCACGTTTTACGTGGGGTTTTCTCGCCAACAGATGCGAATTTGACGGACTCACAGCGTATCTGCAGGCTTCCGAGGAGCGTGCCAGGCCGAACCGTCAGCGGGATCGAATAAATTGATTATCGTCAACAGGGACGTTGGGAAGTTTTGTCTTGATGTCTTTGATGAAGCGCAGTCCGTCTTTCCAATACCCGGCCGTCGGCCTCAAATCGCCGCCAAAACGGGCGAAATACCGGTTCATCCCGCCCATCAGAAGCTCCCTGAGATACTTGCAGACCATTGAGGCCAGTGAGACCGGGAGAAACTTCTCGTCGGCGGCAACCGCAAAATGAAGACGCATGCGCTTACCGTCGCTGCGCAACTCGTAACTGCTCAGCGCCGCAGTCTCGCGCAGAATAGTCAGCTCCAATTCGGGGAACATCCTGCGGAGGACCTCGCGATAACGGACTCGTCCGCCCTGCCTGTCCACTATTACCTGCAAATCGTCGGCGCCGAAACTATCAAAAGCCCGCTGTATCAATTCCGCCGTAGCGGTGAAGAGCACACTGGCCTTGTTCTTCACATCGCTGATCAATTTGTTGTAGTAGGCAACGTCGAAACAGCAGCTTTTCAACTCCAGGACGCTCATACCGTTTGCGAACAGGTCGTCTGCCAGCACCGACGAAGCGATACGCCCGTCAGCGGTGCAGGCCGAAAGGCTGTATGCGTCGGCGCCCTCGTGCCAGGGATAATCCGCCAGGCGCGGCATGCAGCTTGGGCACAACAGCATCAGAAGCTCGCCCAAAGTGGCCGGTTCGGCGCCGAGGCATCGCAAAAACGCCAAGACCGTCCGCTCCAGATCGCCGATCCCGACCGCCCTGCTATAGACCTTCTTGCTGTCGGCCA
>JBDRIB010000122.1:0-3011 GCA_043816375.1 Planctomycetota bacterium | reverse complement strand
CTGCTCAGTGACAACCTGTCGAGGGTTACGGGCGACGGTAACATTCTGCAGCGCATCCAGGCGGTCCGCCAGTGCGATACGACCTTCTTTTTCAAAGACACTGCGCTCCGCGAACTCAAGAAGATTGCGGATAGAGATGATTTGCCTGCCGAGGTGCGGAAGGAAATCAACTCTCTCCTCGACGAAGGCTGACACGACCTCGTAGAAGTCGAGAACAAGCGCGATCACATACAACGACGCCGAGGCGGGCAATCTTCTTCGGCCAGTCGACAAGCACGGCCACAGGCTAAGGTTGCATTAATTCCAGATTCAACACCTTCGTCTTTATCACTTCAAACGGCAAAATTGATACCAATTTGATACTTCAAAACCACACATGATGACATATGAATGCCCTGCGATGCCACATCCCCTCAAGAGACAGCTTTCTTTTTGTGGGGGTTCCCCTCGCCGCGCTTTGCGCGTCTCGGGATAAACTCGTCCCCCTTCGGCACCAGACTGAAAAAAGAACGTCCTTTCAGGGGGGTCTTTTCTCTGTATTGAGGGTCAACGCGGTTGTCGTATTGACACCACAGGCCGCAGCGGTAGAATATGGAAAATGCGCGAGAGAGTAAAGAAATTCATTGGATGGATTTTGTGGTGTTTCGCCAAACACTCGCGAGTGTTGCGCGGTCTGCTGAGGCCCCTCGGTGTTCGAACCAGGCTGGAATGGTATCAAAAACGGACGGGCAGGATTTTTCTGGCCGGCAGGAAAAGCGCAATAATCACAAATATTGGCAAGAATTACCTGTCATTCGAGTTGTTCTGGAAGGGCTGGGGATATTACGAGCCAATCACAATACTGTTGCTGAGCGAATTGCTCAGAGACAAGGACGTCTTTTTCGACATCGGGGCCAACATGGGGTACTATTCGATTTGCGCTGCTTCAGAGCGCAGTAATCTGCGCATAATTGCCTTTGAGCCGCACCCGAAACTCTTTCACATCCTGCAGGAAAATTCGCGTGTCAACGGCTATAATATTACGTGCGAAAACGCCGCTGTGTCCGCCCGGACGGGCAGCGCGAAATTTTACGTTCACAAGTCGAATATGAGAGGCAGCCTCCTGAAATTGCCCGGCATGGTCGGCAAGATTTCCGTACCGGTCGTCTCGCTGGATGATTATATCCGGGAGAGAAATTATTCAGGACGTTTTCTTGTGAAGATCGATGTCGAGGGACACGAATGCGAGTTGCTGCGCGGCGCCGCGGAAACACTGAAATTGCACAAGCCGGAGATGATTCTCGAGGCGACGGGAGATTACGACGCGGAAACGCTGGGACTTCTGAGGGAGCACGGATACCGGATTTACACAATCACAAACACCGGTCTTCAGGAAACAGAAACCCTTACCCTCGACCGCAGCCGGGAATACTTCTTTTTGAACAACCTTGTCACAACGCGGCCGTCCGCCGAAGTGAAAGGTCTTTTCGAAAAAATCCGCGACAGGGTAGAGTCGATAGACATAAAACAGACGTCGCTGTATCACGACGTCTGTAAAAGGCGCGAGGCCGAAAAGGCGCGGGAGAAATAATTATGCGCGGCAAAGTTGTTATTACGCCGCCTTTCTCCTGCGGCGGATTAGCGGCACCGCAGCGGCCAGTGCCAATGAGGCCAGCATTACGGTAGCCGGCTCGGGAATAGGCTCTGTAATCATTACGAAAAACGTCGCCCCGCTAACGCCGTAACTCTGCTCCGAGGCAACGGGTGCGAAATCGTACCAGTGAATGCTTGTGTCGTTCGTATTGTAACACGCATACTGGTTGGTAACATCGTTGTATCCGATTGCGCATACCGCGTGGTCGACGTCTCCGTCGGCATTGCTATCCACGTGCAGCACCATCGGCCGGTTGTTGTCAATCTCATCGACAAGGTCATCAAAGATGAACTGGCCCCAGGATTCATTCCAGGCGTTGGAATCATATCCGCACCACGTGGCGTAGGCCTCCATACCATCGTCGATGTCTTTGACCCAGGTGCCCCCGTACCAGATACTCTCTGAGGAACGCGATGTCAGCATAAAGTCGGCGATGCTGTTGTCTTCATGGCAGCCGGTGGGGTCTGTCTCTGACTTGTCGGACAGGATGGCGCCCTTCGAGTCGATTGGCAGGCTGTAATCAAAATAGTGCTGGTTGCTGGCTATTCCCTTCTTCACGTCCTCGGTGAGTGTATCGGCGCTTCCGGGGGAAGAGATATTCGTAGCCGCGCCCGTCGTGGTAGCCGAATACCATTCCGGCTGCGGTTGGCGCACATCCCCTGTGCCAGTTGTAACCAACGACATCAGTCAGCACCAGTGAGCGGCCGGACGCGCTCGTGGCAAAAACTGCGACCAGCAAGATTAACATAATAAGTGACAGTTTGTTCATATTGGTCCTCCTCGAAATAAGTTGCTCGAGTCCTGGCCGAAACCCTGCCCCATACCCATATCTTCCCATAGTACTAGACACATCAGCGGCGAAAAAGTCTCGAAAAAAATCCAAAAAAAATCCCGTGGCCGGAGCGCAGGGGTACATCCCCCCTACTGCCTCTTCCGACGTGATTTTCCCTTGCAAATCGCCTGCCGGACAAATACAATTTTCGATTCTTTTGCGTCGAAACCATATATAGCGGAACATAACTTATGAAAATGCTTGCCTCCGGGAAACTTGACCCGGTCGATTATCTATTCTTGTGCGGAGAGAGAGTTCGCCTTCAGGCCGCCTGTATCGTGCAACTTGCACGCAAGGGTAAAATGCATTTGCAGTTAGATCGCGACGGGCTGGCTGGTTCTCGCGGCAGGAAGGGCATCTTCGGACAGAGACCGATGATAAAGTTCATCAGGGCACACTTCCATTCGGAGACGGAAGTTGCCGGGGTGAATTTTTTCGAGCGAGCCGTTGCAACCCAGAAGGCCGACGACCGCTGGTTCGCCGATAAAATCAACTCGATGGCATCCAACTACGAGCGACGCGGCCTGATGCGGGACGGAGAGCCGG
>JBDRIB010000121.1:0-5082 GCA_043816375.1 Planctomycetota bacterium | reverse complement strand
GCCCAGTTCTCTCGTGAGTTCATTCTCTTCAAGCATATCGGCGGCCTTTTCGCGGGCCGACTCGAACGACATCCGGCGTATGCGGTCCATCAGTTCGTTCAGTTTGGCAACTTTCTCCTTCTGCGGAAGTTCCTCGTTCTTGAGTTCCTCAACTTCATCCTTGATGCGCTGCAGTTCTTCCTTGCGCTTCTTGTCTTTTTCGGCGGCGATGCGCTTTTCGAGCGCTTTGCAGACTTTCTCAAGCGCCTGCTGCTCCTCGGCGGAAGAGGTGCGGGCCTGTTCCGGGGGAAGCGGCGATGAAATCCGGTACGGCCCCAGCAGCATCAGCAGCACCAGCACCGCCAGCGGCATCAATTGCAGCCACGCCTCGGCAGGGGGGAGAAACGCCGGTGTCTTGTAGAGCCTCTGCGAGTCAATCCTGTTCGCGGCCTTCATTACAAGATAATTCTCAAGCGCCGACCGCCCGCGGACTCCGGATAGTTCGTACGCGGTGACGAACTGTTCGCGCGTCCCGGCCTTCGCATCGAGGTAAAGGGCAACATCGCTCAGCGAGATGGGGCGAAGCATCCTTGCAAGCACCCCCGCCACGAACGCGGCCCCCGCGCCAACTATAAGCATAATCAGGAAACCCGGCGGGCTGAATGTGCGCAGGAACTCAACGTTTGAGCCTTCTCTCAATAAAAAGGCGGTGACGTGAAAAACGATGTAAGAGATGAGGGTGTGTTCGCCATCGGCCACGCGAATGCCCATAAGCATAATGAGCATCACGGCGCAGATGGCATAGAAACATGCAATACAGCCCGCGCGCAATGCAAGGAAACTGCGCAGACGTATCTCGGCGTTACGCAACCGCTTGATTAGTGTACCGGCAGAATCTTCTTCCATCTTGGGTGTTTCTCCTTGCGCTTTCCCTTCGTTGGTCCGCATTCTAGCACGTCTCCGGGCAGTAATCAACTCGATTTATTAGACGGTTACGACGCAAAAAGGTTTTGCGAGAAATCGAGTCAAGGCATTACCCGCCAGTGTCTGCCGGCGGCCACCCTTATCACCACAAAAAAAACAGCCACCAAAAGTCAGTACCGGTACTAATTTTTCTTCTTATATGGCAAAGGGTTAACTAGAGAAAAAGTCAGTACCGGTACTAATTTTTTCTGATTGGGTGGGGGGGCGGTTTCCGCCTCCGCGCTCCAACCACTCATCCTGATGGGAGATGCTGGTTAGAACCAGCGGCCTGTACATTTTTGCGGCAGAACGCCGCTTCCGGCGAAAATTTATTTTCTGCTCTAATGCTCGTCTCCAAAAACACTTGCGGCAATTTCAGCGAAACGCCCCAAATTTTTCCCGATTTTTTTCGAGATTATTTGCGTCGAGATGTGTCTATACCGGTAGAGGAGAAGATTTTCGCCAGGTGATAAGGATAGGACAAAACAGTTTTCGGTTTGGAACCTGTCTTAAGGAGAAAGTTATGATGAAGTATGGAATTGCAATCCTGTCAGCGCTCGCAATCACGCTCTTTTGCTTCTCTTCCGAGGCCTTCTCGACTGATGGCTACGTCGGGGAAACACCTTCCTGGATGGACCCGTTCGCCGACCCGCAACCGGTCTACAAATTCGACTGGGCCTTCGGCATCGGAAGTGTGAAACAGGGCGAGAACGGAGAGTGGTACAATACCCCGCTCTCTACCGGGAGCATCCCGCGTGTTGGCCCCCATGTCGGCCAGTCGCGAGGAGACGGAACCGCTTATGCAAATAGCTCGCAGTGTTACTGGACGTCCTATACCGGCGCGGTAAGTGGCTTCTCGGTGTCCAACGACATCGGCGACTGGATAGATGCCATCGGCACCGGCAAAGCAGTCATCCGTTACTCCATTCGCGATAAACTCGGGGCGTCCCTGGATAACTCCGACATTGTCGAGTTGGGCGACGACGAAGTCGAGGCGCTCATCAAGCACGGTTACAACAGGCCTCTCCAGGATGACGGCGTATATGACACCCTTGGCATCAGCCCGGGCCAGAACATCACCGCGCTGGAGTGGAACGTCAACTTCGACGACGCGAATATGCTCTATGACCACGTCAACGCCATCAACTCGAACTATTACCGCTCAAGAGTATGGGTTGACAAAAACCAGGACGACGATACCGTCTATATGACCTGGGGCGCTACCGCCGAACTCGACGAGAGTGGCGACCTATTAGGCACCGCCAGGGCCAACAAGTTCTGGAACGGCACCAATAACGGCTATTATACGGGCGACACATACTACATCACCATCAATGGCAATACCGGCGAGTATCTGGAGGACCCGACCTTCGACGGCACCAGCAGCAACTGGTACCTTCCTGTTACGATTGGCTCAACAACTTACAACATGCGCATGGACCTGCCGTACGACGGGGACAACTATCCCGCGAGCAGCGGCGCGGTAATCCAGTGGTATGACGACTACGACCTGTACCTCACCGGCGCCGGTATCACCAATCCCGGCGGCTACGGCGTCAGCGGACGCTATGTCCTGGAACGCGATGAGTTCCTCCATACGGGAGCCGGGTCGAGCCGGGCGCACCACGGCGACGTATGCTGGGAGATGCGGACCTACGACCCCAACCACAACGACGACGGGCCCGAATCGCCCTACGAGTGGCTCTACGACGCCTCGGGCGATGTGTACGAACCGACCGACGGCAGCGGCCTCCCGGGCGACACGGAAGAAGAGCGCGCCTACAAACTCATCGGTTGCCACCCGTATTGGGTTGATGACGACTCGAGCAGCGAGACTGATATGGAACCGAAACCGGATGGCGACAACTACATCTGGATGAACAGTGCGGACGACTTCGCGGGCCTGGGCGCTTTGGGCGCAGTCTCCAGGGGCTGTTTCGTGGATTCCTGGAGACTTGCGGGCCTTATGCTGGGCCAGGAGTTCTGGAACGTCAACCCGAACTACGTCTGGAGCGCCGAGTTGGGCGCCGTCGCCGAAAGGACCTGGGCAGTCGATCTCATAGATATCAGTTGGGCCGACAAGATGCCCGTCTGGACGTGGGACAGCGTCGCCGGCGAGTGGGTACTGCCGGATACCTATAACACGGGTGATCCCGCAATTATGGACCGTCTGCACCTCTGGGACTGGATTAACGTCTACACCGACACCCCGGTCGCCGGCTACGACGCACTTAACAACTTTATGAAATATGTCTTCGACATAGACGCGGTGGTGGTTGAAGACGTCGACGGCGACGGCGAGTTCGATATCGGCGACGACTACGTCCTGTTCTCTGTTGTCGATGACGGCCTGTACAGCATGTACCATCCATGGGGAGTGATCGACAAGCATGCCGCAGACGTCGAAGCGTTCTTTGGCGGCCAGTACTTCGACGGCGACACCATCTTCCTGTATGACGGGACGAGTGTCACAACGTTCTTTGACGCCGAGGCGGGCATCTTCTTCGGCCAGCCGATAGATACGGCCACGGGCCTTGGAACAGGCCAGACCCTGTGGTCGATGTTAAACCTCTACGATCTTGACGCCCTTGACATCGGCATCATTCCCGAGCCTTCCACGCTTCTTCTCTTCTCATCCGCGATTCTAGGGATGGCAGGAGTATTGCTGAAGCGACGGCTGTGGATTATGAAAAAGCAACTGGTAATCATCGCTGCTATCGCCATATTTTCTTTTCTCTGGGTTTCCTCCGAGGCCTTCTCGACTGGGGGCTACACCGGCGAAGAACCTGATTGGATGAAACCGTTCGCCGACCCGCAACCGGTTTACAAGTTCGACTGGGCCTTCGGCACCGGAAGCGTGAGACAGGGCGAGGATGGGCGGTGGTACGATATTAGCCTCAGTGAAAGTGCCGGCAAGTCGCGAGGGGACGGAACCGCTTATACGGGCCAGGGAAGTGGTTACTGGACGTCCATCAGCGGCCAGTTAAACGGCTTTTCGCTGTCCAACCCCATCAGCGACTGGATTGACGCCATAGGCAGCGGCAGAGCGGTAATCCGCTACTCCATTCGCGAGGACTACGGCACCACTATTGACAACGGCGATGTTATTGAATTAAGCGACGACGAAGTCGAGGCCATCATCAAACATGCGCACGGCGTGGCAGACTCTTTCGGCCTCAAGGGAGACGAGAACATCACCGCTCTGGAGTGGAACGTGGACTTCGACGACGAGAACCTGGTCTATGACCACGTGAACTCCATCAACTCGACTTATTACCGCTGCGATATGTGTACCAGTGTCATTTCAATGCAGGACGACGAAACCGTCTATATGACCTTTGGCGCGGAGGCCGAACTCGACGTAACCGGCGACCTGGTGGGCACCGTCAGATCCGGCAAGGGGTGGAACAGCGGCAACTATGCATTTGGCCGGGCACACCACGCCGACATATGTTACGAGACAAGGACCTATAATCCCACGCGCAACACTGACGGGCCCGAATCGCCTTACGAATGGCTCTATGACGCCTCGGGCGATATGTATGTTCCGACCGACGGCAGCGGCAGCCCGACCGACACAGAGGAGGAGCGCGCCTTCAAACTCATCGGCGCCCATCCTTTTTGGGTAGATGACGACACTTTTCAAGAATGTGAGTTCTACCCAAAACCGGATGGGGACGGATTCATCTGGATGAACAGTGCGGACGACTACGCGGGCACAGGTGCCTTGGGCACAGTCTCCAGAGGTTGTTTCGTGGATTCGTGGCGGCTGGCCGGCCTTATGCTGGGCCAGGAATTCTGGAACGACGACCCGGATTATCACTGGGACCCCGAAGACGGCAGAATTGAGGATGAGACCGACTCCGCCGTGGCCGGTTACGACGAACTCAACAACTTTATGCGCTATGTCTTCGACATAGATGCCTTGGTTGTTGAGGACAACGGCATCGAAGGCGAGTTCGAAGAGGGCGACTATGTTCTGTTCTCCGTTGTCGAGGACAGTCTGTACAGCAAATATCAGGAATGGGGCGTTTCCGGGGACGTTGACATTAACGCGTACTTCGGCGGCCAATACTTCGACGGCGACACCATATTCCTGTATGACGGAACGAGCGTCACAACGTTCTTCGACGCCGAGGC
>JBDRIB010000120.1:0-7742 GCA_043816375.1 Planctomycetota bacterium | reverse complement strand
CATTCGAATCACCCCTGGATTGGCGTGTATTATTTCGGCAAAACATACGCAACCCCCCCCGCTCCGTGGCATTACCCCTTCACAATGACAGGACTGACCATTCCGCCGACGATGCTTGCCCTGCTCGCGGTCGGAGCCGTGGCGGCGTTTTTTGACCGAAGCAGGTTGCGTATCAGTTTGCTGCTGCTGATTAGCGCGCTCGTTCCTATGATTGCAATATCGCTTCCCTGGTCACCCGTCTACGACGGCGTAAGGTTGTTCCTGCCCGCTTTTCCATTTATGGCCTGTCTGGCGGGTATAGGATTCGTACATCTGGTACGCGTTGTTACAAAGGCACTTTCCCGCATTAAGAAAAGAGCTGTGTTTCGATATGCTGTCCCCGTTGCTCTGGGACTGATAGTGGTGATTCCCGCGACGGTCAGTCTGGCGCGCATCCATCCGTATTATCTCTCCTACTATAATGCGCTGATTGGCGGTACGCGGGGAGCCGAGACGGCCGGTATGGAAACCACGTACTGGGGCGACGCCTGCAACGAGCAGGTTCTGGAGTATCTCAACAAGAACATTCCCCCCCGCGCCACGATTCTCTACTACTCTATGTGTTACAACTTGCACGCCTACGATCACATGGGGTGCGACAATATCAGAAAGGATTTCCATCTTATTTCGGACCTGGATCTTGGCGGCGAAAAACACACTGTCGCCGACTACATCGTGTTAAACTGTCGAAGAGGGACGTTCAACAGCCTGAGGTGGAATCTGTATCTCAACCGCGACCCCTGCTTCCGCCCCATCAAAGCCTTTGGAGTTGACGGCGTTCCCCTGATTATGATATTTGAGCGGAAAGATTCGGGAAAAACGAGCGCCGTCCCGCCGGATGAATAGAGACCCGGTGACGGCCGAACGCAGCAACTGCCCGACGAAGACTGAATAGCCGCATAAGACGCTATGTATTGCTCTTTTCACCGACAAAGAAAAACCTGTTACGAAAGGTGACTGTCATCCTTTCGTACCTCATTGGCAACACAATCAACAACAATATGGAAAAGGCTGACAAAACATTCATCTCCGAGGTTGTCGGAATCTTCGGGAGGGAAAACGTCTCGACCGACATCGAGGACCGCACGTGCCACGCGTACGACTCGATGAAAAAGAACGCGCTGCCCGATATCGTAGTCCGGGCAGAGAACGCAAAACAGATTTCGCAACTGATGGCGCTTGCCAACAGTCACCTGGTGCCGGTCTATCCCCAGGGCGCGCGCAGCGGGCTGGTCGGGGGGGCGGTACCGGTCGAGGGCGGGATTGCGCTCGACCTGGTCAGGATGAGAAAAATCCTGGAACTGGACGCGAAGAACCTGACCGCCACCGTCGAGCCGGGCGTCGTCGTCGCCGATTTGCAGAAGGAGGCCGCAAAACACGGCCTGTTCTACCCGCCGGACCCGGCGAGCAACGAGTTCAGCACAATCGGCGGCAACGTCGCGCAGTGCGCGGGCGGCCTGCGCTGCCTGAAATACGGCACGACCCGCGATTACGTTATCGCCCTCGAAGTCGTCCTGCCTAACGGTGAAATAATCCACACGGGCGCCAAAACGTTCAAGAGTTCCACGGGCTACAACCTTACCGGCATCCTCGTCGGCTCCGAAGGGACGCTCGGAATTTTCACGAAGATTACCGTCAAACTCCTGCCGATGCCCGTAAGCGTCGCCACCGCTCTTGCGTACTTTCACGAGACAACCGGGGCGACGGCCGCGGTATCGGAGATAGTCGCAATGAAACTTGTCCCGCGCGCGCTCGAATTTATGGACGAGCAGACCGTCAAATCCGTTCAAACGCACCAGGACTTCGACATCCCCGAAGGCACGGGCGCGGTCCTGCTCATCGAATTCGACGGCGACGGCGAAATAGCGGAGCGGGATTTGACAAAGGCTCTCGGGATATGCGAAGCGCAGGGAGCCTTCCGCGTCTTCCGTGCCGCCGACGAGCGCCAGCGCGAGGAGGTCTGGACTCTCAGACGCTCCATCTCCCCCGCGCTTTACAGCCTCAGCCCGAAAGGGAAAATAAACGAAGACGTTTGTGTCCCGCGCAGCAGACTGAGCGAACTGCTGGAGAAAGTACAAAAAATATCTGCCGAGAGAAATGTTCGTATGGTATGCTTCGGCCATGCCGGCGACGGCACCGTGCACGTCAACGCGCTTGTGGATTTGACCAATCCGGAGGAGAAAACGCGCGGCGAGGCCGCCGTCGAGGAAGTGTTCCGCGCGGTCGTCAAAATGGGCGGCGTCCTGAGCGGCGAACACGGCATCGGCATCGCAAAGATGAAATATATGCCCCTTCAGTTTCCGGAAGCCGAACTTGCCCTGATGCGCGGACTGAAAAAGGTGTTCGACCCGAACAACATCCTGAACCCGGGAAAAATCTTCCCGCCGGAGGAGGCGAACCGATGAGATTGCTGTTGATACTGCTGTCGCCGATAGCGGGCGTGGCGCAGTTCCTGCGCGGGAGATTCGTGTTCGGCGTTGTGCTGCTTTTCCTCTGGATTGCCGCGCTGAACGGCGCACTGGTGCTGGGGCCCGGGCTGATGCCGCCGGAGTCGGCCTTCTGGGTAAAACTGGTTTCCTGGTGTGTCTTCGGGATTGTCACAATCGTATCCGTGATTGACATCCTGCTGCGGACAAATCCGCGGCGCGTTGCGGAGATTGAGAACAGGAAAAACCAGCTGCTCCTCGACGGAATCAACGCATATTTGAGAGAAGACCTGGATGCGGCGGTAAGGTTTTTCTCGGAGATGGCAAGACTGGACGTCAACGACGCGGACGCGCGGATGTATCTTGCGATGGCCTTCCGGGCGCGGGGGGATACAACGCCCGCGCGCAGACAATTCAAACATTGCCGCGCCCTCGACCGCAGGAAATGGTCCTGGGAAGTCGCCGAGGAGTTGAAATCACTCACCCCTCCGCTTCGGTCGGGACAAGAAAAATAGGGCCGGCCCCCGCTCTTCTCCGTCTGTTACCCGGGCTTCTTCGGTTCGACATACAATTCGCCGGAATTCTTCTTCACATACATATCGTCTATCGCCTTCAGGCATTCAACCGCGCGCGCCCTGACTTCCACATCCGCGTGCTCCCTGGCGGCTTTCTCAAGATGCGTTCTTACAAGCGCGCCCATAGATGCAAGCGAGTGCTGAGCCGCCTCCCTGTCCTCGTACTCATCCGCGCCGAGTTTTTCTATCAGTGCTTTCACCTTCCCGAGCGTTTCAGGCGGTGTGGCGATTTCCGTCTCCCAGAGGACCCTGATTTCTTTCGGACCCAGTTTGAAGTACCGCCTGTCCTTGAGAGTGATTTTAATCTCCTCCTCGCTTTTGCTGACGATAATGTCATCATTAAACAGGTCAACACCGGCCTCTTTGAGTTGCACATACTCTCCGCCCGCCCGTTTTACCCAGATATCGGGCGCTTTCCCGGAGACTTCTCCCGTGAAATTCTTGTAAACCCGAAGGGGAATCTGCGCTTCACTTACCCGTTTTCCCACGATTCTCCCTTCTTCGATTTCCGAAGGCATTATCGGCCTGGGCATCATTTCGTCCCGCATAAATCTTCTTTCAACCAGAGTCCTTAAATAGATTGTCCGCATCTGCGCGGTAGATTTTGAATAGGTTGAAAGCGCGTCGAGGGCGTCGCTGAGTCCGGCGGTGTACTTCTCGCGAGTAAGACCGGTCGCTTCGAGGCGCTGCTCGATGTCCATCTCCCTCATCAGGGCAAGTTCTTCCTGCAGGCGTCCCTTCAGGAGATTCCGCACGAAGAGGGATTCCTCGTCGGCCTTGTCGAGCGTTTCGCACACCTCCTTCGCTTCGTCAATTACCTTCCCGAATTCACGGCCGGGTACAGCCTCCGGCTTTTCGACCTTCGCGCGCATTTCCAGACGGCGCGCGTATTCGTTGTCAAGAAACCCCGCAAGGTCGTCGGATATCTTTGTTCCTTTCCGGAAGGCAGAGGCCTGTTCACCGAATTCCCTGCGCAGTTCCTTCTGCCTGTCCGCGGTCAGTTCGGAAGGTTTCATTTTTCCCAGTTCGTCGAAGCGGTCAGTCAGTTTGTCCCACTGCGCTTTTCGCCAGAACGGATTGAGTTTGACGTCTTCGGAGTTTTCGCGGCCCGAGATATTGTTTTCCAGCTCAACCATTGACTCGCGGGCACGTTCGGGTATTGGTTCTTTCGCATGCGCCCGGCCGAAAAGCGAAGAGCCGAGAAAGACCGTGACCATACTGAGGGTGAGAAGGAACGTTCGCGCAGGTCGCGATTTGGCGCCGCGGAAGACATATTGCTTCCCGGCGAGCACGAGAACCGCCCCTGCAACGGCGGCCATCGCGATGAGAAAACAATCGAATAAGCGCGTCATAATTCAGCCTCCTGTATAAGTCCGGTAAAGGTGACTGCCGCCTGTGTAAATTCCGTAATTCTCAAGTTGCCTGTTTTCTTCGCACCTTCGGTGACAGTCACCGAAGAGCAGTCGCTTTTCCGGTCCATGCGTATTTCAGACATTGCGAATTGTGGTATCGCGCGACGGAGCAGCCGCCGTGGCAGACGTTGAAATCCCCGCAACTGCGGCACCGCTCCGAGTATTGCACGTTGCGAAACCGGTCGAACTCGTTGTACCAGATGTCCGCAAACGAGCGCTCCCGCACGTTGCCTTCGGACATATGCTTCGGCCAGCCGAAGCAGCCGATGACCGAGCCGTCGGCAGCCACCGTGCAGGTCGTGATTCCCGCCGCGCAGAAGAACGGCGAGTCTTTTACCTCCGGCGCATCAGGCCCGCACCATGCGACGCCGCTCGCCAGAAATACGTTGAAATAGCGGCGCTTCGCGGCGACGAACTTTCTCACGCCGGCCCACTCGCCGGGCGTCAGATACCACCGCTTGTTCGCAGCGGCCCTGCCTCCCGGCACGGTCGCCTGCAACTGCCACGCCGCCGCGCCCGTGGTGGCGACAATGTGGAAGAGTTCGTTGAGTTCCGCGCAGTTGTTGCGATTTATCGTGGTAACCGCCGAGACGATGACGCCCATTGAGGAGAGAATTTCCATCGCTTCGACCGCCTCGTCGAAGGATGTTCCGCTGCAACGGATGGAGTTGTGAGTGTTCCTCAAGCCGTCGATGCTTACGTTGACGGAGACGAGGTGCGCGTCGCGCAGTTCGCGCTCGAACGTCCTGACGAGCGCGCCGTTCGTGTTGATTGAAGTCTGCAAACCGAGGCTTCGCGCACGGGCGAGCACTTCGAAGACATCTTCGCGCAAAAGCGGCTCCCCGCCGGTCACCGAGAGCAGGCCGACAGGCAGGTCGGCAAATTCTTCCACAAGGTCAAGCGCCTCGGACGTGCTCAACTCGTCTGCGTCCGCGACGCCGGAAGACGACAGGCAATGGCGGCAGCGCAGGTTGCAGCGGTTTGTGGCAATCCACTGCACGGCCGCGGGCGGGTCCATCAGCCGCAGGCGGCGCTTCGTCCTGTGGTAACGGTGCAGGACCGCGCCGGAGTTTCTGAGCAGGAATTTTTCTTTCTTTGTCATAGGTGGCCGCCACCTTTCGCGTTCCTTTGGGAATACGGTTGTCAATAACATATACGTATAACTAGACGGATTTATGGAGAAAAGGTTGCGCGATATGCGCGGAATTGTTCCCGGTGGGGCAAGATCGTCTCGGCTAAAAGAAGTCCGGCTCCTTCAGCGAATCAGGACGCGGATGGTCAGGCCGTCCTTGTCGGGGATGACCGCCATATAGAAATACTTGAAGTATTGATTGAACTTCTCCAGCAGTTTCATCTGTTCGAGAACGGGCTTTTCGGGATGCCCGGGCGTTTCGGGCCATTCCTCGTCCTCGCCCCAGGATTCGTCTTCCCCGGCATCTTCTTCCTCATCACTGGGCATTTCCTCTTCTTCCCCGGTTTCTTCCGGTTCTTCCGGTTCGGCCATCTCGCGTAACATCATAAGCGCTAAAAAGAGCGGGACGAACCTTTCAACACTGACGCGCGCGAGCAGCGAGGTTTTCGCGCCCAGCACAGCGACGACTTTATTGAACTCTTCGTCGTCCTTCAGCAATTTCTTCGTTCCGCCGCTCGCATCGAGCACGGCCTTTATCGCGTCAATGTTTTTCCCGAAGATGATGTATTTGTCGGTGCAGACAAACGAACGCTTTGCGAAGGAAAAGATGGTATGACCGTTATGTTTCGTCTCAACCGGCTTTTCGTCCTCCTCCTGGAAAAGGGCAAGCGCGACTTTCTCAACTTTTGCCCTGTCTTTGACAGGCAAAACCGTCACCGGCGCGGCTGTTCCGCCGTTTTTGACCGGCGGCGGAGTTATGAGAAACGCCTCTTCGCCGAGGTTTTCGAGGAAGTCCTTCTTGAAGTCGAAGCCGCCTTTCTTTTCCTTCCCGGCCAGTTTTTCCAAACTCCCGCCGAAAATCTTCACACTCTCATCGGCAAGAATCTTTTCAACAATGTCCCATGCTTTGGACGGCCTGACGGAGAGGGCGACGAAGGATTGCGCGTCGGCGGGAACGAGTTCCATGCATTTATAAGCATCTTTCGCCCCTGCTCCTGCCTGCATAAAGGAGGCCTTCGGGTCAATGCCGAGCAGGTGCAGGCTTACCGCGAGCCCTTCCTTGTCCGCCGATATTGAAAAAACGACGGACTGGATTTTGTCCGCGCCCGTGACGGCGGCCACATTATCCATTGCCTTGCCGAAGGGAAGCGTAACCGTTCGCGCATCCGCGGCGCGCTTCGATATCGCCGAGGTGTTTACATAAGTCCACAGGAAATCATGGTCGCCGACTTTTTTCCTGGCCGCCTGGAAGAGCGCGCTTTTGGACAGGGGTTTGTCAAGATTCCCCTGCAGCGCTTCGACCAGTTGTCTGGCGGCCTTTTCCGTAGATGCGACGACGAAGATGTCCTTGTGAGCAAAGCAGGCGTCCTTTTCGAGCGCACCTTCGGGCCTGTCGTAAATGGTGATTTTTACGCCCTTGTGCTCGACCGTCTTTTTGCCCAGGTCATTTTCCTGCGAGCGCCTGTCAAAGATGTCGACAAATTTCCGGGCGAGAGCCTTAGCCTTCTCATCGGAAATATCAAACAGCGCCGCCGAATGTTTGAGCGCTTCCTCTCTCTTCTCTTCGTCTTCGCCTACTTTGACCATCTCGGAGTCAAGGATTGCGAGCGCCATTCGGGTGTGAAGAAGAGACTGGATTTCATCGACGGCCAGGCCATTGCTGGACAATCTCTTGAGGGGCGCCTTGCCGAGGAGTTCCTTGACTTCCTTGTCGTGGAGAAATTTGGCGAGCGGCGACGCTTCGTAGTCCTTCAGCGCGTCGCCGGTCAGATTCCACGATGTGAAAACGAGGGTGGAGTCCGGGACGTACCGGCTGAAGTCCTCCGTCGCCGCCAGCGCGCTGGCGGCAAAGACAAAGGCCGCAGGAAAGTACAGCATAAATGCTTTGCGGAATCCCGCCATAGTAGTTCCTCCAGGTTCGGGGCCAGACCCCTACGGAATCACCATCTTTATGATAAGCCCGTCGCTGTCGGGTACAACTGCGACGTAACAGGCGGTGGAATATTCGGGGATAATCGCAACAAGTCTGGCCATAAGCGTCAGCATCTTCTGGGCATCGTACATCCCCATTCGGTCCGGGGGAACCTCAAATTCGAAATCCTCGTCCGGCGGCTCCCACTCTTCACCGTCTTCCATATCGTCCGGCTCTGCTTCCTCA
>JBDRIB010000119.1:0-20318 GCA_043816375.1 Planctomycetota bacterium | reverse complement strand
AGAAAAGAAGGAATGATTTCTTCATTGTGTTGTCTCCTGACCGTCTGCCAGTAGCGATTGTATGTGCCGGGCCTGGTTGTCGGTGAGCACGCCGCTTTTTCTGAGCGCGTCCGCCAGTGACTTTGCTTCCCTGGTCGGCTTCCGTCTTATCATAAGCCCCTTAATCCTCTCCGACAGCCTCCAGGACGGGCAGATAGCGATAAGGCAGTTGAAGAACGATAAGCGCCATACCTGTGGAATATGCCTCGCCGCCGCCTCCTCCGGCCCACGAGCCGGAAGAACTCTGTTTGGCCAGCAATTCCTTGCTTATACCGGAATACCATTTTTCCCACATAACTCCTCCGGCGGAGAACATCGCCTGAGTGCTGTAATAGGCGCCGTAGAAATAGAATGCGCTCCGGGCGGCCGCAGTGCTTGAGGACGGCAGAAAGCGCATAAGATATTTCAGGCCGGCTTTTGTTGCGGGATGGTTGTGCTCTCCCAGGCCCTGGAGGATACAGACGCCGCCGGCGCTTCGCGGAAACGCCGAACCGCCGCTGCCGCGCGTGCCGTAAACGCGGTATGAAAAGCCCCCGTCCGCATTGGCCGCGGCAAGCACGCAGTCTATAGCCCTTTTCACAACTCGCTTGTCAACGTATATCCCGGCGTTGCGTGCGGCACGAAGGGCCATTGTCTCGCAAACGGTTACCGAGATGTCAGCGCCCTGGCTACTGGTTTTGACCGGATTGTACCACCAGCCGCCTTCTGCGTTTTGCACATCCTCAAGCAGCCTGATAGCCTCGCTCAGCTTCTTCTTTACCTTCGGCCCCAGTTCGGTCTCGTACGGCGGTATCATCCCGTACACTTCCGCCAGGAACAGCGCGCCGAAACCGTGGCTGTACATATTGGAACTGGCATATTGAAGGTAACCGCGCATAGTGGAACACTGAAGCACGAACTTCACGGCCCTGGTCACATTCTTCCCGTACTTTCCCCTGCCGGGGGTGTTTCCGCCGGCCAGAAGCGCCATCCCGCATATCGCAGTGGTCGCCAGTTTGGCACCCTCGCCGGCGTCAAACGCGCCGGAGGCTGTGTCCTGACGGCTGGCCATATATGCAAGGCCTTTTTCGATAGCCTTGCGAATTTCGGGTGTAATTTCCTTGCCGTAAAGTTCTTCCTCGTCTTTCGATTCCTCGCTTTTCGATTCCGCCGTCTGGCCGAAAGCCGCGCGCTGAACAGAGGGAAGATGCGCCTGTCCGAGAACGAAGGCGCAGGCCGCAAAAATGCAGAAAAGAAGGAACGTTTTCTTCATTGTGTTTGCTCCTGGCAGTTTTCAAGCGGATATGTCCGCCTGTCCGGTTTTTATTTTCAACACTTCAAGCCCGCCGTCGTGTTGAAGTTTTCTCAAATTCTTATCGCTGATGCGAACCTTCAGTACCAGATGCTGCCCGTCCGTGTCCTCTTCCAGTATCTTACCCTTTGCGTGGAGCCGGGCAAGAACTTTTCCGTCCGTCCGCCTGCACCGCACCACCGCCGTCAGAAACCGGGCCTCCATTGCATCCACGATGCGTTGTGTCAACCCGCTCAGCCCCTTGCCCTGCAGGGCCGAAACCGCCAGCGCCCCCGGATACTCGTTGAGAAGCGCGCGGAGTTCTATCATCTCCGATATCAGGTCCGTCTTGTTCAGGACAAGTATCGTGGCCTTGCCCTCGCAGCCGAGGTCCCCGAGCACTCCGTTGACGACCGATATCTGCGAACGGGCATCCGGGTGCGAGGCGTCAACAATATGCACCAGCAGGTCGGCGCGGGCCGCCTCTTCAAGGGTCGCGTGAAATGACGCAATGAGGTGGTGCGGCAGATTCCTTATGAAACCGACCGTGTCGCTGAGCAGGGCGTTTCTGCCGCCGCCCAGGTTGCAGACGCGGGTCATTGTGTCGAGCGTGGCGAACAACTCGTCCTCGACCTTCGTTCCCGCGTCGGTCAGCGCGTTCATCAGAGTCGATTTGCCCGCGTTGGTGTATCCTACAAGGGATACGGTGAACTCCTCGTTGCGCGCGGCGACCAGGCGTTGCCTGTTGTCCACTATTTCCCTTAATTTACGTTTGAGAGCCCCTATTTGTTTGCGAACTAATCTTCGGTCCACTTCGAGTTGCTTCTCGCCGGGACCCCTGAGGCCTATTCCTCCCTTGATTCGCGACAGGTGGCTCCACAAACGCCTCAGCCTCGGCAGCGAGTATTCCAGTTGCGCCAGTTCCACCTGTATCTTGGCCTGTCCGGTGCGGGCGTGGCGCGCGAAGATGTCAAGTATCAACTCGCTGCGGTCCACAACTTTCACATCGAGGGCCTTTTCCAGGTTGCGCACCTGTGCGGGAGTGAGTTCGTTGTCGAACACAACCGTATCGGCCCCCAGAGTGCGGGCCATCACGGCCAGTTCCGTCACCTTGCCCCGGCCGATGCAGGTGGCCGGGTTGATGCGTTCGCGATACTGCACGACCATGTCCAGCACTTCCAGGTCGGCGGTTCGCGCAAGCAGGAACAGTTCTTCCAGCGGCCCGCTGCGGCCGTCCCGCCGGCTTTTGACCATCATCTCCACCAGGATGGCCTTCTCGCGTTCCGGCTCGAGATTAATTGTGCGGTTTCTTCGAGGCATTTATCGCGTTTCGGCACCTTTCTGAAGTTCCCGAAGCAGTTTGACCTGCTCCTGCAGTTGTTGTTTCACCTCAAGGAGGCGGTTTTCAAACGCCGCGAACACCCAGAACGAATAATGGTTGAACTTCACCGAGTTGTGCAGGTAAAAGCCCAACTTGATCGATATCAGCAACACGGCCACCTCGAGCGCAACCTTTCCCACCCATTCATCCTGAATGAAAAATATGCCCACGCCAAAGGCGGCTACCACAAGGACGAATATCGTAGCATTAACCAGCCGCTGCTTATGCGGACTGACGCCGCCCACTGTGCCGGCCATTGACTCATACTGGTGAAGTTCGTGGTCAATTTTGTTCTCGGTGTAGTGTTGCATAGCCTGTTCTCCTTGTGTTTTACATTGCCGTCGTTTTGCCGGAAGGCTGCAAAGGAAAGGGCTCATTCCGGATTCCCGGGGGTTCAGCATCCCGGGCGCGGCAGCCCTCTCGTTATTGTCGGCCTGCGCCAGTTCTTGTTATCGGTTTCCGGAAAGTCACTACGGTAGTGCACCCCGCGGCTTTCCTTTCGCAGGAGCGCGGAATGCACAATGATTTCGGCGAGCATCAGCATATTCTGCAGTTCCCATCCACGCGGCGAGTCGAACCGGCGCGGCAGAACGTAGGTCTGCCAGAACCTTATCTTCGACAGCGCCCGGTTCAGGTCCGCGCCGTTGCGGATTATACCTCCCGACCGCCACATCAGGCTCCTCAGCGAGTCCAGCATATCCTTCAGGTCTATTGAAGCCGCCGCACCCCACGTCCTGTCTTTCGCGGGCGAAAGCGGGACCGGCTCGGCGTCTTTTTTTCGTCTTGCAGCCTCCTGCGCGGCCCTGCGGCCGGCACGGCGTCCCATAACAATCGCCTCCAGCAGTGAGTTGCTGCCCAGCCGGTTGGCGCCGTGGAATCCGGTATTGGCCACTTCGCCCGCCGCAAGCAGGTTGCGCACGGAGGTATGACCCTCTAAATCGGTCCTGACGCCGCCCACGAGATAATGCGCGCTCGGGCGCACGGGAACGAGGTCCTTCCCTATATCTATGTCGAAACTCTCGCAAAGCCGCGTGATATTGGGGAATCTTGTGGCAAAGTGCTTGTGATTGATGCGCGAGAGGTCCAGATATGCGCTGGTGTCGCCGGTTATGGACATTTCCTGGAGTATCGCCCGGCTTACGATGTCGCGCGGAGCCAGGTCTCCCAGGGGGTCGTAATCTTTCATGAATTCGCGCCCGGCGCCCGTGACCAGTCGAGCGCCTTCGCCTCGCACCGCTTCGGAGATGAGCGCCCGCGACGCGCCCGCGACGTAGAGCGTTGTCGGGTGGAACTGCACGAATTCCATATTCGCCAGGTCCGCGCCCGCCCTGTATGCCATAGCCAGGCCGTCGCCCGTCGCAATCGGGGGGTTGGTCGTTTCGCGATATATTCTGCCGCAGCCGCCTGTGGCAAGGATTACCTTTTTCGCCCAGAGCGCCATAAGCGCGCCGTCACTGTGTATGAGCGCCCCTCGGCAGGCGCCGCCCGGCTGAGCGTGGCGGGCATCGTCGGTAAACAAATCAATTGCATAAGCGACTTCGAGCCATCGTATGTTTTCGAGCGAGCGGGCCTTCCTGACAAGGGTGGCCATAATTTCGCCGCCGGTCGCGTCGCCGCGTGCGTGTACTATCCGGGCGCGCGAGTGGCCTCCCTCGCGTGCGAAGGCGAGGCTTTCGCCGGAACGGTCGAAGCGCGCACCCCAGGCCGCGAGTTCCTTTATGCAGTCCGGACCTTCGGAGACTATTGTCTCGACAACGTCCTTCCGGCAAAGTCCCTGTCCCGCCTTGATGGTATCGCGGGCGTGTTCCTCCATCGAGTCGCCCACGTCAAGAACAGCCGCTATGCCGCCCTGTGCGTAGAGAGTGTTCGTCTCTTCGCAGGTCTGCTTCGCCACGACGACGACTTTTGCCCCGGGCGCCGCTTCAATAGCCGCCCTCAGGCCCGCCGCGCCGCTGCCCAGAACGAGAACGTCGGTGAACCGGTGCGAAATATCGCCGATGGAGACGTCAAGAATGTGTCGTCTTAGGCGGGTTTCTTCGGACAAGTCGGACTCCTTCAGCGCTTGAACGTGATAGCCCGGCGCAGTTCGCCCATATTCAGCCTGCAGTAATCGGCGACCCTGCGCGCCATTTCGGGGTCGAAATGCGTGCCCGCGCCGCGCTCAATCTCGTCGATCGCCTGGGCGGTGCTCATAGACGTGCGATGCGGGCGCGAACTTGTCATTGCCGACAGGCTGTCCGCGAGCGCCAGCACACGTGCCGGTTTTGGTATGGCGTCGCCCTTGAGTTGCTTCGGATAGCCTGTGCCGTCGTAGCGTTCGTGGTGTGCCAGGATTGCCTCCCGCACTTCGCCGGGCAGGCCCGCTTCCTTGAAGAAAACGACGGAGGCTTGCGGATGCCTTTGCATTATTTTTTTCTCTTCCGGAGTCAGCGGCCCGCGCTTGTTGAACATTGTGTCGGGCAGGAGCAGTTTTCCCACGTCATACAGCAACCCGGCCAGGTCGAGCAGTTTCGCCTCCTCCTCGGAAAGGCCCAGTATCCCGACCAGCATTGCGAGTACGTTTCGCGTGCGGCGGGTAGAGCCGCGATAGTGCTCAAAAAAGTCCTCCCGCGCAGCAATCATGCACTCCGCAACGCGCCGGTAGAAATCGGCGGTGTACGCCGCCGGCGCTTCAGGCTCCCGGACTTGCGCTTCGGCGGCTTCGGGGATTTGTGCCTCGCGGGTGGGTTCGGATGTTTCTTCAACGGCTTCCGCGACGGGAATCTCCTCTTTGACTTCCTGCGCCTCTTCGACGACGGCCGCCGCTTCTTCCTTTTGTTTCTCCTCCGGTTCCTCTTCGTCTATTACCGCTATGCCGGTATCGCCGTGCAAAGGCCCGATTAAAACGGTGAACACCACCTGTCCCAGCCTTATTTTGTCGCCGGAGGCGAGAAAGACATCTTCTCCCACCTTCCTGTCGTTAAGGAATGTTCCGTTTTTGCTGCGGAGGTCCCGCAGGACTACAAAGTCCTTTTCGATGCTTATCCGGCAGTGACGCCGGGAAACGATGGTGGAAGGGACTTTAATATCGCACTCGGCGCTCTTGCCCAGGACTGCCGCCTGTTTGGGCAGCGTTATTTTCCGGCCCTTGTCGGGGCCGGTTTCGACGAGAAGGGTAACTTCCATATCTTTAGTTATGCAAAGAGATAAAAGCGGCTCGGTACGAAAATTATTATATCATTTGTAATGCTGACTGTCAAACGGCCCGGGGGGGCGGGAGGGCGCGCGCGAACCGGGATAGCGCGCGGCGTGCGGCGGGTTATGGAAGCGAAGAACGCTCTGTGAGCCGTCTTATTCTTTCAGTCGCGAAGTCGCGGTCGTCTTTGCTTATCGCCCATTTCTCCCAGATTTCGTAGTAGTATCGGGCCTTCGCGGCGTCCTTTTTTGCGGATGGTTTTTCGTCATAGGGGTCATAATAGAACGCAAGGTCGATTGCTGTCTTCCTTAACAGGTATCTTGCCGGATGAAAATTGGGGTTGACTCTGAGTGTCAGGGTGGCGAACATTCCTGCGCGTTGTGCATATCGCTCAAATTCGTCGAGGTTCCCTTCTCGATGCAGGTAGTATGCTATTTCCAGGTACATTGTGCCGTAGTTGGTCATCACATTCGGCTCCGCGCGAAAGCGCACAACAAACTGGTACAATCTCAGCGAGATATTTCTGCAGGACTCCATCTGATGCAGCGTCTCAGTGCGGTCTGCACCCAGTTCCTCCGACAGACGCTCGACGTGCTCCAGGGCCTTGGACCGGCTGGAGTACGAGACGGCCAGGTTTTCGTGACTCTTGAGAGACGGCAGTTCCACGAGGCCCTCGGCCAGCGCGCGAAGCGGTTCCGGCCCGTCGGCGCCCGAGCGGGGAGTTGTCGGAGTGTCGCCCTCGTAAAACGTCACGGCAGCCCGGAACATCATCCCGGCGGCGGCAAGATACTTTCGCTGGTCCTCTACCAGGCGCTTCAGTGCCGCGATTCGTTCGTCGAGCATCTTCTGGTATATCTCAATCTCCTTCTCATCGGGCTCGGTCCTGCTACGCTCCACTTTCAGGTAATCGCGCAGGTTCTCGGCCCGCCTGACGTGGTTGTCCATTTCGCGCAGACGCTGGCCGTAGGTCATCAGTTCATACCCCAGCCCTTCGTGGACCCGCGCCTTCAGGGGAGATTTCAGTACGGTATCGTGCCACAGTCTGATGGCGGTCCCGTAATCGAGGTTTCTCTTTCTGGTGTGGTAGCAGTTCATCGCGACAATCCCGGCCAGCAGCACCACCGCCGCCGTGCCCGCAATGATTCGCAGACGGGACCTGAAGGCATTAAAGCAGGCCACCGCCGCCACCGCCGCAGCCCAGCACAGTCCTATCGCGGGAAGATAAATACGGCCCTCGTCCATTGCATCGCCGAACTGCAGAACGGTGGACGTGGGTATGAGCGCGATGAAATACCACAGGACCCCCGCGGCGAACATCCGCGCGTACCTGGTCAGCCATATCGTGACCATAATTATTACGAACAGCACGGCAAAGTTCACTGTGAGAGATTGAGCGGTCTGTTGCGGGGTAAAGATTGCCACATCGTTGTCGATGTTGAGTTGCACCGGCCAGAAGAACTGCCTCAGGTAGCCAGTCATCACCGGACCGGAAACCTGCGTTGCCATATAATTAAAATCGACTCTCGTGCCTTCCCAGCCCGCGGTGGACTGTCTTCCGGCAGCCGCCCCGATAACTGCAAAACGCAGCCCGACCAGAAGCACTATCGTGCCGAGCATCAGCGCGTGATGCTTCCAGCGCCGCTTCATATAACCGCGCTTGCCGCCGCTCAGGACCAGCACTTCCAGCAGCAGGAGCAGAAACGGCAGGACTATTGCAAGTTCCTTCGTAAGCGCTGCAAGGCCGAAGAAGAAATAGGCCAGCAGCATAAGCGCGTCGCCGCCGATTTGCAGTCTCCTGCCGGCAAAAACAAACAGCAAAGAAACTGCGGCTGCCCAGAGGAACACAAGCCCGCCTGCCGCGAGCACCCCGACGCGCGGGTCCGCGCCAAAGCCCGCCAGCAACTTGTAAACGAGCACCGCCAGGGGCAGGACGAGAAGCGTCCAGCTCAGCGTCCGTTTCCCTCGATTCCCGGAAGTCGACCCTTCGTCCCTGTAGCGAGACTCCTGCACCTTTCTCGCGCCCAGGAACGCAAGGATGGAAGCGAGACAGAACATCGTGCACATCGAGTTCGAGCGTCCCACAATATATGTAACCGACTCCGTGTTCACCGCCGCCGTTGAGAAGAGAAGCGCCGCCGCGAGCGCGCTGAAGTAAGGGACCGCCCACTCGTGCCTTTTCCTGCGCCAGCCGACCAGCATCCTGACGAGAAAGAAGACCAGCAGCCCGTTTATCAGGTGTATTGCGACGTTGGCAATGTGAAAAGGTTCCGGGTCCGGAATAAAGCCGCGCTGGTCCTTGTCCAGGCGCGGTATGTTTGCGTAATGCAGGGCGAAGGAAAATGACAGAAGAGGCCGGAACGGGTTATAGCCGACGATGTGTTTCAGGTTTTCCGCAAACTGGGCGCTGTCTTCAAACGAAAGGTTCTTTATGTTGTCGTTTTTAACGATGTAATGAGAGTCGTCGAAGACAAACTCTCCATCCAGTGAGTTCTCGTAGCAGATTACCACGGCGGCCGCTATCAGGAGCATCGCGGCAAGGGTTACGGTCAATCGTTTTATCATCGCCCTTTCGCTTTAAGCGGGTGTATTACGGACGAGGCGCAGGCGCCGCGGCGCAGGTGCTCGCGCAGGCGCTCTTCGGCGTCGGACGCCTTCAGGCCGAGAAGCACGGGGAGGTAGTCGAAAATATTTGCCCGGCGCAGGATAAAGTGCGCAAGGGCGGTGGCGCAGGCTTCGGACGAGTTGAAGTGTCTGAGAAACCCGCCCAGCGCCTTTCGCTTCTTCCGGCGAAACTCCCCGGCGTTGATGCCGCGCCTCTTTGCTTTCGCGATTCCCTCGAATATCGCTTCCTTCAGGATATCCGGTTTATCGGTATCGCCGCCCATAACAGTATAGGCAAAATCGTCTCCCGCGGTGTATGAGAGACCGAACGTGTCGTCGATAATTCCGCGGTTGTACAGGCTGTTATACATCTCCGACGTCGCCCCGAGAATGGTGTCGAGCAGCACGCCGGTCAGAACAATCCGGCGAAAACGCTCCTCCGGCGTGGAATCATCCGAAGGTTCCTTGAAACCAAGCAGGAGTTGCGCGCGGCTGACGCCCATTCTCTCGACGAACGATTTCCTGAAAGGCGCCGCCGTTTCTTTCGGCACAACCTTTTCAGGCCGCCCGCGGAAAGCGGAGCGCGCGGGTTTCGGGACGGAGTTGACGGTCCTGAGAACATTGGACGGGGCGACATCCCCCGCGACGACAAATATCATATTGTCCGGCCTGTAGTAGGCGCCGTGGCAGAGTTTCAGCATGTTTTCGTCGATGCGTCCGACGCTCTCGACCGTTCCGGCGATGTCAATCCGAACCGGGTGCCTTTTATAGAGCGAACGCAGCAGCCCGTAGAACAGCCGCCAGTCCGGACTGTCGTTGCTCATCAGAATCTCCTGCGTGATTATCTGCTTTTCGCGCTCGACGCGCGCGGCGTCGAAGGTCGGCCTGCCCGCAAATGACAGCAGAAGCCGCGCGGCCTTCTCGAAGTTTTCCGTGCACGAGAAATAGTAAATCGTATCGGTAAAAGTCGTCATCGCGTTCACGGACGCACCCAGTTCGCTGAACTGCTCCGAGACATCCTTTCCGCGCACGTCGAAAAGGCTGTGCTCCAGAAAGTGCGCCACGCCTTCCGGCATATGCTCCGGCGATTTCGCGCCGGGGAGCACGGCCTTGCTGTCCACGCTTCCGTACCGCACTCCGAGAAGGGCGAATTTCCTGCGCAACCCCTTCTTCGGCCAGACATATACGGGCATTCCGCTCTTCGAACGGGAAAAGAAGACGCTTTCCTTCAAGGTCTTTTCGCTTATCTTTCTCATTATTGTTTGTCTCGTCTCTGTTACGGTGACAGTCACCAATCTACGAATCTCACTCGCCGGGCTCGTTCGATTCCGTAATTGGTGACAGTCACCGATATTTGCCTTTTTCGGGGCGGAGGAAATATATCGTATCGATTTCGGTCTTTCGCGCAACGGCGGCGACATCGCTCGCCTTCACGCCGGCGATGCGCCTGAGCCACTCGGCGAGGTCGGTCGAGCCGTTGTTTATCGACTGGTTGTAGAAAAAGGATATGAGCCGAGGCGGGCTGTCCGGAATGCCCGCGAGTTGCGAGGCTATTCGCTTCTTCGTTTTTTGCATCTCGGCGCGCGTTATCTTCCCTTCTCCTATTTCCCTCATCTGGTGTTTCACGATATCGAGCGCCTTGCGATAACTGGCCGCGTCGATGCCCATACTTATCATCATCAGACCGCAGGAACCCTCGAGGGAGGAATCCACCTGGTAGGCCAGCCCCGCCCTTTCGCGTATGTTTTTGAAGAGCCGGGAATGCGAATACGCGCCGAGCACGCCGTTAAACACGGTCGCCGCGGCGTAGGCCTTGTCGGCGATGCCGATGCTGGTGCGCAGTCCGAGGCACAGTCTGGCCTGTTCGACATCCTGCCGTTCGGTTACCTTTCTCGGGCGTTTCGGCACGGCGAACTTCTCGACGGGAAGAAACCCCGCACCGCCGCCGCGTTTGAACACGAGGTGCTTTTCCACCAGTCCGACCGCGTCTTTCAGCGCCACATCCCCGACCACGAAAACGTCAATCGGCGCCGACGCGACAAACTCGGCGTAGAAGCGGTACAAACTCTCCGGCGTTATCTTGTCGAGCGTTGTGATGTCGCCGTATTCATAGAATCGGAGTCTCTCCCTGCGGCACATCTCTTCCAGGCAGCGCCGTTGTGCGTAAGCCATCTTTTCGTTCAGGAGCGAGAGTATCACGGCGGCCAGATTTTTCTTTTCACGCGCGACAGTTCCGGGGACGAAACGCCCGTTGTCGCCGATTGGCCGGGTGGCGAACTCGCTCAGGAACCGGATGCCGCCGGCGAGCATATCCATCCTGCGGGGCAGATAGCGCTGGTCGGGCAGGTCCATCCGCATTGTCAGAACCTGCCGTCCGCCGACCTTCCCGACGCTGCAACCGAACGCGGAACCGTACATTTTTTCCAGTTCCACGCCCATCGCCCGCCTGTCGGGATACGCCTTGCAGCCCTGCTTGAGCACCGAGGAGAGGAGCGAGGCATATGTCGCCCGCTCATCCAGTTCTTTCCCCAGCCACAACTGCAGCGTAATCGTCTTGAACCTGCCGGTGCGGCAGACGTGCACGGCGATGCCGTCCTTCGTCGTCGCGGTGCGGAATGTTTCAGTGGATTTTTTCGTCATAGTATTTTTTTTCTTGCGGTGACAGTCACCAACTTACGAATATAACTAGAGTTTCACAAACGCAACTCTTACAGCGGAAACGGCCTGTTTCAAGTTTCAAGTTACAGGTTTCAGGTAGAACCCGCTTTGCGTTACCTGAAACTTGAAACCTGAAGCCTGAAACTCCTCATTTCCGGCGGAAGCGTTTTTCGAGTTCGTCGAGCGTGAAGCGCAGGGCCATCGGCCGCCCGTGCGGGCAGGAGTATCGCTCGCTCAGGCCGGCCCTCTGCCTCAGCATCTCCGCTATCTGCTCGTCGCTCAATTTCTCGCCCGCCCTGACCGCAGCCTTGCAGGCCGCGAGTTTGCGCAGGGCTTCGCGGAGTTCATTGACCTTTCCTGATTTTCCGGTCGCAACTATTTCCTCTACCATATCGCGCAGCATCGAAGCGGCGTCCGCGTCGGCGACCGCCTCGGGCACGGCGCGCACGGCGAGGCTGCGCCCGCCGAAGGGCTCTATCTCGAAGCCGAGAGAGGCGAGCGATTCGATTATCCTTTCCCGACTCGCCCACTGGGCGGCGCTCAATTCTACGGTCGGCGGGATGAGCATCTGCTGCCTGTGCAGGCTTCCGCCGCCCTCGCGGGAGGCGAGCCTTTCGTAGATTATCTTCTCGTGCAGGGCGTGCTGGTCTATTATCTCGATGCCCTCGCCGGTTTCAATGATGATGTAACAATCGTGCATCTGAAAGAAGCGTGCAGGGCCCGCCGTTCTCGAAACAGGGGCGGTTGCGGCCCCGCCGGGTGCGCCGAAAGGCAGCGTTGCATCCGGGGATTTTTTATGTTGTGCAAGGTAGTCGTGCACTGCGCGGCGTATTCGAACGCCCCTGTCGGCAAACGGGCCCGGACGGGACGCAGAGTCAAAAGACGGACGTCCCCCGGCATCCGGCGGCGGGGCAAGCGGCGCTGCCTCGACCTGCGCAAGCACGTCCTTCATTGCCGCGCGCAACTGGGCGTGCACGACCGAAGGATTTCGGAAGCGCACCTCGGACTTGGTCGGGTGCACGTTCACATCCACCTCGCGCGGGTCGATGTCTATGAAGACGAAGACGACGGGACTGCGCCCGACAGTCAAAAGTCCCTCGTATGCCCCCTTTGTCGCGGCATATACAATCCGTTCTCTCACCGGGCGGCTGTTCAGATAGACGTGCTGCATCTTCGCGTCGCGGCGGGATACCGACGGCGGCGCCAGGTAACCGGAGACGTGTACCTTCGTAGTGTGCGATTCGAGCGGGAGCAGGCTTTCGGCCATCTCGTCGCCGTAAAAGTGCCCTATGCGGTCGAGCAGCCTGTCGTGACCGCTCAGCAGGAAGAGCGTCTTCTCGTTGTGTATCAGTTCAAGGCGTATGTGGCAGTGCGCCAGGGCGATTCGAGTGACGACATTGACGATGTGCGACAGTTCGGTCGCATCACTCTTGAGGAATTTCATTCGCACCGGCGTGTTGAAAAAGAGATTTCGCACGATAACGGTCGTGCCTTCGGGGCAGCCCTTCTGGCGCACCTCGCCCGGTTTTCCGCCTTCGATGCTCGTTTCATAACCGGTGTCCGAGCCTGCAGCGCGCGACACAATCGCAGCCTGCGAAACCGAGCCGATGCTCGGCAGAGCCTCGCCGCGAAATCCCATCGTGGTTATGTGGAACAGTTCCTCCGGGTCGAGCAGTTTGCTCGTCGAGTGGCTGCGGAAGGCCAGCGGGATGTCTTCGCGGTCCATCCCGTAGCCGTTGTCGGTGATGCGGATGAGTTTCTTGCCGCCGTTCTTCAGTTCGACGACTATGGACGTTGCCTCGGCGTCGATTGAGTTTTCGATGAGTTCCTTGACGACGGATGCGGGACGCTCGACAACCTCGCCGGCGGCGATCTTGTTTATGACATTAGGGGAAAGGAGTTTGATTCTGGCCACTTTTCCTATTCGATTTCGATGCGAACACCGGCGACCCGGCTGCCGGTGATACTGTATGCCTTCACCAGCGGCACACCGCTGCCCTGGAGTGAGACGATGACAAGATGCATCGCCGGGTCGGAGAAGGCTTCTATTTCATACTGCGACGGCCTCGCCTTTTCTTCGATGTGGCAGCGGTAATGAGCAAATGCCTTGAGGCCCCTGCCCTGCAGGCGGGATTTCGTCTCGAGATGAGCGATGGTTTCGGATGTTGCGTCTTCGGAATCGGACTCGACGCTTGTCATCTTCTCCAGCACATCCGCCTTTTCCGCTCCGCCCGCGAGCATTCCGCAGGCGCCGAGCGGCTTCTCCTGCATGCAGTGGTAAACCATTTCGTAGAACGTCTCGCGTTTTATTGTGATGTGTATTTCCGGTTCCATAGCGGATTCTCACAATCTGCATACAGAGGGGTCAGACCCCTTTATATGCAAATTTCTCGATCTCTTCTTTGGTGTAGAGCCTGCCCTTCCCTGCGCCGGGACACGCCTCAAGGACCTCCCGCCAGTCGGCCTCGCTTGCTATGTTTTCCTTCCAGAAGGGCCAGGCCGCGCACTGACGCGGACGCGCTTCATAAACCGCGCAGCCGCCATTGTACAGTATGCAGTCGCCGTTGCGTTTCTCCCTGAGGCTGTAACGGATGCCGATGCGGCGGACGTGCCTTCGGCTGAAATCCCCGACCGGCATACCCAGGCGCTCCGACATCGCGGCGATTTCACTCTTTGTTAACCACACGTATCCGGGCTCGCCGCGGCAGCAGTCGCCGCATCCCTTGCAGCGAAACCTCAGACCGTCCTCGTACCATACTTTTTTTTGCGTGTTTTTTTGCCGCGCCATATCCGGTCATTGTCATCCGTAGCGGCGGATTACGGGGGAGGCCTGAATTCGTCCCGGGATAATTCCAGGGATACCCTTCCGCTTGTTGCCCGTAAAGGCCGGCTTAACCGTTGCTTTCTTCAGAAACCGGCTCCGCTCTTACCTTGTGTTTGTTGAGATAATGCAGAGCCTTGTCGATTTCCCCGGGGCTGCCTCTCAATTCCAGCGCCATAAGACAGTGCTTGTTGTCCATTGTCGCCGCGCGTATTACCGTGACGACATTGAACATCTGCCCGATATTGTAAATTATCGGGTCGGAAACCGCCTCGCGTGGAAAGTACATATTGAACACCCTGCATACTTCATCCTTATTGCCGCTCACGATACTCCTCCAAAAATTCGGTCTCTCCACAAAACTCGTGTCCTTTAATTTATCACCGACCGTTCAGAGTGTCAAGCACGGCAATCTGCGCGTTTCAGGTTCCGGACTTCACTTCGCTTCGGAGGCAACAAAAAAAGGCAGAAGCCAGAAGCCAGAAGGCAGAGGGCAGAAGAAATAGCCGCAGATGAACGCGAGATGAACGCAGATAACAACTCCGGCCCATACAGGCCGTCCGTGTGGATAATGCTTCGGCACCACGGCTCTGCGGAACTTCTACACTTTCCTACTCCCCCTACTCTGTTTTGGCGGAGTTACCGTGAGGTGGTACGGAAAAATACCGCAAAGGCCTTGAAAATTGCGCCCCGTTGATGTATAATTCAACAGTCTATTTTTGCTACGATGCTGGAGCTTTTCTCTACGGCCAGCCCCGACCGGGGCTTACGGCTCAGGAGCACGCCGTGAGGATAGGTGAAACAATTGACGGCCGATACGTGCTGAAGAAATTCATCGGCGAAGGCGCCACGGGCGCGGTCTATCTCGCCGAAGATTTGAAAGAGCACGAGCGCATTGCGCTTAAGGCGCTCAAGCGCGAGATGATAGACGAAGACGGCCTGAACAGATTCAAAAGCGAGTTCAACTCCATCGCCGGCATTGACCACCCCAATACCATCCGCGTCTTCGAACTGGGCGATAACTATTTCACGATGGAGTACATCGACGGCCGTCCGCTCGACGCCAGCCAGAAGCGTCCCGTTGCCGAGGTGCTTCGTATCGGCGCGGAGATTTGCCGCGCGCTGAATTTCATCCACCGAAACGGGCTCATCCACGGCGACCTTAAGCCGGCGCATGTCCTGATAACATCGCGTCCACAATCCTCTGATGCAGGGCAGCCGGAAGAGGCTGCGGCCCCTCGAACAACATCGAGGGAGGGCCTTCCGCCGGAAGAGGCTAATGCCCCTTCCCTGCATACATCAGACGACAGGGTCAAACTGATTGACTTCGGCCTTTCCCGCGCAATGCCTTCGGCGGTGACGCTGACAAAGGAAGACGTCGAGATTGAAGGCAC
This sequence comes from Planctomycetota bacterium, assembly GCA_043816375.1. Lineage (GTDB taxonomy): Bacteria > Planctomycetota > B129-G9 > B129-G9 > B129-G9 > JBDRIB01. The sequence continues at coordinate 4,979 of JBDRIB010000119.1, read as the reverse complement.
GGTCGAATATATGCCGCCGGAGCACATCAAGGGCCTGGGCAAAGACGCGCGCAGCGACCTCTACTCGCTCGGGGTTATCCTTTATGAGATGCTCACCGGGCGCCTGCCCTTCGAGGGAAGCGACTTCCTGAGCATCGCGCTGGGACACCTGAACGTGCAACCCGAGCCCCCATCCAAAATCGAACCGAAAATACCCCCGCCGCTCGAGGCGCTCGTATTGAGATTGCTGCACAAGAACCCGGAGCAGCGTTACCAGTCCGCCGAAGAAGCCGGCCGCCGCCTTGTTGAAATGCTCGGCGGCAAGGAAGCCCGCGAAACGGAAGTGATGAAGGGGCGGCAGTTCCTCTTCTCCCCCACATTCGTCGGGCGCGAAGGGGAGATGAAGACCGTCGAGACTTACTATCAGAAGGCGCTTGGCGGCGCGGGCTTCTGCGTGCTTGTCCACGGCGAGGCGGGCCTGGGCAAGACGCGGCTGCTGCGCGAATTCCGCGCGAAGCACCTGCTCGACGACGTGATATTCCTCTCCGGCCTGTGCTCAACCTCGCCCGGCGCGCGCAATACGTATTACGCCGAACTGATGAGCCAGGCGATACAGGTACTGAGGCGCTTCGACGAAAAACTGCTCGGGGAGAAACTTTGGGAGTGGAGCATAAACCTGACGCGCCTCAGCCCCTCGGCCGACCCCGACTGGTTTTTCCGCAACCTCGACCAGATAGTCGCCGCCGAGCCGGCGCTCTTTCTGCGCAATATGTGCGACCTTCTCCTGACCCTGGTCCGCCTGAGGCCGCTGGCGATTTCGGTGGACAACCTGCACCTGGCCGACCGCTTCAGCGCGGAACTTTTTGCCAGAATCGTTCGAATAGCGGCCGGCGCGAGAATCTTTGTGCTCGGCGCCTATCGCGATGCGCCCGGCGGACGCGAGACGCCTTTCAGCCGCATTATCAACAGGCTGGACGTCGGCAAGATGTACGCCGACCTGCGCCTGAAGCCGATGCCGCGCAAGGAACTCGACCACCTCGTCTCCTCGATGATGGGCCATTCGGCCGTCGCGCGCGCTATGAGCAAAGAAATAGCAACGGTAACCGGCGGCAATCCGTTGTTCGCGGAGGAAATGGTCAAGGCCTTCGCCGACCAGGGCATCATCGTAAAGGTCGGCCCGCAGTGGAAATCGGACGAACAGAAACTTGCCGACTACCGGATGCCGGAGACGCTGGGCGAGGTGATACTCGAACGCGCGGCCAAAGTCGGCCCCCGTCACGTCCAGATACTGGGCGCCGCGGCGGTCATCGGCAGCGGCATCGACTCATCCAGGCTCCACTCGCTTACCAAAATGCCGCACCTGGACCTCTACTACATCCTGGGCGACATCGTCTCCCAGGGCATTTTGACGGAAACCGACCGCCCGCTTACCGGCTCGGTCGGGCCCGCGAGTCACATCTATAATTTTACCGGCGACTCCGTCAGAGAACACTTCTACAACCAACTCGATGATAAGACGCGCAGGCGCTACCACGAACAACTCGCGCGCCACCTGGAGGCGACGCACGCCGAGACGCGCGATACGATACTCGATGCGCTCATACATCATTACGCCGGGTGCAACAACAGGTCCAGGCTTTTCCGCTCCCTCGTCCGCGCCGGGGAACTGGCCGAGATGGAAGGCTCCCACGAAAGGGCGCTGGATTACTGGCACCGCGCGCTGGAACTGTTTGATAAAGACGAAGAGAAATCCAGGAAAGCCGCCATCCTGGCGGATATGGCGCGCGCGTCCGTGAGCCTCGGCGATACGCGAACCGCCCGGGAATACCTTGACCGGGCGGCGGAAATCTGTCCGCGGGAATGCCCGGAGAGAGCAGCACTGAAAAGGGAAAACGGGCGACTGTATTTCCTGCGCGGCGACCTCGAACTGGCGCTGGAAGAATACAGAAGCGCCTCGGAGATGCTGAAGCGCCGCAATTCGAAGGATGCGAAACTCCTGATATACCTCGGCGAGCACGCGCTTGCCAATGACCTGCACGACACCGCGGCCGCCTATCTTTCGCAGGCCGTCGCGCCGGCTCGTGAAGGCGAAGACAGGGGGGCGCCGGCACAGGCGGACGTATTGCTGGCAAAACTGCTTGTCAGACAGGGCAAATATCCCGACGCGGTTAAACAACTGAATTCCGCCCTCAGTGCGGGAGAACATCTGAACAACCCGGCGCTCAGAACCATCGCCCTTTCCGGGCTTGTCGCGGCATACATCAGAGCGGGAAAGATGGAACGCGCGCACGCCTGTCTGCTGCAGGCCGAAGAAAACGCGGCTCAGTGCAATGACAGGTTCGCGCTGGTGGATTTGCGGCTGGCGCAGGCGCAGTATAACCTGGCGATAGGCAGCCTGGACGTTGCGACGGAAAGTGCCGAGAGCGCGATGAGCCTTGCAAGACAGGCGAAATTCCGCAGCCGCGCCCTCGATGCGCAGGCGCTTCTGGGCGCGCTGGCCATAAAACGCGACGACCTGAGGCACGGCATCGAACTGTGCCAGCGCGCGCTTTCCACCGCAAGAACTCTTAACAGCAAGCACCGAATGGCCGGTATCGCCTGCGTGATGGGCGAGGCGTATATGGCGCGCGGCGAATACGACACGGCGCTCGAGTTCCTCGGCCACAGCCGCAGGATATACGAAAGACTCGGGCTGGAAGCGGAACTGTCGCGTATATTCTTCCTGCTGGGAGAACTGTACTACCGAAGGCGCGATTTGTTCAGCGCGCGGCAGTTCCTCACCCGCACGCTGGAGAACGCCACGCTGCAGGACGACTGGCTGCTTATGGGCGAGTCTCACCGGGTGATGGCCAGGGTGTTTCTCGAAGAAGACGATTCCGAATCGGCGAAGGCGAGTTTCGGCCAGGCCGTCGAGATTCTCCAAAAGCACGGCAACCCCGTCGTGCTCGCGCGCGCCTGCCAGGACTACGCGCTGTTCCTGGCCGAGTCGGAACACGTTGAGCAGCAGCAGGAGGGCCTGGGACTGCTGGAGCAGGCGTTCTCGCTGTATTCCAAGGCCGGGGCGGACTTCCTGGCGCGCAAGGCCGACGTAATGGTCAAAAAGTTCCGCCGCCGGTACCGTGACCAGACACTTACACAACGCGAAGAGGTTTCGTTCGACGGGCTGGGCAGCCTGAGGCAGGAAATCGGACGGAAGTTTCAGGAACTGCTTCGCGAAGCGGAGGCAAATATGAGCACCGAAGGCTTTTCAGACAGGCTTCTGGAGGAAGTACAGTCGCGCATACAGCAGGCTCAGAACGAACTCTACGGGCAAATCGATAACCTGAGCCAGCAGAACCACCGCCTTCAGCAGGACATCGACTTCCTGATGGAGGAGAAGAACAACCTCTCGATTCTCCAGGAAGTCAGCAAGACCATCAACTCCGAACTGGATTTGAACCGGCTTATCAGCAAGATACTGGATATGGTCATCGAGGTGCTGCAGGCCGAACGCGGCTTCCTTATTTTGCGCGACAAGGACGGAACGCTTCTCATCCGCACGGCACGCAACATCGACAAGGACACCGTCAAAAAACCGGAGTTCAAACTTTCCTTCTCCATCGCAAAGCGCGTTGTAAAGACCGGCGAGGCAATCCTTACGTCCAACGCGCAGGAAGACTCGCGGTTCAAGGACAAAATCTCCGTGCTTGATTTGAAACTGAAGAGCGTTCTCTGCGTGCCGTTCAAACTGAAAGACCAGATACTCGGCGCGGTTTACGTGGACAACCGCTTCGTCTCGGGCCTGTTCAGCGAGAAGGACCTGGAACTGCTCACCGCTCTGGGCAACCAGGCCTCGATAGCGCTGGAAAACGCGCGGCTCTACGAGGAAAACCTCAAAAAGCAGAAAGAAATGGAACACCTGAACCGCCGCCTCCAGCAGCAGGTCTCCGTCCAGCGCGACGAACTCGACAAGAGCCGCTCCGTGCTGGAAGACAGCCGACGCCAACTGGCGCTTAAATACGACTACAGCAACATAATCGGCAAGAGCCGCGCAATGCAGGAGGTCTTCCACCTGGTCGACCGCATTATCGAGACGCGCGTGTCCATCCTCATCCAGGGAGGGTCCGGCACCGGCAAGGAACTTGTCGCGCGCGCGATACACTACAACGGCCCGCTCAAGGACAAACCGTTTGCCGCGGAGAACTGCGCCGCCCTGCCCGAAAGCCTGCTGGAAAGCGAACTTTTCGGCTACAAGAAAGGCGCCTTCACCGGAGCGGACCGCGACAAGAAAGGACTGTTTGAAATCGCGAACGGCGGCACGCTCTTCCTCGACGAAGTCGGCGAGATGAGCGAGAACATGCAGAAGAAACTGCTTCGCGTGCTGCAGGAAGGCGAAATCCGTCCCGTCGGCGACAAGGAATACAAAAAAGTAAGTGTCCGCCTGCTCAGCGCCACGAACAAGGACCTGAAGAAACAGATGGAAAAAGGCCGCTTCCGCGAAGACCTCTACTATCGCATCAACGTCGTCACCATTAACCTGCCGCCCCTCAGGGACCGCCGCGAAGATATACCGCTGCTTGTCAACTTCTTCTTGGACAAGATCGCCAAAGAGTCCGGCCAGCCGCGCAAGGAAATCACGCCGGGCGTGATGACCCTGCTCGAGCGCTACTCCTGGCCCGGCAATGTGCGGGAACTGGAAAACGAAATCTCCCGCCTTGTCGCGCTCAGCCCCGGGCCGACAATGAGACAGGATACGCTGTCCACCAATATCCAGATGCTCCAGCACTCGACAATAGCGCCCGATGCGGACTCGGTCCGCCTGCGCGCCCGTTCGCTGAAAGAAGTCGAACGCGAGACCATTATCAATGCGTTGCGCGCCACAAACGGCAACAAGGTCGAGGCCGCGCGCGCCCTCCAGATAGACCGCACCACCCTCTACAACAAACTGAAGCGCTACGGCATCCTCGAATAACCTCCCCCGGAAAACAGGGTCAGGTCCTGAGGAGCAGGCGAACGGTGAC
>JBDRIB010000118.1:0-11250 GCA_043816375.1 Planctomycetota bacterium | reverse complement strand
GCAGAGAGGCGCGGGGTGCCTTCGTTTGCAGACCCTGTGGTCCCTGTCTCCAGTATATTTGACAAAATACTCGCTCCGGAACAGTCTTCGCATTCGCTCGCGAACCTGTAATTGTATCAGCGCGAAATCAGACCGTCAAACAATTTCAAATACGCGGCCGCGCCGACAGAAGTGTATATCTCCTTTCGGTTCCCGGCGAATGCAATAAAAATATCGCACCGAATCTCTCTATCGACGAACTGCGCAGAAACCTTTATGCGCCTATGCGCCTGCCCGTACATCCGACAAAAAGCCGGCCCCCTCAACCTGCAAAACGGACAGGCAAGGGTGACTGTCACCGCCCCATCCGGCTGACGCGGAGACCTCCCGATTGACAAAACGGACATACCCCCTTAAACTTAAACGAATGCAAACCCCGATTGGTCTGAGAATGTCGGTTTCCTCAGATTAATCCGGTTTTCGCCGGAAATATCGTCTGACAAGGAGTAAACGGGGTGTGAACCTTTACCACGTCATATACATAGCGGGCTTCACGGCAGGCCTTTTGCTGCAGGTTTCTCTGCTGGCAAGCGTATTCGGCAAGCCCGGCAGGTCACAAGGAAGGCGCGCCCTTGCGGCTTTTCTCCTTGCGATTGCGCTGTGGCAGGCGGGGAACCTCGGGACAATGTTCGTCGGAGTGCTTCTCTGGCCCGGCCGCGGGGAGGCCGTCCTTCAAATGACGGCGCACCGAACGTTCGACCTGATGTCCGTGCTGGGCGCGTTTTTCATACCGCCGCTTCTGCTCCATTTTTTCTTTTCCCTTTACAAGACAGTCTCCCTGAAACAGGCGCCGCTCCGGTTTGTCGCGGACGCACGCAGAAAACCCGGCGGACAGCCGGCCTTTCGTTCCCTGGCCGGCGATATCGGGGTGTTCGTATTTTACATACCGGTCATTTTCTTCCTGCTGTTGATTGTTGCGCAATTTCTCATCGGCGGACTTCCCCTGGCGCAGAATATCCAGGCCCTCTACGGCTCGGAGCGGCTCATCGGGGTCGCCGGAAGGGAACCCGCATACAAGGATTTGAAGATCCTCATCCTGTTCGTCGGCTATTTCTCCTCCGCCTGTATCCTGGTAACGCTGCTCGCCTACCGCTGTGCAAAAAAGACCCGGCGGATAGAGGATAAACTTTTTTTCAGGGCGTTTTTCAGGATGTTCCTGGCGGCGGACGTTTTCTGCGGAGCGATACTGGGCTCGATGGCGGCGCTTGCATACGGGTTTCAGAATCTGAAAGTCCACGCCGTGACGGGGATGGCGCTCAAACTGTTCTCAATGGCGGCCTCGCTGGTCCCGGGGGCCGTGCTGGCGTGGTTTATCTACCGTTACAATTATATGTCGTACAGGCTCAGGCGCCGCCCCCTGAAAATCGCCGTCGCGGCCGTTGTCATCGTCGCCTACATCTTTGCGGCCCGCTCCCTCGGTCCGCGCGTTGAAGAAGCGCTCAGCGTCAATTTCCAGATACTCGAGGCGGCGCTGCTCGTCGTCATCGTCGCGCTGGCCTGGCCCGCCCGAAGGGCAATCAGGGCCGTCGTGCACAGGTTCGTCGCAAAACGCGAAGACCTCTATCGCACGCGCCTTGCCCGGATAAGCGAACAGTTGAACTCCCCCAGCATATTCACGCTCTCGCACCTGTTCGACTTCGTCGCCGAGAATATCTCAAAAACATTTGAAACCCAGCGCGTAATCGTCGCCCTGTTCCGGAAAAACCGCGACGGCGCGCCGCTGCCGGCCATCCACGCCACCAACTTCAAAAAACGGGCGATGAAGGTGGAAACCGTTCTTTCGTTCCTGCGCAACCGCCCGTCCGGATTTCTCGATTTCAGCCTCGCGCGCAACCCGCAACTCATTGAAGAGATGCGCACGCTGCGCTGCCAGATAATACTGCCGCTGGTCAGGGGCGGCCAGGTGCGCGGGTTTATGGGTCTGGGCCATCATGGCGGCCTGTGGCAGTACAGCGCAACCGAAATCGAACTGCTCGGCCTGCTTGCAAGCCACCTGATAACCGCCGCCGAGAACCTGACCCTCGTGGACGACAAGGTGCAACTGCGCCGCAAGATGCTCGAGGGGGAAAAGATGCTCAGCCTGGGCAGGCTCTCCGCGGGCGTGGCGCACGAGGTCAAAAACCCTCTCAGCGCAATCAAGACGGTAGCCCAGGTCGCCCGGGAAGACCTGGAGCCGGGAAGCCGGATGCACAAGGATTTGACCATGATAGTCGGCGAAATCGACAGGCTGTCCAGCGTCGTGGAGCAACTGCTGCGCTTCGCCCGCCCCGCCCCCGAAGGCGCGACGGTCAGGGCCTCGCTCATACTCGACGACGTGCTGGCCATCCTGAAGCGCGAGGCATTACGCAACCGCGTAACGCTCCGCGCCGAAATCCAGTCCGACCTGGCGCAGGTCAGGGTCAACGCGGAGGCGCTGAAAGAAATACTTTTCAACCTCATTCTGAACGGCATACAGGCAATGCCCGAAGGCGGCACGCTTACCGTCGGGGCGGAATGCCGCCCGACTGAAGCGGCCGTCGACAAATCGACGCGGCACAACCTTGTAATCACGGTGGCCGACACGGGTCCGGGCGTACCCGAAGATATGAAAGAGCGCGTCTTCGAGCCCTTCTTTTCCACCAAGGAAGACGGCACCGGCCTGGGCCTGGCGATAGTGAGAGAGCGAACGGAACAGGTGGAAGGCGCAATCCGCGTGGAAAACGACGGCGGGGCGAAGTTCACCGTGGAGATACCGGTCGCCCCGGAACCCACAGAAACTCCCCTGCCGGACGCGCTGAATGTGTAGCCATATGAAAACGCAAGAGAAACCCGTCATACTCGTCACCGACGACGAGGCGCCGGAGCGCTATGCGCTTCGCAGGGCCCTGGAGAAGGAGGGCTACACGCTGCTCGAGGCCGAAAACGGCCGGCAGGCGCTTGACATCGTTCGAAGCAGGCGCCCCGATCTGGTCCTGTGCGACATCAATATGCCGGTGATGGACGGACTGGAGGCGCTTGATGAAATAAAAAAACTCGACGACCCGCCGCTCGTCATAATGCTTACCGCCTTCGGCTCCGAACGCGTGGCGGTGACCGCGATGAAAAGAGGCGCTTATGACTATCTGGCCAAACCGTTCGAAGTCGATGAACTGCGTCTCATCATCAGAAATGCGCTCGAAAAAATCCATCTGCGCCGCGAAAACATCCGCCTGAAGCAGCAGGTCGCCTCGCTCCGGCATTACGGCGAGATACTGGCGCAAAGCGACCCGATGAAGCGCGTCTTCGAAATCATCGAGCGCGTCGCGCCGACCGACGCGACGGTGCTGATACAGGGAGAGAGCGGCACCGGCAAGGAACTCGTCGCGCGCGAGATACACCGCCGCAGCCAGCGCAGGGACGCGTCGTTCGTCTGCGTCAACAGCGCCGCGATGCCGGAAAATCTCATCGAGAGCGAACTCTTCGGACACGAGAAAGGCGCTTTCACCGGGGCGCTGAACCTGCGCCGGGGCAAGTTCGAACTCGCCGACGGCGGTACCATCTTCTTCGACGAAATCGGCGATATGTCGCCCAATATGCAGGCCAAGATTCTGCGCGTGCTCGAGGGAAAATCATTCCAGCGGCTCGGCAGCAACGAAACCAAACACGTCGATTGCCGAATCATAAGCGCCAGCAACAAAGACCTGGTGCACGAGACGGTGAACGGCCGCTTCCGCGAGGACCTTTTTTACCGACTCAAGGTCGTGGATGTTTTTCTGCCGCCGCTGAGGGAAAGGCCGGGGGACATACCGCTTCTGGCCGGGCACTTCGTCAAAATCGCGTGCGGCAAGTACGGCCGCCCGCCGCTGAAGATCGACGAGGACACAATGCGCGTCCTGGTGCGTCATCCGTGGCCGGGCAACGTGCGGCAGATGGAAAACCTGATTGAAAAGACGGTCATAATGACCGTGGGCGAAAGCCTGGCCGCTGCGGACGTGGAAAGAGAACTTGCGGCGTCGCCCGCGACCGGGACGTTCCCGGGCGCTTCGGCCGCAGCCGCCCCCGGCGAGAAGCGGCCGTACCAGGAGATAAAAAAGCAGGCGGTCGGGGAATTCGAGCGGAATTTCCTCGCGGCGAAGTTGCGGGAACACGGGGGCAACATCTCGCAGACCGCAAAATCTCTCGGGATGCACCGCCAGAGCCTGCAACACAAACTGAAGGAACTGGGAATAAACGCCCCCGCGAACGAATGAAAAATCCGCCGCGTCGGAAGAAAGCGGAACAGTTACCAATAACCCTGTCTCAAGGAACCAATGGATGAATGAAAAAGACACCGCAATCCTGTCAGACGTAAAAAGAATCGTATCGCTGGTGCCGAGCATCACCGAATCCGTATGCCGCCTCGGAATGACAAAGAGGCTGGTCGGAGTGACGGACTACTGCATCAGGCCCGCAGCGCCGCTGGAGAAGGTCGCGCGCGTCGGCGGCCCGAAGGACCCGTCCGTCAGGAAAATCCTGGCGCTCAAGCCCGACCTTGTACTGGCAAGCGACGAGGAAAACGAGAAGAGCGACGTGATGAAACTGCTGGAGGGCGGCATAGAGGTGCGCGTTGCGCGGGTGAGGTCGGTCGCCGACGCATTCAAGATGATGAGGTTCCTTGCGGATATCTCGCCGGAGAGCGAAAGGGCGCACAGGTATATCACGGAAATGGAACACGTCTGCGAAGACGTGCGAAGAAACGCCGCCGGCGCAAACGTGCGCACGGCGTGCCTGCTGTGGCGTTTCGGCGACGGTCGGGCGGAAGCCTACACGACCTGCAACGGAGAAACATATATAAGCGACCTGGTTTCGATGATGGGCGGAATAAATGTTTTCGCCGGCCTGAAAAAGAAATACGCTAAGGTAACGCCGGCGGACATCGAAAAGCGCCGCCCCGATTTGATTCTTCTCCCGACCGAACCGTACTACTTCCGCCGCCGCGACGTGAGGGAATTGAGCGAGACGCTGAACTGCCCCGCCGCGCGCAACCGGAACGTCCGGATAGTCAACGGGCGGCTGCTGGTCTGGTACGGGACGGCGCTCCTGGACGGAGTGAAAACGCTGGCGCCGCTTTTCAGGCGATAACCGCATTGAGGTCATAGGGGCCTGCGGCGGTTATCTTCACTTTTATAAACTGCCCCGTCTTAAGCGGCTTTTTACATCTCAGGCACACAACTCCGTCAACATCGGGCGCTTCGCGGTAACTGCGCGCAGTCGCGGCGCGCCCCGAGACTTCGTCGATGACCACTTCCATCTGCCTTCCGATGAACTGACGGTTCTTCGCGAGGCTTATTTCCTGCTGAAGCGTCATCAACTCGTGCAGGCGCTTCTGTTTGACCTGCCCGGAGACCTGCCCGCCGAAGTCCGCGGCAGGCGTCCCCTCTTCCTGCGAGTAAGCGAAAGCGCCGAGCCTGTCGAAGCGAACCGCTTTAATAAAGTCAAGCAGTCCGGCAAAATCCTCGTCCGTCTCGCCGGGAAAGCCGACTATTATCGACGTTCGCAATGCCAGACCCTTGATGCGCTGACGAAGTTTTTCGACAAGCGCCTCGAGGTCGCGTTGCTTCACGCCCCGGCCCATTCGCTCGAGTATGCGGTCGGAAGAATGCTGGATGGGAACATCCACGTAGGGAAGCAACTTCGGCGTGTCGGAGAAGATTTCGATGAATTCATCGCTATAGTGCGCCGGATGCGTATAGAGAATCCTTATCCAGCGGACGCCGTCGATGGCGGCGAGCCGCCGAATGAGTTCCGGCAGGCGACTATTCTTGTAGATATCCCTGCCGTAAGAAGTCGTATCCTGACCGACGATGATGATTTCCTTCGCGCCGTCGGCGGCGAGTTCCCGGGCCTCTTCGACGACGGCGTCGAAAGGTTTGCTGCGCAAAGGTCCGCGGATTTCCGGAATCGCGCAATAGGCGCAGCGGTTGTCGCAGCCCTCCGAGATACGCAGGTAGGCGAAGTGGCGCGGTGTGATGCGCAGGCGGCCCGTGTCGGGCCGGACGGATTGCGGCAGACGGAATGTGCTCGACGCACTCGGCCTTTTGTCGGGAGCGCCTTCGAAGAGCGTTCGGAACAACCGCGGAAACGACTCGAAATCGTGAATCCCCGCCACCGCATCGACGCCCGGACTGTCATCCAGGACACTTTCGCGGTAACGCTGGGCAAGGCAGCCGGCGACGATGACGCGCGAGATTCTGCCGGCGCGTTTGAGCGAAAGCGCGTAGTTAATCGCTTCGACCGACTCGCGCCGGGCCGCTTCGATGAAGGCGCAGGTGTTTATGATGACGGCGTCGGCGTCTTCAGGCTCCGCGCAGATGGCAAAACCCGATGCCCCGAGGACGCCGAGGATTCTCTCGCTGTCGATGAGATTCTTCGCGCAGCCGAGGCTGATAATGCCGATGCAGGGGTTTTTGTTGTGTTTTTGTGGGATAGACATCGCTTCAGTCGCAAACATTCTTACGGTGACTGTCACCAATTACGGAATCGTTCCGCGACGCGGGACGATTCGTAGATTGGTGACTGTCACCGTAAGATGAAGTCACCGAAAAAGAAGAGCCCGCCGCTGGAACGGCCGGGCCCCTCGTATCGGTTCAAACGCGCAGGCGGAAATCTATATCATTATATCGTCTTCAACGCCGCTGCGCCACTTGAAGAACCAGAATATCCTGTGCGTGCTTATATTCCCTATGCGCTCCCTGTGATAGAACGGGAGGAAGCCTATAGTCCGGCTGGAAAAGCACCTTTTGTCGTAGAAGAGAATGTAGAAGATATGCATCCGTTTGACGTAATCGTTGCGATGATAGCCGTAAACACCGGGGAAATTCCAGTCGGTGTATCCGTAGGTCGGTATCACCATATCGATAATATCGAGGGTCTGTTTGCCGCCCTCCTCGCGAACGATCTGGAAAGGGATGCCCTCCCCCGGCTTAAGACGGTAGAGAATGCGCACCAATTCACTGGTGTTTTTGAAGCGCTTCTTGTTGATTGCGTAAATAATATCTCCCTCCTTGAAACCCTTCTGAGCGGCCTGGCGGTCGGCGCGGACCTCTTTAACCCTTATGCCCTGGCGCGGGTAGCGCAGGTCCTCATAACTGACGTCTTTCCATGCCGGGTCGTCTGGAATATCCTCGACCTTCCAGGCCAGCGTCAGGCCGAATGGAACGAGATCGGGCCTGGCTACCGAGGTCTCCTCCGCCTCCGCTTCGGGGCCTTTGGTTACTTTGCAGCCTGCAAGAAATACGACGAGAAAGATTGCCGTTAAGGAAATGAGAGCGCGTTTCATTGTCCCCCCTCCAATTGGCGCCATACGGAAAAGAACTTGAATGGTAGTTGATAGGAAAACTGCCTTCTTCCAATCACCCTGATTATATTTATACCCCCGCCGTCTGTCAACTGTCCGTTCACATTTCTTTTTTTTCGCCGCCCACCCCTAAGCAGTTGTGCGGAGGGAGCGGAAGGATAGGGCGATGAGGCCGCAGGCTGTGCCGCCGAGGCCGGCGATAAGGAAAATTGTCGGCGGGGCAACGTGCGCCGCCGCGATTCCGGTCAGGCCGACTGACAGGGCGGTGAATCCCATAACCATAACGTGGACAAGCGCGAAGATGCGGCCGAGGTGTTTCTCGGGCATGTGCTGCTGCAAGAGGGCCGCGCGCGGCACGACTATCAGCGAAACGCACACCGAGTGCACAAACATCAACACGACAAGCAACTCGAACGAATGACACCAGAAGAAGGGTATGTACGTGACACCGTCGAGTATCATACCGAGTATAACGAGCATCCCCTTGTGTGCGCGTCGTGCGAATCTGTTGAGCAAAATCATCCCCGTTATTATGCCGACAGCGAACACGGCTTCGAGGTATGCGTAATACTGGTCGGGCTTGCCCAGGTGGCTTTTCACAAAGAACAACGCGCCGATTATAGCGGGGCCCATTATGAACAGGTTATCGATGGCGGTTATCAGAAGGAGTTGGCCAAGGCGTTTTTCTCTCGTTATGTAACGGAGAATTTCGCGCAGGTCGTCAAGCGGTCGAAGGGGAATATGTCGCGCTGTGCCCTTTCGCCTCGGCAGGACTATGGCCGCAACGAGTATCAGCGATACAACGAAGGTTCCGGCATTAACGGTGAATGCGTGAACCGTGCCGACGAACTGTATCAACGCAGATGCGGTCAGTGCGCCGAGAACCATTGCCATATACTGCGAGGTCTGAACCAGAGAGTTGGCCTGCATCAGGCGTTTTTCCGCCACCAGGTGTGGAATAATCGAATCACGTGCAGGAAAGAAGACGGTGGTAAAACACGCAATCAGAAAGGCAGTTATGAAAAGCGCGGAAACACTCAGAACGCCCAAGAACGCCAGCAGAGGAATCGTCAGAAGTATCAAAGCGCGTGCAAGGTCAGCAAGTATCATCAGCGTCTTGCGATTGAAACGGTCAACAAGCACGCCTGCGAAAGCACCGAGCAGGATGAAGGGCAGGTAATAGGCGAACATCACCGCGCCGGTTAACGGCTTGCTGCGAGTCAGTTCAAGCACAAGAAGCGGCAGTGCGATAATGTATACGGAATCGCCCAGCACGCTGACTGTCTGCCCTGACCAGAGGAGCATCAGGTTGCGGTTGCGAAGCACGCCGCGGCCGTTGTCGGGATGGTTGTTCACCTGTTATGCCGTTCGGTAACTGTTACCGAACCCCGAGAAGTTCCAGAAACTCTTTCTGAAGTTCCGCAAGTTCGTCCTGATCTTCTACGGGCCAGGTGGATTTTCTGTTGAAAAAGATGACGACTTTCGAGCCGTCGGGTAGCACGATTTCGCACGGAATCTTTTCGAACAAATCCGAGTGGCGCACGGCATACATCAATTCCGCAAACCACCTCGTCGTAAATTCCGGCCCCTGCCAGCCGGAGTCTTTGGCCAGAACGAAATGCGCGGCGAGCAGTTGCCGGGCGAATAACTGCGGCGAGGCGTTCTCATTGTAATAGTCAAGAAATGCGAAATTGAGCGCCGCCGCCTGCCCCCCTTCGAGCGCGCCGCGCCGGTCCAAGTATTGAAACCAGTTCGCCTCGAAAAACGGATGGTTCGTCACGACGATGACCCCGGCAGCGCTTTTTCCCCGCTCCATCGTCCGCTTCATCTGCCCGGGTATCGCATCCCTGATTTTGACGAGCACTTCTTTGCCCCTCCAGTCGTCTTCGTTCGGCCCGCAGGCATAAATCCCCCGCGACCACTGTCCGAGGAAATACTTCGGATTAAGCATACCGAACGACGGCGGCACATCCGGGTTCTTTGTCGAATCGAACGGCGTTCCGAAAGAAACGAAATAATAAGGCACGACTATCAGCACCAGAAGCACGCCTGTGACCGCGCGCGTCCACCCGGCGGTAATCCTGACGAGGAGGTATGCAACCAGCAGTCCGAACGCGGGCAGCGCCGGGGCAATCAGACGCACGTCCTTGGTTGCCGCGTAGAGCCCGACGATGAGCGGGATGACGAGCCACAGTATCACCGTATCCAGCGTCGCGCGCCTTTCGCGCGCATCGCCGGATGAAGGCGCGGCGCGGGCCGGGCCGCGTTTGCGAAAAATCAGGTTCAGCGCGACAAGCACCGCCGCAATAGCCAGATATATGCTGAAAAAAGTCAGCCAGCCGTGCAGACTCAGATATTCAAGAATGACCATCCCGTAGATGCCGCCCCGATGACCCGAAACGTTCTCCGCCATAAACTTCAGCCACTGGTTAAGATTGTAGCCGAACCACGGCGCCGCGATAAGGAACGCGGGCACAAGGATAAGAACAAAACTTAGCAAAAGGAGGGAAGCGTAAACCAGCGGGGCCTTCTTGTGTGCATAGAGCACATTCAAGCCGAATGCAACGAGCAACGGCCCGACGATGAAAATGGGCAGGGTTATCTTTACCAGGAGTCCCGCTCCAATTGCGACGCCGAGCAGGACGCAAACCGGGTAGCGCCTTAGTCCTTTCGAGGCGATACACAGCCAGGCAATCGCCGCCGCTGCGGCCGTCAGCGGAAACTCGACGTACAACTGCCGCGACAGGCCGAACATTATCGGGAACATCATCGTTATCCAGGCCGCGGCCAGCCCGCACCACGGACCCGCAAGCCGCCTGCCGATGCCGTACACCGACAGGCAGAGCACGACGAGCGCGATGTGATTGCCCCAGTGGGCCGAGGAACGAGTGTTGCCGAACAGAGAATAGAACCCGCCCCACACCGCCGGAACAAGCGGCGCGCGCTGCCGGTCTTCCTTCAGAAAGGCCTCTCCGAACGCCGCCCACCCGCCGGACCTGGACTTCGCGTATATCTTTTCCGAGAGGAGCAGATAACTCGCCTGGTCCCACATATCGGGACCGACGTTCCGCGCCTGCCACTCGATGTTGGCAAGAAGATGTCCCGCGATTATCAGGACGAGCAGTATGGGACAGATGATTTTCGCTTTCATTCGCCACCCGGAAAAGCACATTTCTCCCGCAAAAAACAACCTTTGCGGAGAACAGGGGACGAGTTTATCCCGAATCGCCCGTGACGCGATGAGGGAAACCCCTGACCAGTTCCTCCTTTTTACCTTTGTCCAATTTCTTGACCTGCATCTCGCGTTTCAGCGCTGAACTCTTGTCAGGATATGTTTCACAGTGTATGAGTCTGACAGGTGTCCGTGTCGCCGTGTATTTGCAACCCTTGCCGGAGTTATGAGACCTGACGCGAGCGTGGATATCCGTTGTAATGCCGGTGTAATAGGAGTGGTCTGCACATTGCACTATGTACATATACCATTGCCTGGTCATAGAGCCAATCTTCTGGCTTTGGCCTTCATCTGAAGCGCCAGGAAAATCTAAGTGGAGGGTAGGGGGCTCGAACCCCTGACCTTCTGGATGCCATCCAGACGCTCTCCCAACTGAGCTAACCCCCCACTTTTCCGTTCGTGTTTGCGAATAATACCCGCCGCCCCGCCGCCGGTCAAGCAAAACCCGCACACAGCCGGGAACGGCAAATAAAAGGGTTTGCCCCCTTCGGTGCGGACAGACTTTCCTGTCAGACAGAGTGTTCTATGCAAGACAAGTCATCTCTGGCTTGCGGCCCTCGCGGGTACAGCCTTTGCTTTGATGTGTTTACATAAAGGATATGTCGGGCGGCGGACCGTCCATTTTTCGCAGGAAGATCCAGGTCCCGACACATAACAGGAAGGCAATAACGGCGCAAATCACGAA
>JBDRIB010000117.1:0-11712 GCA_043816375.1 Planctomycetota bacterium | reverse complement strand
ACCCGTCTCCCCCGCCGCGCTCTCCGAACTGCTGGCGCTCATCAACGACAAAACCATCAGCAACAACATCGCAAAGGAAGTCTTCGCCGAAATGGCCGCGACCGGCAAACCGCCCGCGGAAATCGTGAAGAAAAAAGGCCTCTCGCAGATAAGCGACACGGACGCGCTCGAGGAAGTCGTCAGAAAAGTGATTTCGGAAAACGAGAAGGCCGTGGCGGACTTCAAGGCCGGCAAGGAACAGGCCGTCGGGTTCCTGATGGGACAGGTGATGCGCCTGACCGGGGGCAAAGCCAACCCGGGCGTGGTGCGACAACTCCTAAAGAAAATTCTCGGCTGAAGGCAAGCAAATTCTATGCAGGTTTATAAAACCAGTATCGTATCGATTGGGAAAAAACCAGGCAGATGGGCTGTATCCTTTGTCTTCACGCGTCCCTGGCTGTTTTCCCTCTCACTCTTTACACGAATGTTTGTTCTTGGTTTATTAATGAGTCTTCTCACTTTTCTTGGTGTCCCAGAACTTCTTAGATGGCTGATAATTGTTTTCGCCTTCTTTGTCTTTTTTGCCATTGTGCCAATCCCTCTGCCCAAAAGCCAGAACGCTTTGCGCCTTTACAAAAGCGGGAACTTCGAAGCCGCGCTGCTTGCTTATGATAAACTGGAGAAGAAATGTCGTTCCAGAAGATTCCTGTGCAAGGCCCACCGTTTTTTTTCCTATAACAACGCCTTCCCATACAGCATTAATGCCGCACTAAGTGCGGTATACTGTACAATATATCTGGGAAAAAACACTGAGGCCCAAGAGAGAATTGACAAGATTCTTAAAGCATCTCCAGGAAATATCCTCGCCTGGCATTCTCTGGGCGAAATCAAAGCCGAAGGCGGGGACGTGACGACGGCAATGCACTGCTTCGAAAAGGCGCTCGAAATATGCCCGTCGTTCCATTATACGAAGATTGTTCAGGCGGCCTGGCTGTACGCCTATGACAGGGCCTCGGCGGCCGGAAAACTGCTCGCGACGGTCCCTTCAAAGAAGAAAAAGCGTTTCGCAATAATCCCCTGCTTCGCAGCGGCGTTTGCGCTGGCGGAGGACCGTGTTGACGACGCGCGAAATCACATACAACAGGCGCTGGGAACGGAGCCTGTTCCCAAATTGTGCAAGGAAATGTGCAAGACCGTATTCCCCGACCTCTACAAACCAGAACTGTAGGAGAGGTCTTTATGTTCGGCCTGAGCAACAAACAATTTGTCATTACACTCGTCGCACTCGTCGCGGTGATTGCGGCGGCCGTGCTGATATGGCTCATCGCGACGGCCGACGAACGGGCCGTGAAAGCCGGCCTGGAGCGCTTCCAGTATGCCCTGCTCCAGAATGACCCCATAGCCGCAGCCGACGCAATCTCCCCCGCATACAACTACGAAGACGTAACTTGCGATATGCTCAAATCACAGGTTTTCAGCGAGACAAGCAAAATCAATTGCAGCAAACTGGAGGTTACGAACATACGCATTACTTTCCACGAAGACCGCGCCGAGGTCGAATTCAACTGGAACACCACCGCAAGCATCCCCCATACACCCGGCTTTGATACGGGAAAACACACAAACATCTCCGGGCACGCGAAATTTGAAATGACAAAAAAAGACGGCAGATGGCTGATTACAAAGATGGACGTTTACGCGGACAACCCCCGCCTGGGCAAACTGCCTTTGAGCCGCTACCTGCGACCTGCATTGATTGTCTGACCCGCGAAAGCGGCGCCGAAAAAACTTGAAAAAAATCCGAAATACCCTATTGACATCCGCCCCCCAAGAGTTATTATCTGCGCCTTTCACAGTTATGCTTTTATCCATTTGCGCTTAACTGCGCACCGGAAGGGCTTGTCCCGTGTGTGAATCAGGCAAACACAAACGCATACTGCGGCGGAGACCGTTGCGGTATGCGTTTTTTTCAGGGGACAGAAACAAACGGTGACAGGCACCAATCTACGAATCTCGCTCGCCGGACTCGCTTGATTCCGTAATTGGTGACAGTCACCGGAAGATTTTGCCTGCACGGTGACAGGCGGTTTTCGGCCAATTTCAGGAGCACTGTTATGGGAAAGGTCCTCGAAGGCCCCGCCAAAAAGTTGCTTGCCAAATACGGGGTGCGAACGCCGGAAGGCGTCGTGGCGGACGGGCCTGACTTCAAAGCGCCCCAGGGAAGGCTGGTGGTCAAGGCCCACGTAACACTGGGAGGGCGCGGCAAGCGCGGCCTGATAGCAATCTGCCCTTCTCCCGCCGAAGCGAAAAGGCACGCCAAACGCATCCTCGGCACGAAAGTGGACGGCTGCAAAATCCCGGAAGTCCTCGTGGAAAAAGCAATCGCCTACGACGGCGGGGAACACTTCATCGCCCTGACCGAGTCCCGGGACGGCCTTAACCTCTTCCTCGACGCGAAGGTCGGCGGCGTGGATATCGAGGGCGTCTGGGAAACGCACGTGAAGAAGATTTCGGTCGATGCGGGCGAGGTACCCGACTTGACCGCCCTGGCGCAAAAGGCCGGCTTCGGCGACGGGAGCAAGCAGGTCGCAGAGTTCGCGGCGAAACTCATTGAGTGCTTCTGGAAGGAAGACGCCGAATATATCGAGATAAACCCGTTCGTTTTCGCGAAGGGCGACGGAATCGTCGCGCTCGACGCCGTTATGAAACTCGACGACGCGGCGCACTTCAAGCACCCGGACCGGGACTTCGAGTTCAGCGAGTTCGGCGCAAACGCCGCGAAGCCCGCCGAGCGCGAAATCAGGGAAATCGACCAGAAAATAAAGGGCAGCGTGAAACTCATAATCATCCCCGGCGGCGGCAACATCGCGATACTGCCGGCGGGCGGCGGCGCGAGCCTTTTCACGGCGGACGCGGTCGTCCGGCTGGGCGGGAAACTGGCGAACTACTGCGAATACAGCGGCGACCCCCCTGCCTTCGCGGTCAAGGCTCTCTCCGAAAAGGTCTTCAACCTGCCCGGAATAACCGACGTTATCATCAACGGCGGAATTGCCAACTTCACCGACGTCTATAAAACCTTCGGCGGAATAATCGACGCAATGCGCGCGAACAGGAAAAAACTTGTCGGCGGGAAAATCCGCCTGTGGGTAAGGCGCGGCGGCCCGAACGAAGAAGTCGCCCTGCCGATGATAGGCAAACTCGCCGGAGAAGGCTTCGCTATCAAAGTATATGACAGGCATCTCGGCCTGACGGACGTCGTTGATATGGCAATTGCGGCACAGAAAAAGAGAAGGAGCGTACGATGAGCATCCTCGTCGATGAAAACACCAGAGTCGTTGTCGTCGGCGGAACGACCGCCACCAACGCCGTGCGCCGGATGGGAGAGTTCTGCCACCTGACGGGGCGCAAACTTTATGTTGACGCCTTCGTCAACCCGCAGGAAGCCGGCTCCCGGAAAACCGTACCCATCGGCACCACAATCAACCAGGTCCCGGTCTTCGGGACAATCCGCGATGCGTGCAGGGCCTTCCCGGAAATCAACACGGCGCTCATCTACGTCACACCGCGGCGCGCCTTCGGCATAACAAAAGAAGCCCTGGAAGAAAAGGGCATCAGGCTCGTCAGTATGATTACGGAAGACGTGCCCAAACACGACGCCAAACTCCTCATAAAAATCGCCCGCGAGAACGGCAAGATATTCAACGGCCCATCCTCCATCGGGATGTTCAGCGCCGGCAAATGCAGGCTGGGCGTGGCCGGCGGCGAGTATCGCAACATCGTCCTGAGCAAACTTTACCGCGAGGGTTCCTTCGGCATCATCACGAAAAGCGGCGGACTCCTTAACGAGGCGATGTGGATTGCCGCGCAGCACGGCGACGGCATCACAACCGCCATCGCCATCGGCGGCGACCAGTATCCCGGGACGGGCTTCGTCGAATATCTGGAAATGTTCGAAAAAGACCGCGCCACAAAGGCCGTTATTATGATAGGCGAACTGGGCGGGAACCTCGAAGACCAGGCCGCGCACTGGTACGCCGCGAAAAAGCGGCGCATCAAACTAATCGGAATCGTCAGCGGCTTCTGCCAGGAGAAACTGCCCAAAGGAATGAAATTCGGCCACGCCGGGGCCAAGGAAGGCGAAAAAGGCGAAGGCGGCGCGCGCTACAAGACCGACCTGATGAAGAAGAGCGGCATTATCGTCGCGGAAACCTTCGGCGACCTGGGCAAGAAAATCGCGAAGGTTTACGGGGATTTGAAGAAATCCGGCCTCGTCAGGCCGGTAAAAGAAATCGACCCCTCCGCCCTGCCGAAACTGCCCACGCCGGTTGAACAGGCAGTAGCCAGAGGCGAGGTCTTAATCCGACCGTGGATTACAAACACCATCACGCAGGACGTTGGAGATTTGGCGTTCGGCGGCTACAAGGTAAACGAACTCGTCGATAGAGGCTACTACGGCGTGCCCGAGGCGATCGGACTGCTGTGGGGGCCGGGCAGGCTGCTCGACAAGAAGACCATCAGGATACTCAACCTGCTGCTGTTCCTTACATCCGACCACGGGCCGAACGTCTCCGGCGCTTACACGACGATAACCGGCGCGTGCGCGGGTATCCCGCTGCCCCAGGCGCTTGCGGCGGGCATATCGATGATAGGCCCGCGCTTCGGCGGCGCGGTCGAGGGCGCCGCGCGCGCCTTCAGCGAGGGCGTGGAAAAGAAGATGACACCGAAGGAGTTCGTCGAATACTGGACGGACGTCAGACGCGCGAAGATTATGGGCATCGGCCACCTGAAATATTCGAAGAACAATCCCGACCCGCGCGTGGCGCGTCTCATCTCCGAACTGCACAGAATGAAGATGAAAACCCCCGTGCTCGACTTCGCGCGCAGTGTGCAGGACGTCACGACCGGAAAGGCCGACACGCTGATACTCAACTGGGACGGCGCGATGGGCTGTGTGCTGTACGATTTGGGGTTCCCGGCGGAGTCGATGAACGGCTTCTTTGTGCTGGCGCGCGCAATCGGCTTCATCGGCCACTGGATTGACCAGGCAAGGCGCGGCAGCGGCCTGCTGCGACTGCCCTACCACGAGGTCTCCTACCAGGGCCCCGACTACAAGCCCGCCGCGAGCATCGAGCGCGAACTGCGGAAACTCGGGCACCAGACCGACGGCAAAAAAAGGTCAAAGGTGAAAGGTAAAAGGTCAAAGTAAGGCAACAGGCAATCCCGACAAAAACCGTCGGGACTTCGCTTCGCTCCGCAGGCAACGGGCAACAGGCAACTCGGTGACTGTCACTAATTACGGAATCGCGGGAGCAGCGCGAGCGCGATTCGTAGATTAGTGACTGTCACCGAGATAGTAATATATTGTGCGTAACTACCCGAAAGCCCACTTTTCCCTGCAGGCGATTTCCTTCATCGGCAGGCGCGGGGTCGAGCCCGGCCGCTCCGAGGGGTAGCCGAGCGGCATCAGGCCGACAACCCAGACATCTTCCGGCACATCCAGCAGTTTCCTGACCGCATCCGCGTCGAACGAGCCTATCCAGCACGAGGCGACACCGAGCGCATGCGCGGCGAGTTGTATATGGTCCAGCCCTATTGCCGCGTCGAGCAATGCGCCGTACCTGCCCATCCAGCATCCCCTGTCGGATTCCGGCGGCGCCGGGTAACAGCACGCAACGACGACCACGGGCGCTTCGGCGACGAACATCTGGCCGGCGCTCGCCCGCGCGAGTTTCTTTCTCATCTGCTCATCCCTGACCACCACGTACCGCCAGGGCTGCCGGTTGTTGCCGGAAGGCGCAAGGCGCGCCGCCTCCAGGACATGCTCGAGCACATCGTCATTCAACGATTTGTCGTCAAATGCGCGTATGCTTCTGCGCGTGGCAATCGCTTCGAAAACGTCCATTATGACCTCCTGCAAATCAGTGATGGCAATATTCTAAAGCATTATCCGGCTTTATTCAGGTAAGGTGATATATAACCGCTTACGTAAAGGCTATCTAAATTTGCGACGCTCGGGTCAGACCCCATTCTACGAGCTGGGCCCGATAATATCGGGCCTGCGCTCCGTAAATGGGGTACGACCCGTCGCTAACCTGAC
Source organism: Planctomycetota bacterium (assembly GCA_043816375.1). Taxonomy (GTDB): domain Bacteria; phylum Planctomycetota; class B129-G9; order B129-G9; family B129-G9; genus JBDRIB01. The sequence continues at coordinate 5,636 of JBDRIB010000117.1, read as the reverse complement.
TTAAGCGGATAATGCTTATATTCTATCAAGCATATATGTAATTTCCACATTTCAGGTCATCGGTCTTCGGTCTTTTTCCGTTGCCCGCGGAGCGAAGCGAAGTCCCGACGGTTTGTGTCGGGATTGCCTGTTTCCTGCCGCCTCTGTATAATGCATTTTTCCTGAACAAACTCGCGGAGAAAATTATGAGCGCGATTAGTGCGACCAAAAAAGACATCATCGAGGCCTGCCGCAGGCTGCACACGCTGGGGCTTGTCGCAGCGACGACCGACGGCAACGTCAGCGCGCGGCTCGACGACGGGACGATTCTGATTACGCCGAGCGGAGTGGCGAAGGAGGACGTGAAAGAGGAACAACTGATTCGAATCGATATGGACAACAACGTCGTGGAGGGTTCTCTCAAGCCGTCAACCGAGACCCTTATGCACATCGAGGCGTACCGCCAGAGGCCGGACGTCCGAGGGGTCGTACACGCGCATCCGCCCGTGGCAACGGCCTTCAGCATCGCCGGGATAAGCATCGAAGCGCCGGTGATGCCGGAAGTGGTTGTGCATTTCAGGAAGATTCCGACCGCAAAGTACGCCACCGCCGCGTCAATCGAAAATGCCGAGACGATACGCGAACTCGTGCGCGAACACGACATCATCATCCTGGACCACCACGGAGCGCTGACGGTCGGCGGGGATGTAATGACCGCGCATCAGAGAATGGAGAAACTGGAGCACGTGGCGCGGACGCTGTGGGCCGCCCGAACGCTGGGGCCGGTGAGGACGCTGAAACCGGAGCAGGTTGAGAAACTGGTTGAACTGCGCCGACGGATTTACGGCAAATGAGGATTCCCGCGCCGGGCTCCCGTCAGGAATGGCCGTTTTTGTCGTCGTGATTATTGAGCGCGGCGTTTCCCTTCACAATCCAGCGGCGAAATTCATCCCAGCACCTCCCGCACAGGTAGTGAAGTCTGTCATCGAATTTCACGAACTGGAACGTGGGGATTTCGTCGTACACACCGCACCGCTGGCATCTTATTTTTTCGTTCATTGTCTTATACCCGCAGCAATAGTGTTAGACAGATACGCAAGTCGCCGTCCCGATTACTTTCTGCAATATTCGTGCCGAAACCCGGACCGTAAAATCATTTCATAAGACACCGCTCCTAAACAGATTAATTTTTCACGCGATTGTGCCGGATACGCAAACCTGCCGCGCCGGGGCTATTTTGCCCAAATTTGTCGCTGAAATCCACATCACTATTCCAAATATAAGGAAAGATAATGCGGAGAAAGAAGTGATTGGGGGGGGATGTTTTCTCAAATCGCGTCCGAGCCGCCTCGCTCCGCGAGCGCTATCTTTCGACGCTGCGGACCTTGTCGCCGACCCTGACCCGGTGTGAGGCGTCGCGCGGGGGCATAATTTCGCCCGGGTCCACGTCAAGTTTCGGCTGAAGCGATTTCCCGTCGCGTTCCTGTGAAAGGACCGGCCCGCCCTGCGCGACTGCGCTCCCGGTGTTGAGCCCCGAGGGCGCGGTCTCGGCGATGCAGATGCGTTCCTGGATGTGAGTAACGTAAACGCGATTCTTGACCAGATCAATGCGTGCAAGAATTTCACGCGACTTCGGGTCGACAACCGGGTCGGCCTCTTCATAGATGACGAACTCCATACTGTACTTCACGCCGTTGGCCGAGCCCTTGTCAATGACGACCTCCCGGTCCGAGAGTATTCTTACAATCTTGCCCTTTATTTCAGCCACGCTTCGCCTCACAAAATGAACAACCCACTCATCATATTTCAAACATCCCCGCCGGTCAAAGAAAAAAATCCGCATATACTACATATAAAGGTGTCAGACCCCTGCATTGCCAAAGAAACACCTGTTGCGAAAGGATGACAGTCACCATCTGCGAATCTCGGCACAGGGGACTGTCCCCTGTGCATTCCACAAAAGGATGACAGTCACTAATCTACGAATCGCGCTCGCGCTGCTCTCGCGATTCCGTAATTAGTGACAGTCACCTTTTGCTCCGTAATTGGTGACATTTATCCGCCAATGTGTTTGGCGGACTTGTCCGCCGACGGTTTTTGGCGGAGTCACCTTTCGTGTTCCATTGGCAAGACAATCAACAACAATATGCGGATTCCGGTTTGTTGACAGTTTCGCGGGCAGGGCATAGAATGCGCCTTTCGATTATGGCCGGTTATGCATAAACGGGAGGGTGTAATGACCATTGCGTCCAAGGTCTCGGCGGCAATGAAGAAAAGCAGCTGGATACGCCGCATGTTCGAGGAGGGGGAGGAAATGAAACGCAAGGTCGGAGCGGAGAATGTATTCGACTTCTCTCTGGGCAATCCGATTATGGAGCCGCCGGCCCTTTTCGGAAAGCGCCTCCGGGAAGTCATAGAAGCGGGCGACAGCCACGGCTACACAGGCCCATTCGGACTTGACGAGGTCCGCACGGCCATTGCCAGGCGCCGCGCAAAAAGCACCGGCCTGCCCTTCACGGCCGAGAACATAATAATGACCTGCGGCGCGGCCGGCGGCTTCAACGTCGCCCTGCGCGCCATCGTCGACAGGGGCGACGAGGTCATCATCTTCGTGCCCTACTTCGTCGAGTATCTCTTCTACATCGACAACTGCGGCGGCAAGGCCGTACTGGTCGAAACCGCGCAGGACTTCGGCATCGACCTCGCCGAACTGGAGAAAGCGCTCTCACCCCGAACCAAGGCCGTCGTCATAAACTCCCCCAACAACCCCACCGGCCGCGTTTACGACGAGGATATGATTGCGAAACTTGCGCGGGTGCTCTCGCAGGCGGAGAAAAAATTCGGCCACGAAATCTATCTTATGGCCGACGAGCCGTACCGCGCAATCGTGTACGACGGCGTCAGGGTGCCGGAGATTTTCAATCACTACGAAAACAGCATGGTAATCACCTCGCATTCGAAAGATTTGGGACTGGCGGGCGAACGCATAGGCCACATCGCGCTCAGGCCGGGCATCGCGGAATACGACGAACTGCGCAAGGCCTTTGCCTTCACGACGCGCGCGCTCGGCTTCAAAAGTTCTCCCTCGACGATGCAGCAGGTGGTCAGCGCGCTTCAGGACGCCAGCGTCGATGTCGCGGCTTACGGGCGCAAGCGAAGCATGCTGTGCGAGGCGCTGAAAAAATACGGATTCAGGTTCAGGCTTCCGGAAGGCGCCTTCTATCTCTTCCCCGAGACCCCGACCGGCGACGACGTCGCGTTTGTGAAGGAACTGCAGGAGGAGTGCGTTCTCACGGTTCCGGGCAGCGGCTTCGGCCGGGCCGGGCACATCCGCATCTCATACTGCGTGGAGGACGAGACCATAGAAAGGTCGATGCCCGGCTTTGAGAAGGTCGCAAAGAGGACGGGTATGATTTAAGATGGGGGAAAATACTATCCGCCTAAGTGGGTGCCCACAATTTTCGAGCCGTTTCTTCCCCGGCAGTCTCCTATACCGTTTCAGGTTACAGGTTTCAAGTTTCAGGAAACGGAAAACGATTTACCTGAAACCTGTAACTTGAAACCTGAAACAGGGCGTTTCCTCTGCCACACTCCTATGTTATGGTGACGGGCACCGGCGTCAATCAGCCTGAATTCCCTGCGTATCTTCGCATCTCTTCAGAAGCGCGAGGATGCGCCTTTCGAATTCGGGGCCGTATTCGCTCGAACATATCTCGCCGTGGTCGGGACCGTTGACTTCCCAGTATTCCTGCCCGTCCGAAAGGACTGCGGCCAGACGCCGCGTCATTTCGATGGGAATGGTCACATCAGAGGCAGTCCCCGCCAGAAGCAGAGGCACGCCCGCCAGTTTCGGCAGCGCTTTTACAAGGTCCACTTCCTTATACTCTATGCCGCGTCTTACGCCTGTCGTCCAGAGCGCGACCCTGACTACGAAGGCCGGCGCGTGGTAGAGTTCCTTCGCTTTCCAGGTAACGACGCTTTGCATTGAGTCATAGGGACTCTCGGCAACTACGGCGGCCACGCGGCCGTCGTGTGCGGCAGCGAGAAGCGCTGCAACAGCGCCCATTGAAAAGCCGTACAGTGCAACCCTTTGAATCCCGCGCTCGTCGCGCAGGTAGTCGATGGCGGCGATGACATCGCGCATCTCGAAGTATCCCAGCGAGGCGAAAACGCCGCCGCTCTCTCCGTGGCCGCGGAAATCAAAGGCAAGCACGTCGCAGCCGTTTTCGTGCAGGGAATTGACGCGCGGCAGCATCTGGGAAATGTTCCCTCCCAGCCCGTGGCACAGCAGGACACAGGGTTTCGACGGGTGCGCCTTTGCCTTGTCGGCGGGGAGGAACCAGCCGTGAAGCGGCTCGTTAGTGGTCGGTTCGACGAAGTCAACCTTCTCCACGACGTCGCCGAATTTTGCGGTGAATGCGTTGATGTTTTCCGTGAAATCAACCGGCTCGGGGACATTGGTCATCTTGCGGAAGAACAGGGACGGCACGAAAAAGATTGTCGCAATACAGTAGTAGCCCAGTCGCCTGAAAAACCTTCGCAACGGCTTTCTTTTAATCACAAAATTGCTCATTTATTGTTGCCTTCCCAATCGACTTTCGAGGCGGGAAGCGAAATGCTATCACGCAATCGGCGGTGTTGCAACGGAAAAAATCCGGCATGCGGCGCGTCGGGCGTGCGCCGAATTGACGGATGGATTTCTGGCGAAGACCAGGGAGCATTGGGCCGCCGGTTTGGTGCGGTAACAGTCACAAATTACCCATTCGGACCCCGACCCGTACGGGGAAAGGGCGGCCCCGACATTCACAATATGAGCAAATTGCACAGTAGCGGGTATGCAATCGGAAGCGTTCCTCACTTCCCCCACTTGGCCCCAATAGGCCCCCAACAGGGACGGTCAAATAGGGACAGTCCCTATATAGATTTGTTGATATATATAGACTTACATTTCGTCAATAGGGACAGTCCCTATTTATCGGGGTTTTCCCACCGGGGTACTGAAAGGGACTTGAAGCGGAGGGAAACCACGAATGAATATAGATACAAGTTTCGAAGGTGCAGAATGGCAAAGAAAATCCCGAGGAAATTATGAGCGAAGAAAACAGGGTCAGACCCTGTTTTCTGAGTTGTGCAGACGCAGGAGGCCGTTTTTGCGTACTACCAACCCGCATCTCTGAAGTTCTTTGACAATTTGACGCATTTTTTTGAAGCACGCCCGGTGCGTCGTCAATCCGGGGCAAAGACTTTCGTGTGCGTTTTCTCGTCGGAGAGTTTCGCGATTACCGTGACGCGCTTGAACGAGAATTTATCCCGCGCGTGGCGGGCGAGCGCCGCCATCTGCCCTTCCAGAACGGGTTTGGTTTCGAAGGCGACCCGGTCGGGCCTGTAGGTAATGGTTATCATTCCGGTCTCTTCGTCCTTTCGGACGAGGACGTCTTTGAGGCCGTATTCCTGCGCAATTTCGGCCTTCAGTTGCACGACGGGGTTATAGCCCAGGTATATCCTGCCCATAACGGCAAGAAAGGCGGCGGCCGCAAGGCCTATGGCCAGGACAATCCACGGCGACTTGCGCATAACCTCTCCTCCAGACAAAGTCGGATTGAAAAACGGCACAATGCGGCATAATAGAATATCGAAAGAATGGCGGCCGTTATTTA
>JBDRIB010000116.1:0-10116 GCA_043816375.1 Planctomycetota bacterium | reverse complement strand
TTCCTGCTGATAGGCGTTATGTTCGCGTTCTTCAGGTGGCGCTCGTTCCGCAAGGAAGAACGCGAGACCAGTCGCCTTGTTGATATCACGCCGGAGCCGACAGTCGGCCCGGAAGAGAAGAAGGATTAGCAGGTGACAGTCGCCAATCTACGGCGGACCTGTTTTATTTACAACGCAAAAGGTGACTGTCACCAATTACGGAGTCGAGGGAGCGCTGCGACCGAGACTCGTAGATTGGTGACTGTCATCCTTTTGCACTCGTAGAATAGAACCGGTCCTGGAATGCACAGGGGGGACAGTCCGCACCGCCCGGGTTTTTTCGTCCCACACGAGGCCGACCCGATGGATGAAGACGACCTGAGTCTGCTGCGCGAAGAAATGGTCTCGCGCCAGCTCGCCTCGCGCGACATACGCGATACCCGCGTTCTTGCCGCGTTTCGCAAAGTTCCGCGCCACCTCTTCGTTCCGAAAAATCTCCGCAGTCAGGCCTACGACGACCACCCGGTTCAGATTGGCGCCGGCCAGACCATCTCTCAGCCGTATATGGTCGCGCTGATGACGCAATGCCTGAAGTTGACCGGCGTCGAAAAGGTCCTCGAAGTGGGCACCGGTTCCGGCTACCAGTCTGCGATACTGGCGGAACTGGCGAACGAGGTTTATACAATTGAGCGCTTCGAGGAGTTGTCCGGCAACGCCAGGACTGTTATCGAATCGCTCGGCTGCGGCAGGATACATTTTTTCGTCGGCGACGGCACCTGCGGCCTGCCGGAACACGCGCCGTTCGACCGAATCATCGTGACCGCCGCGGCGCCGGATTTGCCGCAGCCGCTGGTGGACCAACTTGCCGAAGGCGGTATTCTCGTCATTCCGACGGGGGGGAAGTTCTCGCAGGACCTCGAGGTCGTGACGAAGAAAAAAGGAATGCTCGAACGTCGGGGGGGATGCCGCTGCGTTTTTGTCCCGCTCATCGGCGCCTACGGCTACCCCGGCTGAAACGGATAGAACTCCGAAAAAAAAGACCGCCCTTCAGACGGTCATTTTTTTCTGGTCGGGGCGACTGGATTCGAACCAGCGGCCTCTGCGTCCCGAACGCAGCGCTCTAACCAGGCTGAGCTACGCCCCGAATTTTTCTCTCTTCATAGAACCAGCGGCCTTCCCGACCTGTCGGGACGCTCTAACCAATCTGATCTACGCCCCGAAATTGCCGGAATTGCAACGGATTATAGCAGATGACGGCGCGGTGTCAACTTCGTGCACTGTGTCCTTTTTCCCCACCGCGGAGTCGTTTATCCCGAGTAAAATTGGGGAAGGCCCTTCCGCTTCTGCATTGCTATGTGAAAGGATGACAGTCACCATCTACGAGCTGGCCCCCGATAAGTCGGGGTCTGCGCTCCGTAATGGTGACAGTCACCTTTCGTGCTTTATTGGCAGTGCAATCAGCAATAAATGCCGGGGGGCGAAAAAATGCGGACCCCGAAATTTCGGAGCCCGCATGGCTTTTCCTCCGTACTCCGCCACCACCCCCTGTCCTTTTTGGAAGAGGGAGCAGGTTGCCCGTATCTCAACATCTATGTGCGTGCCGTGTGATGCCCTTTTGTTCGCATGTCCCCCAGTATTCTCGCGGCAGTGCGGCTTGCAAAAGGATTGTGCTCGCGCAGCACGTCGGCCATTTCCGAAGTCATCCCTGTTTCGTCCATCGTCTCAAGGGCTTCCGCGGCGAGTTTGCGGTTGCGGGCTGCGGGGCGTTTCCTGAGCGTCCAGCGCAAAATCGGCGCGGCTGAGTCGCTGCTGAGTCCGGCATTCGTTGCTTCTGTTTGCCTGTGGCGCTGCAAAAACATTCTCGCCACGGCAAGCAATCCCACGGCGACACACATCACGCCGAACCACACCGCCAGGATACACACAATCGCGCTCATTGCCACCACCCCCGAGAAACTTGATGGCCGTCTTTCGACAAAGTATCAGGTATTCCTCGCCTTCCTGCAAACTGCCGCAACGCCCGGGGCGAGAAACGCATTCATTGCTCATTCACGCCGGTATTATACCACATATACCGAAAAAATCAAGCGCGGCTTCGGCTCCCTGTGCTCGTTGGAGTGCGCGAGCAAACCGGACTAAATGTCAGACCTAATACTGCAACAAAATCGCGTTGTCGCAAATAATGTCGTAGGGCACAGTCTTTAGACCGTGCCGAGAACGGAAGGGTCTGAAGACCCTTCCCTACAAAATCGTGTTGTGTGAATAATGTCGTAGGGCACGGTCTGAATTTATCCCGAGCGAAGCCGAGGGAAACCGTGCCGTCCATGTCCCCGGAGCATCCCAGGACCGGTTCTATTCCATGCCCCGGGTTTCGCATTGCAAAAGGATGACAGTCACTAATCTACGAATCTCCCCCGACAAAGTCGGGGTCGATTCCGTAATTAGTGACAGTCACCTTTTGCTCCGTAATTGGTGACACTTGTCCGCCGACGGTTTGTGGCGGAGTCACCGTTCTGTTGCCTGTTGCCTGCTTTCCTTGATGGCCTTTGATATCTTTTCAGACGTGATTGGCAGGTCCTTTATGCGGACTCCGGTGGCGTCGTATATTGCGTTGGCGATGGCGCCGATGACCGGGAGCATCGCCCCCTCGCCGACCTCCTTTGCTCCGTAAGGACCGGCCGCCTCGTGGCTGGGAACGATAATCGAGTTGATTTTCGGCGTCTCGTAGATGCCGGGGATGATGTATTCGTGCAAGTTCGGGTTGACGATGTTGCCCTTGTCGTCGTTTACGACCTCTTCGAGGACCGTCTCTCCCAGGCCCATACTTGCGCAGCCCTCGACCTGTCCGTGCACGGCCATCGGGTTGATGGGCTGGCCGACGTCGTGTGCGTCGGTGAAGTTGAGGAACTTCACCTTGCCGGTTTCCATATCCACCTCGACCTCGGCAACCGCTGCGCCGAAACTGTACGCGGGTGAGGTGCCGACCGTCGCGCCCTTGTAGGAGCCGCCGAGTTTGGACGGCTGGTATGCGCCGCGTCCGATAACCGGGCCGCTCTTTCCAAAAGCAAGCGCCGCGGCTTCGGCAAAGGGCATATTTTTCTCGCGGTTGTCTTTGTCGTAGATAATTCTCGCCTTTGCTTCGAGTCTCTTCTGCGGGACGCCGAGTTTTTCGCTCGCAATTTCGAAAACCTGCTTTCTTACTTCCGCCGCCGCCTGTTTGACCGCATTTCCGGCCATCAGCGTAACGCGGCTCGAGTAAGAGCCGAGGTCGAGCGGCGTCAGTTCGGTGTCTCCGGAGACCATAATCACGTCTTCGTACAGCAGCCCCAGTTCCTCCGCGGCGATTTGCGACAGCACGGTGTCGGAGCCCTGGCCGATGTCCTGCGCGCCGGCGTACAGCGTCGCGGCAGTACCGTCCTCGGACAGGCGTATCATTGCATTGGAGTGCGGGAAGTTGCTGCGGTAAATCGGATAGCCCGCGCCGGAAACGAAGCCGCCTGCGCCGACGCCGATGCCGCGGCCTCTCGGCAGTTTGCCTTTTTTCTTTTCCCAGCCGCTTGTTTTCTTAACCTCCTCAAGGCAGGCGCGCAACTCGCACGAGCGGATATCGAGTTCGTGGACCGTCTTTGTGTTCGGCGTCATCGCGTTGCGCAGCCTGATTTCTATCGGGTCGATGCCGAGGTCCTCGGCTATCATATCCAACTGGCTTTCGAAGGCGAAGCGCGGCTGCGGACAGCCGTGACCGCGCATTGCGCCGCACGCGGGAAGGTTTGTATAGATGCGGTAGCCGTCGTACTTGAAGGCGGGCATCTTGTACAGCGTCGGCGTCATATTGCCGACGTAATAGACCGTGATTATCCCGAAGGACGTGTATGCGCCGCCGTCCAGGTAAGCCTCTTCTTCGACCGCGGTAATCCTGCCGTCCTTCTTCACGCCGGTTTTCATCCTTATCTTCACGCTGTGGCGGCCGCGGCCGTGCAGGAACATCTCGTCGCGCCGGTAAACCATCTTGACCGGACGGCCGGTCTTCATCGCGAGTATCGCGGAGCAGAACTCCAGAGCCGTTGTCTCGGCCTTGCCGCCGAACCCGCCGCCGACCAGCGGCTTTATCACCCGGATTCTGCCCATAGGGATTCCGAGTACGCGCGAAAGTTGATGCTGCACGTAGTGAGTTACCTGTGTGCTGGACCAGACGGTCAAATGGCCGTTTTCGTATTTCGCGATTGCGGCGTGCGGCTCGAGAGGCGACTGGTAGGTGCGCTGTGTTACGAAGACGTCTTCGCGGATGTGGTCGGCCTCGGCGAAGCCTTTCTCCAAATCACCGAAACTCTGATGCACCTGCGCGTTGATGTTGTTCTTCGCCTTGTCGTGTATCCGAGGCGCGCCGTCCTTCATCGCTTCCGCCGGGTCAAGGACGTGCGGCAGGATTTCGTAATTGACTTTGATGAGTTTGAGTGCGGCCGCGGCGGTTGCCTCATCGACCGCGGCGACGGCGGCGACCTTGTCGCCGACGTGGCGCACCTTGTCCTTGGCGAGAACATACTCGTCGTATCTCGCCGGGCTGACGCCGTACAGCACGTCGGGCACGTCCCTGCCGGTGATTACGGCCACGACGCCGGGCAGTTTTTCCGCCCTGCTCGTGTCGATTGATTTGACGCGCGCGTGCGCGTGCGGACTGCGGAGAATCTTGCCGTGGAGCATTCCGGGCAGCGTTATGTCGCCCGTGTATTTTCCGCGGCCGGTGACTTTGTCGATTGCATCGTTCCGGCGCAGGCTTTTCCCAACGACCGAGAGGCCCTTCTTGTCCGTCTTCTGTTTTTCCCCGGTATCATCTTCGAAGTCAGCGTACTCCCTGTAATTCTTGACCGCGTCGATGATGCGCTTGTAGCCGGTGCAGCGACAGAGATTCCCGCCGAGCGCTTTTTTGATTTCTTCTTCGGTGGGATTCGGGTTTTTGTTCACAAGCGCGACGGAACTCACCACCATCCCGGGCGTGCAGTAGCCGCACTGGATTGCGCCCTTCTCGACGAAGGCGCGCTGTACCGGATGAAGCCTGCCGCCGTGTGCGATGCCTTCGACCGTCGTAATCTTTTTGCCCTCGGTCTCGATTGCGAGAACGAGACAGGAGTTGGCCGCTTTGCCGTCGATAAGCACGGTGCACGAACCGCACACGCCCAACTGGCAGCCTTTCTTGGTGCCGGTGAGGCCGAGTTCGTCCCGAATGACGTTTTGCAGCGTCTCACTGGGGCTGACGGCTACGCTGTATTCGCGGCCGTTGACGTTCAGGTTGACGACTCTTTTCATAAATCGAAATCTCCCGTTATGACCTGGCGCGTTCGGCGGCCTTGAGGACGGCACGCCTTGTAAGTATTTCCACAAGCGACCTGCGATATTCCGCACTGCCGCGGACGTCGGAGATGGGGGTGCATTCGTTTCTTGCGGTGCGGCCCGCTTCATCGGCGGCGGCATCGTCTATTTTCCTGCCAATCAGACCCGCGGAGGCCTTGCGAGCGACAAGCGGCGTCGGCGAAACCGCTCCGAGAACGATTCTCGCGCCCGCGCACGTGCCTTTGCCGAGGAGAACCGCCGCCGCGACGCCGACCACCGCGAGAGCGGTCGCGTCGCGCAAGGCGAACTTCAGATAACACGCCCCCGCTCCGGCGGGTTTTGGCGGCACGAGGATGTGCGTGAGAATCTCGCCGTTTCTTATGACGGTCTTGCGCGGCCCGGTGAAGAAATCGTTCAGCAGAACGATCCTGCCCCCTCTCGGTCCGACGAGCCTGACGGAGGCGTTCATTGCTATCAGCAGCGGAGGCATATCGGCGGAGGGAACGGCGGAGCATATGTTGCCGCCGACCGTTCCGGTGTTGCGCACCTGCGGGCTTGCGAGTGTAAGCGCGGCCTCGGACAGTTCCGGATAATGCCTGAGGATTATTCGGTCCGCGGCCAGGTCGTTGTGTGTGGCAAGTGCGCCGATGCTCAGGCCGTTTCTGTGGTCAAACGAGATTTTTCTCAGTTCGCTCACTTTCTTCAGGGACACGATATGCTCGTAAGAGACCATTTCGCTCTTCAGGTCCACAAGCAAATCCGTCCCCCCGGCCAGCACGCACGCTTTTCTGGCGTACCTGGCAAGGAGAGCGCACGCCTCGCTGAGCGTGTCCGGCGTGTGGTATTCAAAATCAGCAATTCTCATAGCAACCTCTTAAAAGAATCACCTCCCAAAAAATTGTAAAGTACTCAAGTTGACTGACTTTTTTGAGGCAACGACCGAGGCTTAACCATATCTCTTTGGCAACAGCATCTTTCGGTGACAGTCACCAATCTACGCAGAGGACCGTCCCCGGAGCATCCCAGGACCGGTTCTATTCTACGCCCCGACTTTCGCATTGCAAAAGGATGACAGTCACCACTGTTGGCGCAAAGTCAGTCAACAAAGGGGTCTGACCCCTTTGTTTTACAATTTTCGGGCGGCTATTATTTCGGCGACGATGCTGACGGCGATCTCGGCGGGCGTTTCCGCACCGATGTCGAGGCCCACCGGGCAATGAATTGTGTCGAAAAGTTCGGCTGAGACGCCCTGTGCGACGAGTTTTTCTCTGATTTCGGCGCGCTTCGCCTTGCTGCCTATCATTCCGATGTGGCCCGCGAAGTTCTTGAGAACGCCGAAGGCGGCCTCCGCGTCGTATTGATGGCCGTACGTGCAAATCAGCACGTGGCTGTACGGCTTCAGGTCGCAGTCGGCGAAGAAGTCTTCGACGCCCTGATGGAAGAGGCCTTTCGCGGAAGGAAATCTTTCTTCTGCAACAAACTCGTCACGGTCGTCAACGATGGAGTAACCGTATTCAATCTGGTCGCAGAGTTTTGCGACCTCCAGGGCGACATGGCCGCCGCCGAATATAAGAATGTGCGGTTTCGGTTTCATTATTTCGATGTATATCGTGACCTCTCCGCCGCAGACGGCATAGCCGGCATTTTCGTCGTTGCCGGAGAGTCCGAATTTGAACAACCCGTCTTTGCCTTTGCTGAATGCCTTCAGGGCGAGTTGCCTTGTATTCTTTTCCACGGCAGCGCCGCCGACCGTGCCTTCCTGCGAGCCGTCCGGGAAGACAATCATCCTTGCGCCGCGCTTTGCCGGGACGGAACCGCAGGTTTCAACAACTGTTGCGACGGCGAAGATTGTTCTTTCTTCTACAAGGTCAGCGATTCGCCGGTGAATGTTCTTTCTCATCAGTACACTTTTCACGATACAGGGCCAGGAGTCGGTGGTAGTCCTTCTCGGTATCCATATCTTCAAGGACGCCGGGATTTTCGACATTCACATAACATATTCGCGATTCATCTCCGAGTGTCACCTTCCTTGCCGGTTCGTCGTCGCGAAGGGACAGAAGTTCGTCGCGCAATTCCCCCGCAAGGAGAACCGGATGTCCCCTCTTCATATCAAACGACGGGATAAAGACCTTCTCTTTGTCATCTCTGTCCCGAAAAGCGTCAAGCAAAAGCGAGACGTCCCTGCCGGAGACCAGGGGAAAATCAACCGGGAAGAACAAAAATCCTTCGCATTCTTCGGGCAGATATTCAGCGCCCGTTTTCAGCGACGATGTCTGGCCCGCTTCGTAGTTCGCGTTCACAGCCGGGCGCACGTCCGCGTCGAGCGCCGCAGCCAGTTCCCCGGCGCGATGCCCCAGCACGACTATGATGTCGACGATACCCGCCCGGCGGCATGCCGAGAGCACGAGGTCGATGCATCGGACGCCGTCGAAGTCGAGCAGCGCCTTAGGCCTGCCCATCCTCTCGGACTTGCCGGCCGCGAGTATGATGGCTGAAATCATTTGGAACCACAGATTAACACAGATAGACACCGATAGAACGGCTACAAAACCAGACGTTCGTATTGAAGTTTAGGATAAGCAAAATTTACCAGAAGGCCGACCTTGATGCCTCCGGCCTTCAGGTAATTGAGCACTTGTGCCCTATGCACGTCGTTAAGAGCAGTAACAACTTTCAATTCGATTAGGACCTTTTCGTCTACAAGCAGGTCCGCAGTGTACGCGCCAACGCCGGCTCCTTTGTACGTCACTTCAATGGCCTTTTGCTGCTCGCAATTTATCCCGCGCCGATTCAACTCACTGGCCAGGGCATTTTCGTACACTTTTTCAAGAAATCCGCTACCCAGAGTATTCTGAACTTCAAAAGCCGCGGAAAGTATCTGTCCGGTCAATTCCGAGTGAGGGTATGACTTCTCTTCTTTTCTACTATCTGGGTTCATCAGTGTTAATCTGTGGTTCCAGGCAGTCAGGGGACTACGATGGAGCGTATGGTCCCGGGGTCGCCCTGGCGCATAAGGTCGAAGGCCTTGTTGATGTCTTCGAGCGGGAATTTCTGCGTCACGAGGTCGGCGACGTGTATCTGGTTCAGGCGCGCCATCTCGATGATTCTCGGGTAGTCCACGGGCCTGCAGCCGAGCGAGCCCATAATTTCCATCTCGAAGAACATAATCTTGCCCGCGTTCAACGACACGTCCTTGTGCGTGTAGCCGACGATGATTAATCTCCCACCCCTCTTGAGGCAGTCGAAGGCCTGGCGCTGGGTTTCCGGATTGCCGATGACCTCGAAGGCGACGTCCGCGCCGCCGCCGGTCATTTTCTTGACGGTCTTGCCGAGGTTCTCGACCTCTTTGGCGTTGATGACTTCCGCCGCGCCGAATTTTTTAGCCAGCGCCAGTTTCTCCGGCACGACGTCCACGGCGATTACCGAACCGCCGACCGCGGCGGCAATCTGCACCGCGCTCATTCCGACGCCTCCGCAGCCGATAACGACAACACTGTCGCCCGCGCGGACGTTGCCGCGGTTGACCACTGCGTGGTATGGCGTGGAAATGGCGTCGGCGATGATGCACGATTCTTCAAGCGGCAGTTCTTTCGGAAGCGAAAAGATGTCCTTGGCGGGCGCGCGGACGAACTCGGCGTAAGCGCCGTCAATCATATTTCCGAACATTACCATACTCTTGCAGATGTTTTCGCGTCCGCGTCGGCAGGCCTCGCACGTGCCGCAGGTAAGCACGGCCGGAAGCAGTACCCGGTCGCCTTCCTTCCATTGTTTGACGTTTGCGCCGACCCCGGCGATGGTGCCCGAAGGCTCGTGTCCTAGAATCATCGGCGGTTTTTTGACCGTGGGCACGCCGTGGTCGATGTAGTGCAAATCCGTGTGGCAGACGCCGCACGCTGCGACTTTGACGAGGACGTCGTCCGGGCCGATTTCGGGTTTGGGGACGTCCTGAATTTCGAGCGGTTTTTCGGGGCCGACAAAGACTGCTGCTTTCATAATCTTCTCCTGTGTAACATAACTTCTCGGAGTAATCTCCCGGCGGGGGCGACGGTCACTCTCCACTCTTGGGGCGCGTGTATATTACCTTGTATCGCTCAGGGTCCTGGTCCATACATGTCGTGCAGCCGTCCTCTTCGTCAGGGTCGAACGGTTCGAGGAGCACTTCGAAGCCGAGTTCTTTGTACGTATCAACGAGTTCGGTCAGGCGCGGCTCGTCTGTCACACTCTGCCGCGTCCAGCCCTGTGCTTCAAGTTCCTGCTGACGTTTGGAAGGCATAGCGTTTTCTCCGGGCATTTGCGTCAGGGCTTCAATTCCAGCGATACGGTTCGTGACGGTTCAAAGCCGTGCTCGTGGAAGAAGCGCAGCAGGTCCCAGTTGCCCCACTCAATATGAGTTATCATTCTTTCTACGCCCGCCGTTTTCATATTGCCGCGCAGTTCCTGCATCAGCGCGGTTGCTATTCCTTTTCTTCGTATATCCGGGTCAACGCCGATGGTGTCCACCGTCGCCGTCGTTTCCGGTATCCCGAACTCGCCGAGATACAGGTCGCCCATAACGAAACCCAGTATTTTGCCGTCCTGCTCCGCCACGAGTGATGTCGCAACATGCTGGACGTCCCCCAGAATCTGCGCGAATTTCCGTTCGTAGTATTCGCGCCTTTCCCCGCCGGTTACTCTGGCGTCCAGGGCAACCACCCTGTCCATATCATCCTTGCGGATAACTCTGATATTCAGTTCGTTTGTTTGTGTCTTCCCCATGACTCGCACCTCCCCACAACAGTGAAAAATCAGTCAACTATCTCAAAACAGGTC
>JBDRIB010000115.1:0-14809 GCA_043816375.1 Planctomycetota bacterium | reverse complement strand
TGCTGGTGAACCGTTGCGGATGCTGCCGACAACGGGTTTGTTCTGCAGCACCAGTCCCAAATCGTAATACGCTTCCACTTTCGGGACATAGTCGTGAAAACTCACTTCGCGGTATTGTCCGCCATCGTCCTTTCGTTTTACAACAAGCGAGATTGGCCCGGCCACGGGCCTCGGCGCTGATTCAACGCCGAGCCTGATGTATACGTCTTGCGGCTCGAGGGATTCGTTGAGCAGATTGGCAAGGGCATACTGGTCCGTAATTTCCTTTCCATTGATGCTGACGAACACATCCCCTTTTTCCAGTTTGCCCGCGGCGGGAGAATCGTCTATGACGTTCACCACGAACATAACCGTGTCGTTGGCGGACATACCTATCTTTGCCAGGCGCTGTGTCAAATCCGGCGCGTTCAGGACTTCGGGGGGAATCCGGAATTTTGATGTTTCTTTCTGCCCTTCGTGTCTGACTTCCAGCCAGAGCGACTCGTCTTTGTCCCTTAAAACCAGGGTTTTGTTGACCGGCGCCCAGTTTTCCACCCTGCCCTTCGTCCAGTCTTCCTCAGACAATCCGTCAGCACTGGTGGCCGAAGACGGCATAATGCTGACGATCGTATCCCCCTCCTTGATTCCGGCCTCGAACGCCGGAGAGCCCGGCTCGATATTTGTCACCACGTTTCCGGGGACCTGGCGGCCCATCAAAAAGACAAGGAAGCACAGCGGGAACGCCATCAGGAAGTTCATCGTCACCCCGGCGACGAATACCCAGAAGCGCTGTCCCGGAGACTTATTTTCAAAGAAGCGCGGGTCCTTTTTTTCCTCCTCGTCGCCCAGACCGCCCTGGCCGAATATCTTCACGTAACCGCCCAGCGGTACAAGTGAGAGGCGATACTCGGTCTCGCCCTTTTTGAAACCGAATATCTTCGGGCCGAAGCCGATTGAAAAGACATCCACCCGCGCGCCGATTTTCTTGGCGAAGATGAAGTGTCCCAGTTCGTGAAAGATTATCACGACGCCCAGTCCGACCGCGACCTTCAGCACGGTCAGCACCGTCGCAACGTTTTCGCTTAGCCAGTCAATAAACATTTGCGGACCTCTTCTCTCGCCCATTTGTCTGCGGCGAGGATCTGTTCAATGCCTGCCTTCGGAATATTGCGGTGTTTGCTCAAAACCTGCTCGACGACGGGAATAATTCGCGCGAATGACATCTTCCCATCGAGGAAGGCCGCGACGGCGGCCTCGTCTGCGGCGTTAAGCACGGCGCCGCTTGTGCCTTCTTCTTCAACAACGTGGAAACCCATCTTAAGCGCGGGGAAGCGCGCGGTATCCGGCTTCTCGAAAGTCAGCGACGCCACATCCGTCAGGCTAAGCCGCTCAATCCTGCCCGGCGTCCTCTCCGGATACGTTAATGCGTGCTGTATCGGCAGCCGCATATCGGGCACGCTCATCTGCGCGTACATCGAGTTGTCACGAAACTCGACGATTGAATGGACGACGGACTGCCTGTGTATCACCACTTCAATCTGCGACGGTTCCAGGTCGAACAGCCACTTCGCCTCGATTATCTCGAGTGCCTTGTTCATCAGGGTTGCGCTGTCCACCGTTATGCGTCGTCCCATCTTCCAGGTCGGGTGGTTCAGGGCCTCGTCGGGGCTGATTGCCTCAAGGTCCTCCGGTGCGCGGTCGTAAAAGGGGCCGCCGGAGGCCGTGATGATTACGCGCCTGACGTCGGAAGGGGCGGACCCTTCCAGCAGTTGCATTATCGCGCTGTGCTCGCTGTCCACCGGAATTATGCGAGCGTCCTTCTCCCTTGCCAGCGGCATCAGCACGTGGCCCGCCATTACAAGCGATTCCTTGTTTGCAAGGGCGAGCGTATGGCCCGACTCCACCGCCGCCAGACTTATCGGCATACCCGCCGCGCCGGACATCGCCTGGAAGACCATATCGACTTCCGTGTCCCGTGCGAGGGCTTCAAGCGCGTCGCCGCCGGCGCTGATTTCGGTCTTTACCGCGCCGGCCTTTTTCTTCAGTTCGGGGAGCAGCGACTCGTCAAAAATTACCGCCCTGTCGGGGCGGAGTTCCCTGATTTGCCGCGCAAGCGAGTCCGTGTTTCTGTGCGCCGCGAGCGAGGTCAGCCGGAAATCGTCCCCCATGGCGGCAACGACGTCGATGACGTTTTTGCCGATGGAGCCGGTTGAGCCGAGCAACGCGATGCGTTTGCGCATAATTCCCCCGCGAGAGGTCACACACTTCCGGTCGAGCAAAATCCATTCTAACACATCACACAATCAGGGGCAAGAATCGGAAAAGACGAGTCCGGTGTTTCATTTTACGATAACTGCCACCGTTTCAGCAAATCACAAAAGGAACCGTTCTATTTGTATAGGACCTGTTCTAGAATTACCCCTCGGACCCTGACCCGTACGGGGAACGGGCGGAGCGAGGCCGCCCCTGAAAAACCACCCGAAAAACCACCCCTGGGTTAGTTTTTTTGTGATGCAATATATAGCCAAGACAGGGCTTACAGATTAAAAAAACCACCCCTGGGGTAGTTTTTTTGGGTGGTTTTTTCTACTCATCTGAGATACGGTTCTAATCTAAGCCCCGACTTTCGCATTGCAAAAGGATGACAGTCACCAATCTACGAATCTCACTCGCCGGGCTCGCTCGATTCCGTAATTGGTGACAGTCACCTTTTGCGTTGTAATCAGAACCGTTCCTAATCGTTCCGGTCGCAAATTGCGCTTCGCCCCTCGGGGTCGAGGGATAAATGGGGTATGACCCTTCGCTAACCTGTACTATGTGGATAATGTCGATTAGGACTTCAGGTATTTCTGGACGGTTTCAATGTTTGAAGCAACGTCGAGATATGGCGCGACCTCAAGGGCGATTTGCTCCGCGCTCAGGTTCAGGCGCTTGTGGAATGCGTTGAAGATGGCGGCGATTTCCCTGTCATTGTATTTCCGTGTGAAACGGTTGTCCTCGATGCTCAGGAAAAGCAGGCCGCGTTCGTTCCTTTCCTTCTCTTCGAGGACCTGGCAGGGGACGGTCCACCAGCCGAGGCGCTGTACCGCCACCAGCCGCGCGTACCCGCAGACGACGGCGTATCCGCCTTCTTCGGCAGCGACGATTGGGATGTTTGTCAGACTGACCCGCCCGATAGAGTCGGCGAGTTCATCAACACGCGGCTCCGTGTTGAAGACGTACCGGTCGAAGCCCTCGCCCTGCAGGCGTATTGAGCGCAGCGGTATTTCGTCGAGTCGCATCTCGTGGACTCCGTTCAGGTGATTCGTTCACCGTGCGTGTAAACCCTGAGTGACCCGTTGCGGACAAAACAGGCCAGGGTTATTCCCGCCCGTTCCGCGAGTTCAACCGCCAGTGACGTCGGGGCGGAAACGGCCGCAACTATCGGGAACGGCGCGCGAATCGCTTTCAATGTCATTTCGTAACTGACCCGGCCGCTCAAAACGGCCACCTTGTCGCCAGTCTCGATTCCCGCAAGGATACAGTGCCCGATTGCCTTGTCGAATGCATTGTGCCGCCCGATGTCCTCGCGGCAGACAATCAATCCGCCCCCGGCGTGGAATATCGCCGCGGCGTGCGCGCCGCCTGTTTCCGTAAAAACGGGCTGCCGCTTCCGCATTTCTTCGGGCATCGACGCGAGCAGTTTCCGGGATATGAAGACATCGGCGGGGAATTCGGGTTTTTCGTGCGCGAGTTTTTCCAGAATCTCCGCGCCGCACACGCCGCAGGAAGACCTCACTTCCGCAAGGCGGGACAGTTTCTCCGGGGCGGCGGATTCGGCAAGGGACAGCCGGATTGTGTTCGCGTCATCCAAACCGCCTTCTTCGCAGCGGGAAATCGTCTCGACATCGTCCAGTTGCCTGATAATTCCCTCGCCCTTCAGAAAACCGAGCGCAAGTTCTTTCTCGTAACCCGGCATACGCATAAGGACGACGGAGTGCTTCCCGTTGACGACCAGCGTCAGCGGTTCCTCAACGACGACGCGGTCGGCGCCTGATGATGTTGTAATCTCGCTTGTTTGGTCTTTGTGCAGCATGGCAGGTGGCACTATTGCAAAAGGATGACAGTCACCAATCTACGAATCTCACCACAGGGGACTGTCCCAAGCCCCGATGAGGTGAAGACCGAAATCGGGGCGCCGTGGACTGTCCCCTGAGCATCCCAGGACCTGTTCTATCGCAATGCAAAAGGATGACAGTCACCAATCTACAAATCTCGCTCGCCAGGCTCGCTCGATTCTGTAATTGGTGACAGTCACCTTTTGCGCCGTAATTGGTGACAGTCACCTTTTGCGCCGCAGACAAATCAAGGGGTCAGACCCCTCTATTTGCCTTTTGCTTTCTTCCTTTTCTTTTTCGGTGCGCCTGTTTTCTTCTTCGGGCTTCCGTTGAGCGGCTCTATATGCACGGCGCAGGCCTTGTACTCCGGCGTGCGCGCCACCGGGTCGAGCGCGTCGTTGGTAATGAGATTGGTCAGGCAGTTGTCGTAATGGAACGACATATACACGACGCCGCGCTGTGAGCGGTCAGTCACGTGCGCTCTCACTTCGACCTCGCCTCGGCGAGACTTGACGCGGACCATATCCCGGTTGTTTATGCCCAACTCCTCCGCGTCCATCGGGCTGATTTCGACCGTCTCTTCCGGCCAGATTTCGAGTATGCCCTTGTTGCGGCGGCTCATCGAGCCGTTGTTGTGGTGCTGCCTTCGGCGGCCGGTGGTCAGGATAAGCGGGTACTGCCTGTCGGGCGTTTCTTCCGGTCCCTTGTGCTCGACGAAGTTGAAGATGCCCTTGCCGCTCTTTGTGTTGAACTTCTTTTCGTACATCGTCGTCGTACCCGGATGCGACATTTCGGGACAGGGCCACTGGAGGCCGGTGTACTTCATCCGGTCGTAACTCGTTCCGCCGAACATATGCGGTGCAAGTTCGCGGACTTCGTCCCAGATTTCGCGCGGATGGCTGTATTTCATCGGGTAGCCCATTGTTTCGGCAATTTGGCAGAGCGTCTGCCAGTCGGCCTGTCCGGCGAGCGGCTCTATCGCCTTGTTGACGAGTTGTATGCGGCGCTCGCCGTTTGTGAACGTGCCGTATTTCTCGACGGAACTTGCGCCGGGCAGGATGACGTCCGCGTATTTAGTCGTCTCGCTGGGGAAGATTTCGATGATTGCCATAAAGTCGAGTTTTTCGAGCGCCTTGCGGATGTGGTTCGTGTTCGGCTCGGTTTGAGCGGGGTCTTCGCCGAGTATGAACATTCCCTTTATGCGGCCATCGTCGATGGCTTCCTTGAACATCTCGGTCGAGGTAAGGCCGACCTTGTTGCTGAGTTTCGCACCGTAGGCCTTCTCGAATTTCGCGATGTTCTTCGGGTCGGTGACGCTCTGGTATCCGACGAAGGCGTTCGGCAGCGCGCACATATCGCAGGCGCCCTGGACGTTGTTCTGTCCGCGGAGCGGATTGACGCCGGTGCCGGGCCTGCCGACGTTGCCGGTTAGCAGCGCCAGGTTGCCCATATACATTACATTGTATGTGCCCGTGCTGTGCTCGGTCATTCCCAGGCTGTAGATAATCATCCCGCGCTTTGCGCTGCCGTACATTCGCGCCGCTTCGATGATGCGGTCTTTGGGGACGCGCGTAATCTTCGAGGCGAGTTCCGGCGTGTATTTCCTGATTGAATTGCGGAATTTCTCGAAGCCCTCTGTGCGCTTCTTTATGAAATCCATATCGGCGAGTCCCTCGTCGATGATGACGTTCATCATCGCGCTCAGAAGGGCGATGTTAGTGCCCGGCAGGAGGTTCAGCCAGATGTCGGCGAATCCGAACTTGACCAGTTCGATTTGCCGCGGGTCGCCGACGATTAGTTTCGCGCCGCGCGCGACGGCCTGTTTCACCTTCATTCCGACGATCGGGTGCGCCTCGGTGGTGTTGGAGCCTATTACGAGGATGCAGTCCGCGTCGTATATCTGCTCGAATGAGTTTGTCGCCGCGCCGCTGCCGAAGCAGGCGGTCAGGCCGCTGACCGACGGGCTGTGACAGATGCGTGCGCAGTTATCGACGTTGTTCGTGCCGATGACGGCGCGCGCGATTTTCTGCATAAGATAATTTTCCTCGTTCGGGCAGCGCGAGGAAGAGAGGAAGCCGATTGAATCGGGCCCGTGTTTCTTCTTGATTTCGCCCAGTCGTTCGGCGACGAGGCCGATGGCCTCTTCCCAACTCGCCTCGACGTGTTTCCCGTTTTTCTTTATGAGCGGCTTTGTCAGGCGGTCGGGGTGGCGGACGTATTCGTAGCCGAAGCGCCCCTTGACGCAGAGAAGCCCCTTGTTGAGGCCCGAGGCCGCGCCGGTCACGCGGTCGATATCCTGCGTTCCGGGATTTACGTGGTAGTATAGCGAACAGCCGACGCCGCAGTAATTGCACGTGCTCAATACCCTGTTGTGTTCCCACACGCGGCCCTTGCCGATGCTCGGCTTCTCGAGCAGCGCGCCGGTCGGGCAGACCGAGACGCAGGTGCCGCAGAACTCGCACAGGCCTTCCTGCAGCGGCTCGTCGAAGGGCGTCTGCACCGTGCACTGGAAGCCGCGCTCCGCGAAGCCGATTGCGTAATCGTTCACCAGTTCCGCGCACGCGCGGATGCACTTGCCGCACATAATGCACTTGTTCCGGTCCCACTGTATCAGCGGGTTGTCGTCGCTTATGGGGAAGCGTTTCAGCATCGCCGTTTCGTAGGCGAGGTCTTTCAAATCGTATTTGTATGCCAGGTGCTGCAGTTCGCATTCGCCGGACTTCTGGCAGGTCATACAGTCGTTGGGGTGGTTGGCCAGGATGATTGTGAGGATTGTCTTGCGCAACTCTTCCAGTTTCGGCGTGCTCGTTTTGACCTTCATCCCTTCCTGTACCGGCGTGGTGCAGGAGGTCAGCGGCGCGGGGAACCCCTCGATTTCCACCAGACACATTCGGCACGCGCCGAACGGTTCCAGCCGTTCGTCGTAACACAGCGTCGGGATGTAAATGCCGTGCTGACGCGCCGCCTGAAGGACGGTTTGGCCTTCCTCGGTCCGAATCGAACGTCCGTCAATTTCCATTTGAACGCTTGCCATAGTTTACCCCCGGAGATATAGGGCCGGACCAGGAAATGAAATTAGCGGAAATGCTGCGACACTATATTTTATTCGCCGGTTGATGTCAAGCGGGGATTGGAGGAAGTTGTCGAGTTGCCTGCCCGCCAATGTGTGTGGCGGGTCGAGTTGTCAAGTTGTCAAGAAACCCGGTCACTTGCCTTGTTCTTCTGTCTTTTCCCTTGTCTTGACCGTTGCGCCCGGGTGTGATATACTGCGTAAAGAGAGTCCGAAAGAGTCTCCCGCAGTGAAAAGTGAGAATGTTATGATTGTCCCGGTGGAACTCGCGCGGATTGCCATTTCCGAAAACAGCCAGACGCAGGTGATATGGCTGAAAGAAAAAAACGGCACGAGAAGTTTCCCCATTCTCATCGGTATTTTCGAGGCGTGGGCGATTGAGCGGCACGTGAAAGGCAAATCGTTTCTCAGGCCGCTTACGCATGACCTGCTGGCGGGGGTGCTCACGGGGCTGAAGGCGAAACTGAAGCACATAGTTATAAACGACATAAAGGACGGCACGTTTTACGCAAGACTCGTCATCGAGCACAACGGCGAAATCGTCAATATTGATTCACGTCCCAGCGATGCCATCGCGCTTGCCACGCAGGTCAAATCTCCGATTTTTGTAGAAGAGAAAGTGCTCCAGTCCGTTGCCGCGCCCGAGGGTATGCAGGCGAGTCCCGGCTTCAATCCGGATATCCAGAAAGACACCTGGTCATTCGAGGAGCCTGAAGACTTCGAAGATACAGACGAAGAAGAAGAGGAAGAGGAAGAAGAAGAAGAGTAAAACAAGCAGGCCCCGATAAAAACCATCGGGACTTCTCTCGCGAAAGGTATGATATGTTTTACGCTCGCTCCGCAAGTAGGGGGTAGGAGAGCAGGGAGGGAGAGTGCCGACATGCCGAACCTTGAACTTGGGATTTTGCATCTTGAATTCAATCTTCTCTGATAACTTGTCCCTTATCCCTGTCTGCTATTCCTGAATCAGATTTGACAACGGTGATTGTGCGGAAAGTTAAAAGGTGACAGTCACCAATCTACGAGCTTGCCCCCGACAAGTCGGGCGCCTCGCTCCGCCCGTTCCGGGTCCTCGCCCTGAGGACCCGTCAGGGTCCGAATGGGTAATTGGTGACAGTCACCTTTTCATCATTTCATATGCGTGGGTGTTACACCGGAGGGATGGCCGAGTGGACGAAGGCGGCGGTCTTGAAAACCGCTGTACCGAAAGGTACCGGGGGTTCGAATCCTCCTCCCTCCGCCATTTCTATCAAACCGCGGAGCCGCAGAGAGCGCAGAGAAATTCAGGCGGGAACCACAGACTTGTCCGCCGATGTGTGTGGCGGATGCACACCGATTAACACTGATCACTGGCACCTCATCTCTGTTCACCTTCTATATCCACAGATGACGCAGATTTCACAGATTTGACTTGTGGAATCGCCCGACTTTTTCAAAATCAGGTTGGCCTCAAGAATTTGACTAGGGGCTTGAAGGCTTTGGCAACTCTTATCACTTCCTCCTTAAATTCCGGTTTTGCGACAAGTTGGCTGTATTTTCTCTCGACGTGTTTTCTCTTGTTTTCGGGTTCGTAGTTATAATGACACATAAATTGCAATTCGAGATTGGCCTTTTTGCAGTCCTGAATGAGCGAGCCCAAAGCAGAAAACCAGGAAGGAATTTGGTGGATATTTTTTTTCTTGGGGCCTGGATTACTCGCTTCCAGTTTGAATTTGATGAAACCGTCTTTTATGCCTTTACTCATTCCGATGTAATGCCGGTGTTGAAGAAATATCCAAAGGTTTGGCACTTGTTTTCTGATTGCAGTGAGGTGTTTGATGAACGTGTAGTAAAGATCCTTATTGCTAACAGTCTTGCTGAGTTTTGTCCACACTTTGCCAGATTTATCAGGAATGGTTAGTCCTATCCAGAAGTTGTCGTTTTCAACGGTCAATGTGAGGTGCATGTCTCCTGTGAAATCTGCTTTTCCGAATACATCCCATATCCGGTCTCCACTTTTCTTTTTCTTTTTGCTGTGTGTCCAGTCCGGATAATGTCTGATGATACGGGGTCTGATTTTCTCGACAAGGGCCTTCAGTGCCGCCTTGGCCCGCCGCTCATCGTACCCGTCAGAAAAGTCAAAACCCTGGAAATCGCTTAGTTCTTCTTTCATTTCAAGGAAATCCTTCAACTGATGTGAGAGAAAATAACCTACAGGTTCGTTGTGCAAGAGGTGTTTTCGGATTTTGGATGCCCACCTGTGTATTTCTTTCCAAGAACGCCAGATCATATTCACGTTTACATGCGGCAGTTTCGGTTCTTTGTCGTGAGGTGTAAGAACCAGGAGATAGCGATGCTCAAAGTTTCGCAGATGCTTAACATGCTTCTCTATTTGAGATTTGCGAATTGGCGCTGATGTTATCTTGCACTCAACAGCGACTCCCCATTCGCCTTTCTTTTCTACAATCCATCCATCCGGTATTGATGTTTCATCGCCTTTCTTGTCGCCGGCAGCGTGTGGACGCCTCTGGCTGGCGACCTCTGATGCTTTGCTGGCAAGGTTCTTGGGAAGCCCCACGAGATTTGTCAGGAAATCCTTGCGAGCCTTTTGGGAATATCTGAGAAGTTGGAGCAGGGCGTTCGTGTATCGGTTCTCTTCTTGGTCGTACTGGTCAAATATGTTCGGAATATTGCTCATATCGTCCTTTTCTTCCAATCATCCCTTGAAGCCTGTGTCAGAAGTGTGCTGAACCTGTTCAGGTGGGCGTACTTTGTGCCTTTGGTGTTTTCCGATTATGTCCGATAAAAGTCCCTGTTCGTTTCCCCTGGCCCCTTGGCGGTTCTATTTGATTCCGGGACTCATCATTCTTCATTCGTTTCTTCTTCGTGATTCTCATCGAATTCCACTTCTTCTTCTTCTTCTTCTTCCGGTTCCGTCTCATCCTCTTTTACATCCTCTTCCTTCTCCACATCTTCACATTTCTTCGGTTCGTAATTTATCCAGAGGATTGTCGGCTCGTCTTTAGTCTCTTCGCAGGTTAATACCCACTCTCCTTCGACAAGTTCGTATTCGGCGTCCTTGATGGAGTAAGCGGTCATAGTCCTGACGCGCTTGCGCCAGGGGCTGTCGGCGTCCGCCCTGGACACGGCCACCAGTTCAGCCTCTCCCAGCCGGAGTTTCGCCTGACGGCTGTATTTCTCCCAGTTGAAGCCTATGAAATAATATTCGTGTGGTTCGCCGCTGTCTTTTCCGAAGACGAGTTTTCCACTCGCCGTCCAGGAAAGGATGCCCGTGGAAGGACCGGAGGCGTCGTCGCACGATAATGTCTGCGGTGCCTCTGACTCGATCTTGACGGTGAGCAGTTCAACCGCCTTCTCTCCGAAGAAGTCGGCTTCGTTCTGCACGACCTCCGTGGCGTGTTTGCGGAGGCACTTGTCGTATCTGACTCTTTCCGAATCGTGCGTTCTGCTGTAACGCGTGCAGTACCAGGAGTCTTTGCGCATCTCGCAATGGTGCTCGCAGCATCCCGCAGCGAACAGAACGGTCAGACACAACGTTGCCGCAAGAAGTGTTCT
The DNA here is from genome assembly GCA_043816375.1 of Planctomycetota bacterium. Taxonomy (GTDB): domain Bacteria; phylum Planctomycetota; class B129-G9; order B129-G9; family B129-G9; genus JBDRIB01. The sequence continues at coordinate 4,108 of JBDRIB010000115.1, read as the reverse complement.
CTTCATTATATTTCTCCGTCAAAGTTTTTTTGGATGCTGTGGTGCGCAACTATCCTGAATTTTGGTGACTGTCACCGCAAGAAATCTGCTTCAGTCGCCGCGCGGCTGCGGCATTCTGCGTCGGGCCGGTTACGGCTTCGGAAGCATTTCAGCAAATTGCGAGGCCTGTATAAGCACGATGTATAAGATGCCCGCAACCAGTCCGAAAAAGCCGAGGATTGCGCCCAGCCGCGCATTCACGGCCGCGCGCGGGGTTCTCGCGCTCGCCGCCATCACCCACCCGACTATGAACGCGGTTAACGAAAAGCCGGTGCAAAGCACGCCGGGTATTACCGGAATTAGACAGTCGAAGAAATGCCCCCCGATGCCGACCAGCGCCAGCACGACGGGGAGTACGCCGCTGGGGGCGCGCCCGACGACCGGGTGGAACTGCGGCAGGGGCGACGGAACTACCCGGGGCTGTACGGGCGGTATGTATAATGTCTGCGGCGCTGCCGGTCCCGGCCACGGCGGAGGCGTCTGTGAAGGCGGCGGAGGGGGGGGCGGCGGCGGATACGGCGTGTATTGCTGCGGGTGCGGCGGTTCGGGCTTTGGGGCCTGTTCTCGTGCAGGCGCCTCGTGTTTGTGCGGAACGATGTGAATCGCGCCGCACAGGCCACAGCGTATTTCCTTGCCCTCCATCTCGGCAGGCGCAACAAGTTCCCGTCCGCAGGTACAGGCAAACGTTATCGACATTCTCTACTCCCCGATGACTCCGCGACGGTGAAATATCTGTATATGTGAAATGCTACCGCACGTGCGGCGCGACGTCAACGGTTAATTTGTTGCGGAGGGGACTGCCGCCGGGGGTGCCCAGGACCGGTTCTATTCTACGAATGCAAAAGGATGACATTTATCCGCCAATGTGTGTGGCGGAGTCACCAATCTACGAGTCTCGCAGGGGACTGTCCCCCTGGCCGTAAAGACCGAGCCTTTACGGCTCGGGCGGGCAAGCCTCCGACGGGTCGGGGGCGCCGCGGACTGTCCCCTGTGCATTCCACAAAAGGATGACAGTCACTAATCTACGAATCTCCCCCGACCCATACAGGCCCGTACCGGGCAAAGTCGGGGTCGATTCCGCCCGTTCCGGGTTCTCGCCCCGAGAACCCTTCAGGGTCCGAGGGGTAATTAGTGACAGTCACCTTTTGCTTTGTAAATAGAACCGGTCCATCGTGATTCGGGACAGTTTCTCGTCTCGACCGGATATTGCGGCATTAACCGGAAGTCGCGAAAAATACCGCCTTGCAAAAGCGGGATTAATTCGTATAATTTCCCGGACTTCCCCGAACAGTGGAGATTTGCCGAATAATGCCGAATAAAACGCGTGTTCGCACTTCTAATATTGGGGAAGAAGTTACTCCTCTCTCCGGGACCTTTTTGAAAGGGCGAATTATGAAACCAATCAGACTTCTTGCCGCGGTCGGAATTGTCGTCGCCATTCTGCTGACCTCGGGGCTGGCCGATACCGGGAAGCCGAAGGCGCCTCCCGAGGAACTGTACAAGGAAGCCGTCGAACGGCTTGATGATTTGGGGCGCGATGGTTTCTGGCAGGCGGCGCATTTGCTGAGTTATGTCGAAATCGAAGACGCGGCGCTCCTGGAGAAGGGACTGGAGGAGGCCGACGAGTTTATGAAGGTCGCCTCCGCCCGCGCGCTTCTCAAACTGGCTTCCGCCGAAAAGGGCGAGAAGGCGAAGGAATATGCCAAAAAGGCCGAGGAAGCGCTCTGGAAGATTATCAGTGATGAGGAAGCCGACCTGTACGCGCGCGAATATGCAATAACCACCCTTGGCGATTCCGGCTGCAAGGAGAACGCCGGCAAGTTGCTCGAATTCGCAGACAAGGCGTTTGAGCCGGAACTGGGCATAGCGGCGGTTTACCGGGCATATAAACTGACCGATGAGTTGAAGAAGAAGGAACTGCTCGAAGATGCACTCACGTCCGACAGAATCGACCTGCGCGCGACGGCCGCTGTTGCCCTGGCTGATATGGGCGAACTGTCCAAAGCCAAGGATGTTCTGAACGAATTGAAGAACGAGCCTACTATGCGGGGGTTGCTCGCGGCAAAACTTCTCGAAAACGAGGAATTGTACCGGCAACTGGAAAAGTCCGTGATAGGCGGGCCTGACGTCGAGAAGATTCGCACTCTTGAGCGACGGTGCGATGATTACTTCAAGGCGGCGCAGGAGGCCGTCGCCAAGGCGAATGCACTCTTCGAAGAAAACAAGAAACTCAAGGAAGAAATCGAAAGGCGCGGCGGCGAAGTACCCGGAGAGGGTCCCGGCCCCGGTCCCGGTCCTGGTCCCGGAACGGATTAATCCACCCCGGGCGAACAAGTTTCCGCAAAAGCAAGGAGAGCGGCCCAATCGGGTCGCTCTCTTTTTCGGTAACTGTCACCGTATCACAAACCCAGCACATCGGACATCGAATAGAGCCCGGGCTCCTTTCCGGCTACGAACTTCGCTGCGCGTATCGCCCCGCGCGCAAAACCTTCCCGATTGTGGGCGCGATGTGTTATCTCAAGGCTCTCGCCGAGCGTCGAGAAGATGACCCGGTGCTCGCCGACGATGTCTCCGGCGCGGACCGCGTGCACCCCAATCTCGCCGGGCGGGCGTTGTCCGGGGCGCCCTTCGCGGCCGTAAACAACCTTCGGCGTCTCGATGTTCCTCCCTTCCGCTATCATTCGGACCAGTTGTTTCGCGGTGCCGCTCGGCGCGTCTGCCTTGAAGCGGTGATGCACCTCGACGATTTCCGCGTCGTATTCTTCATCAAGAAGTCCCGCCGCGCTGCGAATGAGCGAGAACAGAACGTTCACGCCCACGGCCATATTCGGCGCCTGGACGATGCCGATTCTGCCGGCGGTCTCGCGAATGCGTTCCATCTGCTCTTCCGTGAAGCCGGTTGTTCCCGTAACCATCGCGATGTTCTGGCCGGCGCAGTCGTCCAGGCGGTTCATCGTGCCCTCCGGCGACGAGAAGTCGATTAGCACGTCAACCGTCTGTTCGATTTTGTCGCCGACCGCAATACCGTAAGCGTCGCCGCCGGCTATCCTGCCGAGGTCTTTTCCGATGTCGGGGTGTCCGGCGTGTTCCAGTCCGACCGCGACCATAACCTCCGGGTCGTCGAAGGCAAGCCTGAGCATTATCCTGCCCATTCGTCCGCACACGCCGTTAATCGCAACGGAAATCATACGCGTCTCCTTTTGTGTCTTAATTGGTTTTGCTTTCCGCGCGAAAATATCAGAACCCCGCGATTGTGTCAACAAAAGGGAACTTGCAGAGAAGCCGGTGAACGCATCCGCGCGGCGTTTATGTTCGAGGTATGTGTTGACTTGCCGGACGATGGCAGAGATAATTCGTGCGTTAGTTTTTCTGTTATGTCCGCTGAGAGAAAGGGCCGTTATGAAAGAAGTGAAACCGCGTGTTGTGCTGTTCCGTATGACGCCGGACCCGACGGGGGCCGTGGCGGCGGCGGCGAAACTCTGCTACGCCGCCGACGCGAACAAGGCGCTGAAAGAAGAAGGCGCGGAAAACGAAAAGTTCGTGAACAGACTTTTCGCCCTCGGACACCTGAGCCCCGTCGAGCACGTGGCCTTTACCTTCTACATCGAGGGCGTGTCGCGCGCGATGACGCACCAACTCGTCCGACACCGACTCGCGAGTTACTCCCAGCGAAGCCAGCGATACGTCGCCCACGATTCCTTCGACTACATCATCCCCCCCAGCCTCGAGGGCAGAAAAGTCAATGTGGACGGCAGGGAAATCGACGCGGTCGAATACTTCAGGCAGACAATGGATGTGCTTGCCGAACGTTATCGCCAACTCAATGAAGCACTCGGCGCTACGGGCGAAGAGAGCAACCAGGACGCGCGCTACGTGTTGCCGAACGCCTGCGAGACGAAGATATTCGTGACGATGAACGCGCGCGAGTTGCTGCACTTCTTCGGCGAACGCCTCTGCCTGCGCGCGCAGTGGGAGATTCGCGAAGTCGCCGAACAGATGTTGACGCTGGTGAGGAAGGAATTTTCCGCGGTCTTCTCGAAGGCCGGACCCAAATGCATACCGCTCGGCC
>JBDRIB010000114.1:0-2067 GCA_043816375.1 Planctomycetota bacterium | reverse complement strand
AAAGGGCATCGGCCGGACTTTGCTGAAAAAGTGTTACGAGGTCGCTGCAGAACAGGGCTTTCAGAAAATGCGTCTGGAGGTTGTCGGCGGGACGCCCGCCGTGGCGGTTTACGAAAAGCAGGGATTTGTGCACGAGTGCGAATTTCCTTACGGCGACCGGACAATCCGGGTTATGCGAAGACAGTGCAATGAGAAATCAGTCTGAAGCGCTGGAAATCGGAGGAGACGCCGCCGGGCGTAGTTCCCCCCTGTGGATACTGTATCCGCTTGTGCTCGCGGCGGCGGTTTCGACGTTGTACATTGCCACGCTGATGCCCGGCGTCGGCGGCGAAACAGACACGGCGAAATGGCAGTTTGTCGGCAAGGTCTGGGGCGTGCCGCACACGACCGGCTACCCCTTATATGTTTCGCTGAACCATCTCTTCTCACACCTGCCTTTCGGAACTCTTGCCTGGCGAATCAATTTTATGTCTGCATTTTTTGCGGTACTGGCCGTCGTTGTTCTGCAAAGGATTCTCGCAAATCTCCTCAAGAGCGAATTAATCGCTTTTGCCGGTGCTCTGCTTCTTGCCGTCCTGCCGTTGTTCTGGACGTTCGCGGTCGTCGCCGGGGTTTACAGCCTCAACGCGTTCTTTATATGCCTGATTGTCTATTTCCTTTTCAAATGGGCCGACGGGAACGCGCGCAAGAGCGGTGCGGGAAAGATGAAATTCTTCTACGCGGCGTGCGCAGTATATGCGCTCAGTTTCGGGAATCACGTTACGATGATAACAATGCTGCCGGCGTTTGTGCTCTTTGCGCTGGCGACGGACCGGCGGGCGGTGCTGAAACCGGGAACGCTGCTGATTCTGTTCGCCTTTATTGTGGTCGCCGCCCTGCAGTATTCAATCCCCTTCATCCAGACCGCCGCTGAATCACCGTATCTGGAAAACCGCGTGAGCAGTTTCGAAGACCTTCGGAACCTTCTCACGGCCACGGGTTTCAGGCAGCATATGTTTTCCGGCGGCGTGGAAGGTTTTTTCGATTCGCAGTTATCGGACTACCTGGGCTTCATTGTGTTTGAGTTCACTTTCCTTGTCTTCCCTCTTGCGGCGGGGGGGCTTTTTGTCCTTTTCCGCGAAAGGCGTCGGCATTGTTTATTCCTGCTGGTTTTTCTCGCGGTCAACCTGCTGGTTACGCTGAATTATTATGTCCTCCAGGTGCGATACCAGTGGATTCCGTCCTACATTATTATTGCGATGTTCATTGCGGCCTCGGTCGGACTCATCCGGGTGATTGCGCCGCATCCGGGAAGAGCGGCAAGCGCCGCCGCTTCGGTATGTTGTTCAGTGATAATCCTCTTGATGGCCGGATACGTGATGCTTGCCAACCTGCCGAGAATCCAGGCCAAACGAGACAAGGCAATGACAAGGGACAAACTGGCAGACGACATAATCGACTCGTTGCCGCCCGGAGGCGTGATGCTTGCTTCCAACTACGACGATTCGATGCTGCTTTTATACAAGATGCTCGGCGAGGAGCGCGGGCGCGAGAAACACTGGCGCGTGTGGCACGATACAAGTTGGAAGGCTGCGAATGCAGAAGCGGTCGGCGGGCTTCTCAGGGGCGAGAAAATTTTCTGGGGCCCTCTGGTTGTGCAGGACGAGTACCGGGGCAATCACGAAATTTTCTTCTCCGCCGCCGATAAAAGGCTGCTGGATGCGGCCGGATTTAAATCGGAGCCCGTGGATTTGCCCGGCGACGGAGGCGGGAAAAATATTTACGGCGGCAAACAGGTGCGAATATACAAAATCACCGCGCCCCCTCATCATTAAAATGAAAAAGCGATATGAGGAGTCTGAGCCAGCCGGGACATCGGTGACTGTCACCGTCCCATACGGATATCATTAAAATGAAAAAGCGACACGAAGGGGCTAAGCCTTCATGTCGCGTTTCTGTACGGTTGCATACACAGTGAGCGCGAATCAGATTTGCCTCGGACAGTTCCAATCCGCAATTCCTCTGAAATTCCGCAACAACGTATTTTGCGCAATTTCTATTTCTCACACCCTGCTTAACCCCGCAACC
>JBDRIB010000113.1:0-2122 GCA_043816375.1 Planctomycetota bacterium | reverse complement strand
AAAGGGCATCGGCCGGACTTTGCTGAAAAAGTGTTACGAGGTCGCTGCAGAACAGGGCTTTCAGAAAATGCGTCTGGAGGTTGTCGGCGGGACGCCCGCCGTGGCGGTTTACGAAAAGCAGGGATTTGTGCACGAGTGCGAGTTCCCATACGGCGACCGGACAATTCGGGTTATGCGAAGACAGTGTAATGAGAAATCAGACTGAAGTGCGGGAAATCGGAGGAGACGCCGGCGGGCGTCGTTCCCCCCTGTGGATACTGTATCCGCTTGTGCTCGCGGCGGCGGTTTCGACGTTATATCTGCTGACGTTGAGGGACGGCGTCGGCGGAGAATCGGACACCAGCAAGTGGCAGTTCCTTGGCAAGGTCTGGGGCGTGTCGCACACGACCGGCTATCCTCTCTATGTTTCCGTTAATCATCTGTTTTCGCACCTGCCTTTGGGGACCCTTGCCTGGCGAATCAATTTTATGTCCGCTTTTTTTGCGGTACTGGCCGTCGTTGTTCTGCAAAGGATTCTCGCAAATCTCATCAAGAGCGAATTAATCGCTTTTGCCGGCGCTCTGCTTCTTGCCGTCCTGCCGATGTTCTGGACGTTCGCAGTCGTCGCCGGGGTTTACAGCCTCAACGCGTTTTTTATATGCCTGATTGTCTATTTCCTTTTCAAATGGGCCGACGGAAACGCACGCAAGAGCGGTGCAGGAAAAATGAAATTCTTCTACGCGGCCTGCGCAGTGTACGCGCTAAGTTTCGGGAATCACGTCACGATGATAACAATGCTGCCGGCGTTTGTGCTCTTTGCGCTGGCGACGGACCGTAGGGCGGTGCTGAAACCCGGAACGCTGCTGATTCTGTTCGCCTTTTTCGTGGTTTCCGCCCTGCAGTATGCAATCCCGTTCATCCAGACCGCCCTGCCGTCACCATATGTCGAGAACCCCGTCAGGAATTGCTCCGACCTCCTGAAATTAATCACGGCGACAGGCTTCAGGAAATACTGGTTTGCCGGAGGCTTTTCGGGTTTGCTTCTGATACAGGTGCCAGTCTACATTGGCCGGGTAATCAGGCAGTTTACCTTTGCCGGTTTAATCCTCGCTGTTGCGGGCATTTGTCTTCACCCTCGCAACTGCAGGACGAAACTCCTGTTTATCGTGGTTTACCTTGCGTCAAGCCTGTTCGTGACCCTGAACTACTATCTTGTCCAAATGCAATACCAGTTGATTCCTTCCTATATATTATTGACGCTGCTCATCGGTTTTGCCGTCGGCTTCCTGCATTTGAATATTACCGGACACGCCTGGCGAAAGGCGGTAACTGTTTGCTCCTCAGCGATATTGCTGGCAATGGCGGGGTTCATCGTGTTTTCAAACCTGCCGGACTTTCAGGCCAGGCAGTCAGAGGCCAGGCTGAATGACAGGCTGTCAGATGATATAGTGGACGTATTGCCCGAGGGGGGCGTTATCCTTGCGTCGAATTACAGCGATTCGATGATTTATGCCTACAAGATGCTCGGCGAGGAGCGCGGGCGCGAGAAGCACTGGCGCGTACTGAACGACGGCAGTTGGAAAACGATGTGTGCGGAGGTGGTCGGCGGGCTTCTCGGGGGCGAGCAGGTGTACTGGGGCCCTCTGGCTTTGCAGGACGAGTACCGGGGCAGGCACGAAGTTTTCTTCTCCGCCGCCGACAAGAGTCTGCTGGATGCGGCCGGGTTTGCCTCGGAACCCGTGGATTTGCCCGGCGACGGAGGCGGAAAAAATATTTACGGCGGCAAACAGGTACGAATATATAAAATCACCGCGCCCCCTCATCATTAAAATGAAAAAGCGATATGAGGAGTCTGAGCCAGCCGGGACATCGGTGACTGTCACCAATTACGGAGCGCAGCCCCCCGATTTATCGGGGGCCAGCTCGTAGATTGGTGACTGTCACCGTCCCATACGGATATCATTAAAATGAAAAAGCGACACGAAGGGGCTAAGCCTTCATATCGCGTTTCTGTACGGTTGCATACACAGTGAGCGCGAATCAGATTTGCCTCGGACAGTTCCAATCCGCAATTCCTCTGAAATTCCGCAACAACGTATTTTGCGCAATTTCTATTTCTCACACCCTGCTTAACCCCGCAACC